>DASYIN010000064.1:0-38531 GCA_035997505.1 Steroidobacteraceae bacterium | reverse complement strand
GACACGATCTTCCGCGTGATTGATGATGAAGATCAGCTGTTCGAGATGCAGTCGAGGATTGCAGGTATGGATGACCAGACCGCTGCCGGACACGGCGTAGTAGATCTCGACATGGCGGTGATTGTTCCATGCGAGCGATGCTATTGCGGTGCCGGGCGGCAGGCCCAGATCTGCGAGCGCATTGGCGAGTTTTTTGACCCGGGCCGCGCACTCCTTGATGGTGTAACGAAACACCGGTCCGTGAGTCTCGCGCGAAACCATTTGCGTCTGGCCGTGCTGCGCCTCGGCATGCTCGAGGATGCTGGAGATCAGCAAGGGCCGATCCATCATGAGTCCCGGCTGGAGCATTATTTGTGCGCGGCCGCGCTCTGCTGGGCGCGGTAGGCGATCCAACTCTGCTCGATCAGGTAGGCATGGACATTGTCGGCGTCTTTTTCGCTCAAAATATCGTTGAATCGTTCCATACCGGCCGGGGCCAATGCGCCTCTCAACAAAATATCCTTGAAGGCAACGTGTAGTCCGTCGTTGAGCTTGCGAAGATCGGGCGTGGTGCTCGGGCCGAGCTGATGGCAGCGTGTGCATTGCTCGATGAACGTCACCTCGCCGGCGTCGATCTGCGCCTGCGTCGCTTTCTGCTCGGGCGGTTTCGGGAAGTCGGGATCGGTGCGCAGGGGAGGCATCGGCACGGCGCCGCCACCCAGTTTGAAGGCAATGATGCGATTGGTATTTTGATACTTGAGCGCGGCACTGCTCGGAGGTATGGGCGCCACGGTGATGGCGGTACCGCCGTAGCCCACTTGAACCGCGACATACTGCTCGCCGTTGACGGCGTAGGTCATCGGCGCCGCCATGATGTGGCTGCCGGTCTTGATGACCTTGAGCACTTTGCCGCTGTCGGCCGCATAGACCCATAACTCGCCGCTGCCGCGGCCTTGAAACACCAGATTCCCCGCTGTCGACATCACACCGCCGTCATAGCCGCGGATGCCCGACGAGGTTTCATGTTCCCACACGACCTTTTGCGCCACCGGATCCCAGGCTCGAATCACTTCTCGCACCGGTTTGACATGCCGCGCGGCCTTGATCGCTTGCGCGTCCGGCACCGGACCGAACAGACGGGTTGCATCCTTGGAGTCATAGGTGTCGTCGGGAATGATGCCCTGCACGGTGAAAAATCCTTCGACGTACTTCAGCTTGCTGCCGTTATGCAACAGGTCGACCCAGATCGTCGGTACGTCGATCACGGGGATATAAGCCAGGCGCGTTTGCGGGCTATAGGACATGGGATTCCAGGTATGGGCACCGAACCAAGACGGATAGGTCAGCTTGGCGGTGTTGTACCAATCCGATTGCGGGGTGGTGACCGGACGGCCCGTTGTCATATCGACGTGAGTCGCCCAATTCATGAACGCATAGTCCTTCGCGGACAACAACTTTCCGGTTTTGCGATCCAGTACATAGAAGAATGCGTTCTTGGACGCCTGCATGATGACGGAGCGGGGCGCGCCATCGATGGTAATGTCGGCCAGCACCATTTTTTGCACGGCGTCGTAGTCCCAACTGTCGTGCGGCGTTTCCTGGTAGTACCAGGCCATGCGCCCCGTGGTGGCGTCGACGGCGATGATGCACGTGGCGTAAAGACTGTCGAGTTGTTGAGGTCCCAACTGCCGCAGGTCATAAGGCGCCGCGTTGGCGGTGCCGAAGTAGAGCAGGTTCAACTTCGCGTCGTAGGCAAATCCATCCCAAGCGGTGGCTCCGCCCTTGAACTCGGGCTTGCGGTGCGGATCCCAGGTCTTATCCGCCGCGGCCAATTCGGGGTTCTCGTAGGGTTGACCGACCGCGGGCGGGACGGTGTAGAAACGCCATTTGAGGGCGCCGGATTCCAAGTCGTAGGCGGATATGTAGCCGCGCACGGCGCCGTGCCCCATGTCGGCGCCGCTGTTGCCGATGACCACCACGCTGCCCGCTATTTGGGGCGCTCCGGTGCTGGAATACGGCAGTTTGCGGTCGACAATGGTATCGGCCTCCCAGAGTTTCTTGCCCGACGCCGCGTCAATCGCATGCAAGCGTCCGTCCACGGAAGCCACGAATACTTTGCCTTTCCAGACGGCGACGCCGCGGTTGACGAGATCGCAGCAGGGATTGCGGCCCATGAAGAAATCGGCTTTCGGGTCATACCGCCATAGTTCCCTACCGGTGGCCGCATCCATGGCATAGACATACCCCCACGTCCCAGAGGTGTACATCACGCCATCGATCACCAGCGGCGTGGCTTCCTGGCCGCGTTGCGGCTGACCCAGATCGTAGCTCCAGGCAAAGCCCAGCTGTCTGGCGTTGTCGGAATTGATTGTCTTCAATGGTGAAAAATAGGTGCCGTCCTTGTCGCGGCCGCCCGTGAACCAGTTCTGCGGCTCGGCGTCCGCGGCCAGAAGTCGTGCCGTGTCCACGTTTCCAGGCAGGGTAGCGGCCACGCCTGCGCTTGATGTCAGCGCAGCGGCGGCGCACATGAATAGTTTATTGATTCGCAAAATGGTTCTCCCCACCAGAGCATCCGAAGCTTAAGCCATCGTCCGGTTGGATGGGTACTTTTGCCTAAGCTGCGTAGGCTGACGCCGACAGGATGTGGTAGCGGGCGGGACCTTGCGGGTTTTCAGGGGACGCCTAGCATGCGCTGACCATCCATAAATGAGGACTTCACCATGCGTCAACACCTTTGGAAGCCGACATTGCTAGCACTCACCGCCGTCGCAATGACCGGGGTGGCCCCGGCGCTGGTCAGCGCGCAGGATCGACCGGACGATCATCACGCGATGAAAGCCGATGAGCACCGCGATGAACACCGCGACGAGCATCGGGATGACCATCAGCGAGGTGACAATCAGGCCGAGCGTTACCGTCACGACCATCCGCACTCCTCGGCTCGCTGTCACGATGGTTTTTTCACCTCAACGCACGATCGCAATCGGGCTTGCACCAAGCACGGCGGAATCGACGTGTGGCTTTCGCTTTAAGCCGAAAGCGCCGATTACCGCGTAACGCCTATTCAAAGTAGAAAGCTCGGCGCCGGGTGGGAAGCCCGGTGCCGGCGCCCGGGCCTACCCACTCGCTGCCGCGCCCATTTGCCGCCCGGCCGCGCGCAAACGTACACTCTCGGGATGGCCCTGTTTCTCAGCATCGATGATTTCAGGCGGCAGGCGATGCGCCGCATCCCGCGGGCGATTTTCGATTACGCCGACGGCGGCTCCTACGATGAGCGCACCATTCGGCGCAATGCAGCGGATCTCGATGCCATGGCCTTTCGGCAGCGCGTGATGGTGGATATGTCCACCATATCGTTGGCCACCACCTTGCTTGGCTCGCCTGTCTCCATGCCGTTAGGCATTGGCCCGACGGGCCTTGCGGGATTGTTTCATGCCGACGGCGAGATTCTCGGCGCGCGGGCGGCGGCTGCCTGCGGCATCCCGTTTTGCTTGAGCACCATGTCGATTTGTTCGATTGAAGATGTTCGAGAAGCCACCAAGGAACCTTTTTGGTTTCAGCAGTATCTGATGCGCGATCGCGGTTTCAATCAGGAACTCATCGACCGCGCGGCGGCGGCGCACTGTTCCGCATTGATGCTCACGCTCGATTTGCAGGTCATCGGCGAACGTCGCCGCGATCCGCGCAATGGTTTGACCATTCCTCCCAGGCTGACGCTGCGAAATGCATGGGATATCGCGACCAAGCCCATCTGGGCCTTGAATGTGCTGTTCGGCAAGCGGCGTACCTTCGGGAACCTCGTCGGTCGGATCGGCGGCTCCAGCGGCATCAACACATTGGCCGAATGGATCGCCACGCAATTCGACCCTTCGGCCACTTGGCGCGATGTCGAATGGGTTCGAAGCCGTTGGCCCGGCAAACTAATTTTAAAGGGGGTGCTCGACGCCGAAGACGCCCGTTTAGCTATCGCCACCGGCGCCGACGCGATCGTCGTTTCGAATCACGGCGGCCGCCAACTCGACGGCGCCCCCTCGTCTATATCGGTTTTGAGCGAAATCGTCGAAGCCGTCGGCGGACGCTGCGAAGTCATGTTCGACGGCGGCGTCCGGTCAGGTCAGGACATTGCCAAAGCCCTGGCACTGGGCGCCCGCGGCGCGCTGATCGGCAAAGCGTTCCTGTATGCCTTGTCGGCTGCGGGGGAGGCGGGCGTCGCCAAGGCCATCGAAATCATGCGCAACGAATTGCGCGTGACATTGGCGCTCACCGGTACAGCAGCCATTGAGGCCGTGGGGCCGCATATTTTGCGGCAATGAGTCTTAGAGCCTAGATCATCCGTGGTCCGCGAGGCGGCGGCCATCACCTTTGGAGTATTGCGAGAAACTGGCGCACAATCGTCCGCCCACAGGGAGGTCACCAACGTGCAGACGCAGTCCGCGTCCAATGCAGACCGGCCGCCAGGCCTGCAATGGGATTTCGCACGCGGCGGATTCGCCAAAGGCGCCTTATCCCTCGGGATCCTCGCCGCGCTATACATGCTGCTCGTTCTGGTCGGCCTAGAGCTGCACGAGAACATCGAGCCTCTGACCATCATCTGGCCGGCCGCCGGCCTTTTGTTCATGGCGCTGTGGCTTTCGCCGCGACGCAATTGGATTTGGATCATCGCGATTCAGGTGAGCATCGAACTGTTGTCCGCCGCCATCGTCCAGGATCAATTCCAAGTGCTTAGGTGCCTCACTTTCGCCGCCGCCAATTCGATCGACGCCGCGGTGGGGGCTTGGATCGCCTCGCGGCTCATTCCCACTCCGCGCACTCCCAGGATGCGCAATGTGCTGCTGTTCATTGCCGCGGTGGCGGTGGGCGCCGCGGCCAGCTCCGTCGTGGGCGCGTTTGGCACGACGCAGACGTTCGGCGGAGCCGACTATGTGCGCGAATGCCAGATATGGTGGGCCGGTAATTGGCTGGGATCGCTTTGCATCGCACCGATCGTGATGGGATGGGCCGTGCGCTGGCGCGCGCGCGAGCATTCCGCGCCGGCCGGGCCGGCAATTGAAATGATGCTCATCGGATTCGCGCTGCTGGCCATGGCGACGTGGGTTTTCTCGGCGCTGCCGGGCGGTGTCACGACCATTCTCGACATGCCGTTCGTGCTGCTCGCCTTGGTGGTGGTGGCGGCATTTCGAATGCCGCCGCGGTGGTCGACCCTTCTCGCCGCCGCGACCGCGATCTTGGTGTCCTACTTCGCGAGCCGCGGCCTCGGGCCCTTCGCGGGCGATCCAAACCCCTTCGTCCGGGTCGGCGCCGTGCAGTTGTATCTCGCGACGCTCGTCGTGGTGAATTTCTTGTTGACGGTGGTATTGCTCGAGAAGAGAAACGCGTACCAGATGCTGCGCACCAGCGATGAACGCTACCGCAATTTCATAGAGCATAGTTCCGAGGCGGTGTGGCGCCTCGAGCTGTCCGAGCCGATGGATCCCAGTCTGCCGGTGTCCGATCAAATTGCCTGGCTGCAAACCCATGCCTACGTGGCGGAAAGCAATCTGACCTATCAACGCTTGAACCGCGAGATGGGACTGCCCGCGGAGGCGTCTTACCAGTGGCGCACCGATATGCCCTGGTTTGCGACGTTCACCGATCATTTGGGCGCGGCCTCGAACCAGGGATACGCGATGGACGGACTGCGGTTCTCGGTGCCGGGCAACGCGCAGCCGCGCAGCTATATCACGGGATTCCGCGGCGTGATCGAGCAGGGACGCTTGGTGCGGGTTTGGGGTGTCGCCCGCGACGTCACGGAGCTCGTGGATCTCAACGAGCGCCTGCGCCAAAACCAGGACCGACTGAAGCTCTATGCGCGCGAATTGGTGGGAGCCGAGGAGCGCGCCCGCCGCGCGACTGCGGTGGATCTGCACGACGGCATCGGGCAGCAGCTGGTCGGATTGTCGATGACGCTGGATTCGCTCGTGGCGCGGTCGCCTCCCGAGATACGCCTTTTGCTCAGCGAGGCGACCACCACCATTCGCGAGGTGCAGGCGATCGCGCAACGGGTCATTGCGGATTTGAGTCCACCGGGACTCTACGAGCTCGGCCTGGAGCCGGCGCTCAAGTGGCTCAGCGTCTACATGCGCAGCAAGGACAATTTGCAGGTCGATCTGAAGGTCGCCGCCGAGGATGCGAGCATCGACATCGATTTGCGCGTGCTGGTCTTCAAGGTCATCAGGGAGTTGCTGCGCAACGTCGTCAAGCACTCGGGGGCGCAGTCCGCGAGCGTTACGGTCACCCGCGTCCCGGACGAATTGCGTGCCGTGGTCGAAGACAAGGGCGTGGGTTTTGAATGGCAGCTGAGCCTGTTCGAGCCGCGCGCCCATGGGTTTGGTCTCTGGAGCGTGGCGGATCGGGTGCGGGACGCGGCCGGCCAGATGACGGTGGATACCGGGCCTGGGCGGGGCTGCCGGGTCACCGTCGTGTTCCCCTTGGGCCGCGCGAAACCGCCCGTTCGAGAGAGCGATCCGGGCGGCGACTTGCACGACGGCACGGTCCGCTCCGCGTAATCAGATCTTCGCGAGATGACGCGACATGCGCAGCGCGGCTTCCCGGCCTTGGTAGTAGCCTTGCACGACTCCCAGTTGATCAAAGCCCAGGCGCGCGTAGAAAATTCGGGCCGCATCATTGTTGGTGCGCAATTCGAGATTGATGCGAAACACGCCGGCCTCGACCGCGGTCCTCGTGAGCCAATCCATCAGCAGGGATCCCAATCCCTGGCGCCGATGTTCGGGCGCGACGGCAAGCAGATTCAAATGCGCGACGTCGTCTCCAAAATGCATGATGGCGAATGCCGCGACCCGTTGTTCGCGCCGCGCCACCACGACCGACGATTCCGGGCCGGAAATAAAATGCTGCACGCGCGCCGGAGTCCATGACCAGGTCAATCCCTGTTCGATGAGATCGCGGGACATCTCGGCAATTTCGCGTGCGTCATTTGCGCGCGCCAAGCCGATGTAAGCCAGTTCAGACACTCATTTACCCCTCTAGCGGCTGCGGTAGCGATCCGTTGCGAGCACCAGTTCGTGCGTGTTGCCCGGTTCGAACGCGGAATGGCCGGCATCAGCTACGACGCGCAAGTCGGCTTCCGGCCACGCACGATGCAGATCCCACGCGCTGGTCGCCGGGCACACCACATCGTAGCGGCCCTGCACGATGGTGGTGGGAATATTCCGAATGCGCGGCACATCGTCGATCAGCTGGCTCTCACTGCGCAGGAAGCCGCGGTTGACGAAATAGTGGCACTCGATCCTGGCCACCGACAGGGCAAACTGGTCCTCGCCCCATTTCTTGATGTTGTCGACATTGCTGTACAGAAAACTGCAGGCTGCCTCCCACACGGACCAGGCGCGCGCCGCCGCCAATGCCACGCGCTGATCGGTGCCGGTCAGCCGCTTGTAATAGGCACTCAAGAAATCGTCGCGCTCATCGAGTGGGATGGCGTCGCGATAGGCTTCCCAGGCATCCGGAAATATCTCGGAGGCACCGTGCTGATAAAACCAGCGTATTTCTGCATAGCGCAGCAGGAAAATTCCTCGCAGCACGATTTCGCTGACGCGCTCCGGGTGCGCTTCCGAGTAGGCCAGCGCCAGCGTGCTGCCCCACGACCCGCCGAACACCAGCCAGCGCTCGATACCCAGATGCCTGCGCAGGCGCTCGATGTCGGCGACCAGATGCCAGGTCGTGTTTTCAATGAGACTCGCGCTCGGCCGGCTGCGTCCGCAGCCGCGTTGATCGAATACCACGATGCGATAATGCCGCGGGTCGAAGAACTGCCGCGCGCGCTTGTCCGATCCCGCACCAGGACCGCCGTGCAGGAATACCGCCGGCTTGCCCGCCGGGTTGCCGCTCTCCTCATAATAGATCTCGTGGATGTCCGAGACGCGCAAGTAGCCGTGTCGATACGGCTCTAGCGCGGGATACAACTCGCGGCGCGGCAGGCTGCGCGGAGTGGGACGCGAAATCTCCCGCGCCTTGACCGCGCGATTGGATTTGGCGGCGCTGACCGAGCGCTTTTTGACCCGCGCCTTCGGGGCGGCGCGTGATTTGGCTGGCGCGGCCTTTTTCTTCTTCATCACGTATCCTTCTATATCTCGCAATTACGCCCGTGCCACCATCGGCCCGAGAGGCCGGCCGCCCAACAGGTGCACGTGCAAGTGATACACCTCCTGGCCGCCGTGTGCGTTGCAATTGATGATCAGCCGATAGCCGCTTTCAGCGATACCTTGCTGTCGTGCAAGATCGCGCGCCACGATGAACATGTGGCCGATCAGCGATTCATCCTCGTCGGCAATATCATTTGCTGTGGGGATGGCTTTGTTGGGGACAATCAGTATATGCACCGGCGCCGCGGGGCGAATGTCCAAAAAAGCGATGACGCGCGGATCGCGGTACAGCACGGTCGCCGGTAGGTCGCCAGCGATGATCTTCTCAAAAAGCGTAGGCATTTCATACGCCTCCGGTGATTCTTAAGGACATCCAAGACTATCAGGAACTGCCTTAGTCTAAAGGTCGGAATGTGACCCCGTAATAGTAATGGGAACGATTCTCATGTAGAATTGCGTCCATGGTAACCCGCCATCCGGACCTGGTTTCCCCCGCGAATGCCGACATTCCGCTCATGGAATTGCCGTCTGGGACTTCCGCGCGCGTGGTTTCCGTATCAGGAGTGGATTCGAAGGCGCCTGCCGATGTCGGCCGGCGTTTGGCCGAGCTGGGATTTCTGCCCGGCGAGGCGGTGCGCATCGTCGCCCGGGGATTGTTGGCCCGCGCACCGATTGCGGTGCGCATTGGAACAGGCACCTTTGCGTTGCGTCTATTCGAGGCCGCCTGTATCCGAGTATGTCCGGAGCAGCCGCAGCTCCCTTAAGATTCCATGGACGCCGCGCAAAGCGCTCCGAGCCCTCTGATCGCTCTGGTTGGCAATCCCAACTGCGGTAAGACCGCGCTGTTCAATATTTTGACCGGAAGCCGCCAGAAGGTGGCCAACTACGCAGGCGTCACAGTCGAGCGCAAAGAAGGTTCGCTGCTCACGCCGTCCGGTTTGCGGATTCGCATACTCGACCTGCCCGGTGCCTACAGCTTGGATCCGCTGACCCCTGACGAGCAGGTCACCGCCGACGTGCTGCTCGGGCGCCGAAGCGGCGAGAGCGCCCCCGATTTTGTCGTCTGCGTCACCGACGCCACCAACCTTAGACAGAATTTGCGGCTTGTATTGAGCTTGAAACGCTTAGGGGTGCCCATGGTGGTGGCACTCAATATGACGGACATCGCGCGCCGCAAGGGCATTGTCATCGATGCCGATCGCCTGGCGCTCGAGCTGGGAGTGCCGGTCGTGGAGACCGTCGGCGTCAAAACGGCCGGCGTCAAATCCTTGATCAAAGTGCTCGATTCGACCGCCATGCCCGAGCGGCGCGGGCCTTCGACGGCATGGCAGCCCTTGAGCCGGGCGGATATCGAACACGATCAGGCCGAGGTGCGGCGAATCCTCGGTGTCATCGGCGGCGATCGGCTCGACGGCATCACCTTAAGCGATCGTGTGGATGCACTGGTGCTGCATCCCGTCATTGGACCGGTAATCCTGGCGGTCATTCTCTTCCTGGTGTTTCAAGCGGTGTTTGCCTGGGCGCAGGTGCCCATGGACGAGATCAAGCTCGGCGTCTCGGTGTTCGGCAATTGGTTGAATACGGCGATGCCGAACAGCCTCATCAAGGACCTGGCGATCAACGGCGTACTGGCGGGCGTCGGCAGCGTGCTGGTGTTTCTGCCGCAAATCATCATCCTGTTCTTTTTTATCCTGGTGCTCGAGGATTCAGGATACTTGCCGCGCGCCGCATTCCTGCTGGATCGGGTCATGGGCAGCGTGGGCTTGTCGGGGCGGGCCTTCATTCCGTTGCTGTCGAGTTTCGCCTGTGCAATTCCCGGAATCATGGCGACGCGCACCATACAGAATCCGCGGGATCGGCTGACGACCATCATGATTGCGCCGCTGATGACCTGCTCGGCGCGATTGCCTGTGTATGCGCTGATCATCGGTGCCTTCATTCCGCGTCGGACGATTTGGGGCGGCTTGGAATTGCAGGGCGTTGTGTTGTTCGCGCTGTACGTGATCGGCGTCGCGAGCGCCATGGCGGTGGCATTTGTGCTCAAGCGCTTAGGCTCGAGCGGCAACTTCCAGGCGCTGATGCTGGAGCTGCCTTCTTATCACTGGCCGAATTTGCGTAATCTCGCCATCGGTCTATGGCAGCGCGTCGAGATTTTCATGAGCCGCGTCGGCACCATCATTCTTGCGCTGATGGTCATTCTCTGGGCTTTGAGCTCGTTTCCTGCGCCGCCGCCGGGGGCCACGGGACCGGCGATTCAGTACAGCATTGCCGGGCATTTGGGCGCGTGGCTGGCGGTGTTGTTCAAACCCATCGGGTTCAATTGGCAGATATCGATAGCGCTGGTGCCGGGGTTGGCGGCCCGCGAGGTGGCGGTTGGGGCTTTGGGCACGGTCTACGCCCTGTCGGCGACCGGCAATGACGTGAGCAGCGCATTGACGCCGTTGATCACGCAGTCATGGAGTCTGCCCACCGCGCTGGCGCTCCTTGCTTGGTACGTATTCGCCCCGCAATGCCTGTCGACCCTGGCCACGGTCAAGCGCGAGACCAATTCCTGGCGTTACCCGATCATCATGGCGGCGTATTTGTTCGCGCTGGCCTACGCCGGCTCATGGATCACGTATCGCATTGCCACCGCGCTATCATGACAGCCGCGCCATCATGAACCACTTATTCGATGATCTGCTGGTCGGTGCCGTGTTGCTCTTGAGTGTGGGCTACGCGTTCGCCAGGCTTGGCCCGCGAACTTTGCGCCAACGCATGCTGGCGGTATTAAGCCGCGTCCTTGCGTCCGCGCCGGCAACCTTCAGATTGGACCAAGTTGCGCAACGGCTGTGGGCCGCGTCGGGCAAGGCGCAGGCTGCCTGTGGCGGGTGCGACAACTGCGGCAGCGAGAGCTCGTCGCCGAAACTCTCCGCCGAGATCAGCGTGCCCGTCGGTAAAATCGGCCGACGGGCTTAAGTTCCCTGGCGCTCCTTCCGGGCCTATTTCGCGGTACTCGGCGCCAACGCTCCCTTCAACTTCACGACACCGCTCACCGTCTTCGGATCCACCGTGATGTCCTTGAGCTTGGCGGCGACGTCTGCGGGCACGTCCTTCTGGTTGCGGCCGCCGAGGTATTGCGAGAAGAATTCTTCCATCGCCGTCACGTAGGCCAACGTGTTGATGGGCCGGGCGAAACCGTGGCCCTCATCCGGCGCAACGATGTACTTGACCGGCTTGCCGTTGTCGCGCACCGCCGCCACGATCTGATCGCTCTCGCGCACATTGACGCGCGGATCATTCTTGCCCTGCACTACGAGCAGCGGCGTCACGATTGCCTTCGCCTGGGTCAGCGGCGATTCCGCCACCAGCAGCGCCTTTCCTTGCGTCGTCGTCGGATCGCCCATGCGGGTGTACATCTGTTTGCGGCCCGCTTCCCAATAGGGCGGTATGGCATCGAGCAGGGTGATCAGATTGGAGGGTGCGACGTAGGCGACGGCAGCCGCGTACACCGTGGGCGTGAACGCAACGCCCGCGAGCGTGGCATAGCCGCCGTAAGATCCACCCGAGATCCCGACGCGCTTCGCATCGACGATCCCGGAGGCGACCAGCGACTTCACGCCCCAGGTGATGTCGTCCTGCATCTTGCGGCCCCATTCGCCGTTGCCGGCGTTGAGGAATTTCTTGCCGTAGCCGGTGGAGGCGCGGAAGTTCGGCTGCAGCACCGCGTAGCCGCGATTCGCCAGAAACTGCGCGGTCGTGTCGTAGCCGGAAGAATCGCGAGCCCAGGGTCCGCCATGCGGAAACACCACGAGCGGCAGATTTTTGGCCGTCAGGCCCTTGGGCAGCGTCAAATACGCGGGGATATCCAGGCCGTCCGATGATTTGTAGTGATACGGCTTGCGCTGCGCCAGGGACTCGCGCGGGATCTCCTCGCGCACCCGGTATTGCAGCGCCAAGGTTTTCGCTTTGCGGTTCCACACGTAGACGATGCCGGGTTCGGTATCGCCGTGGGCGTTGACGATCCAGATGTTCTCATCGGTCGAGCGCGCGCCGAAATCCACTTCGAGCCCCGGCAGTTTCGACTGCAGCCAGCGGTAGTCAGCCTCGAAGGGGCGATCCTTGAAGTAGCGCCGGAAAATGTCGTCATCGTATTCCGTGAATAGAATGCGGTGATCGATGCGCGAGATTTCGACGTTGAACAGGTCGGCGCGCCTGTCCGGGTCGCTTTCGATCTTGGTCGTGGCGCCGGTATTCACGTCCAGCATTTCCAGCTCGGTCAGGTCCAACGCGCCCTTGTTGGTGGCGATGTAGACATTCTTGCCGCCCGCATCGAAATCGAATGGGCCGCAATTCTCGAGCACGCTGCACGTGTACAGCGGCTTGAAGCCGTCGGCATCGACCCGCAAGGTTTCGGTGTCGCCGGTCTTGGTGGTTCGCACCGCCAAACGCAATGTCCCGGCATCATCGAACTGCCAGACTGCAATCTCGTCGGTATTTTTGCGCAGCAGTTTTTTCTCGCCCGTCGAGATGCTCAATTCGTACAGGTCATGCCACTTCGGGTCGCGGTCATTCAGTCCGATATACAAAATATCCGGCTTGGCCTTGGGCACGGCAAAAATCTGAGTTCGAACACCCTTCAGATTCGTGAGCGCGCGAGTTGGCGGCAGGCCGGTTTTCGGATCCGCCGGCAACTTTGGGTCGATCGCATACACATTGAAGTTCTCATCGCCGCCGGAGTCCTGCGCGTACACGATGTACTTCGAATCGTGGCTCCAAAAATAACTGCGGATCGGCCGGCTAGCTTCCGCACTCACGGGGCGCGCCGCGCTGAACGGTTCATCCGCGCCTTTCACCCAGATATTACGAGTTCCCTTGTAGGGCTTGAGGAATGAAAGAGATTGCCCATCCGGCGAAATCTGCGCGCCCGAGATGGCGACCTCGCCATAGAACAAATTGCGATCGATCAGCGGCGGCTGGTCGGCCAACGCCGTCAGTGGGGATGCAGCCGCGGACAGCATCAATGCCAATGCCATGTGTTTCAATTAATTACCCTATTCGCAGTGAGGCGATCGCCGGAGTGCGCCATAATGCCAGACTGTCCATCGGGAAGCCCTAATTGCTGAAGTCGCCTTAAGATGCCAATCCCTGAGCTTTTGCGCGATCGGTTGCGCCTGCCCGTCATAGGCGCTCCGATGTTCATCGTATCCACGCCAGGATTGGTCCTGGCTCAGTGTCAGGCGGGCATTGTCGGTTCCTTTCCGGCGTTGAATGCGCGGCCAGTCTCGCAACTGGACGATTGGCTGGCGCAAATTACCGAAGAGTTGGCGAGCTTTGCGCGGACCCATCCGCAGCTGAAGGTCGCACCCTTCGCCGTCAATCAGATCGTGCATAGCAGCAACAACCGCTTGGAAGAGGATGTCGCGCTGTGTGTCAAGCACAAGGTGCCCATCATCATCACCAGCTTGCGGCCGCCGGCCGAGGTGGTGCAGGCCGTGCATGGCTACGGCGGCATCGTATTCCACGATGTCATCAATCTGCGTCATGCGGAAAAGGCCGCGGCGCAGGGCGTCGACGGCATCATCGCGGTGTGTGCCGGCGCCGGCGGCCATGCCGGGCTCTTGAGCCCATTTGCCTTGGTCAAGCAAATCCGCGAGGTCTACTCGGGCGCCATCATCTTGTCCGGCGCGATGAGCAGCGGCGCCGACGTCTTGGCGACGCGAGCCTTGGGCGCGGATCTGGCCTACCTCGGTACTCGCTTCATTGCGACTGAGGAGGGCAATGCACCGGTGGAGTACAAGCAAATGCTCATCGACAGCGCCGCCGAGGACATCGTGTACACCTCGCTGTTCAGCGGCGTGAACGGCAATTACCTGCGCGGCAGCGTGGTGCGAGCCGGGCTTGACCCCGATCATCTGCCGGAAGCTGACAAGGCGAAAATGAACTTCGGTACCGGAGGCAACACCGCGGCCAAAGCGTGGCGCGACATCTGGAGCGCCGGACAAAGCGTCAGCGGCATTCATCAGGTCGAGAGCGTGGCGGCGCTGGTCGAGCGCATGGAGGGCGAATATGCGGCTGCTCGCGCCAGCTTCAATTTTTAGTTCTCCGATGCCGGTGCTCATTTAATTGCGTCTGCGTGCCGAACAATTGCCGGCAGCGTTGACCCGAGGGCTGGCCGGCTTCTACTTGGTTTCCGGCGACGAACCCTTGCTGGTCGGCGAAACCGCGGACGCGATCCGAGCCGCGGTGCGCGCGGCCGGGTATGCGGACCGCCGCGTATTCTTCATTGATCGAAGCTTCAGCTGGGACGAGTTGCGTCTTGAGAGCCAATCCCTGTCGCTGTTCGCGGAGCGGCGTCTGTTCGAGCTGCGAATGCCGAGCGGCAAACCGGACAAGGGCGCCGCGTTGCTGGCCGAATTGGCGGCCCAGCGCGCGCCCGACCTGATCTTCCTCGTGATCACCGACAAGCTCGATCGCAAGGTGAGCGATACGGCCTGGGTGCAGGCAATTGAAAAGCACGGCGTGTGGGTGCCGATCTTCCCCGTGGACAGCGAGGCGCTGCCGGCGTGGCTGCGCGCACGGGCAAAAATGCTGCACATCGACATCGATCCGGAGGCCTCGCAGCTCATCGTCGAGCGGGTCGAGGGCAACCTCTTGGCCGCGCAACAGGAGCTGGAAAAGCTCGGGCTGTTGGCGAATGGCGAGCCGATCGGCGCCGAGCTGGTCCGGCGTTCGGTCGGCGACAGCGCACGCTACGATGTATTCCAGCTGGGCGAGGCGGCCGCCGCGGGCGATGCAACGCGCGCCTTGCGCATACTCCTCGGACTGAAAAGCGAGGGGGTGGAGCCGACGCTGGTGCTGTGGGCGTTGGTGCGGGAGTTGCGTGGCATGTGGCAGGCACGAGAGCGCGAGCGTTTGCGGTCCGCCGCGCGAGGCAGCGGCTGGAACCTGGCGGCCACGCCATCGGCGCGGGCTCATGGTCGGCTGCGAAAACTGCCCTTGGCGCCGTTGCTGTTGCAGGCGAGCCGTGCCGATCGCGTCATCAAGGGGCTGCTGCCGGGGGATGCCTGGAGCGCGCTTACCGGACTCACCGGGGCTTTCGCCGGCGCTTTGCAAGCCACTGGGGAATCAGGCAGGGTAAGCCCATGAACCCCATGGGCATTTTTGGCGGCACCTTTGATCCCATTCATTACGCGCACCTGCGCACCGCGTTCGAGCTACAGCAGGCACTGCGTCTGAAGGAAATCCGCTTTCTACCCGCCGGCAATCCGCCGCACCGCGACCAACCCATTGCCGATGCAAAGTTGCGGCTGGAGATGGTGCAGTTGGCCGTCGCCGGACAGCCAGGGTTTCTGGTCGACGACCGAGAGGTGCGCAAGGAAGGTCCCTCATATTCGGTTGAAACCTTGGCCGAGCTGCGCCATGAGTATCCGGACCGCAGCCTCTGCCTGATTGTTGGCATGGATGCGTTTTTGAGCCTGCCGAAGTGGCATCAATGGCAGGAATTGCTGCAGTTGGCGCATTTGGTCGTGGCCCACCGTCCCGGCTGGCGCGCGCCCGGGATGGGACCGCTGGGGGAACTGCTGGTGGATCGGGGTACCGGGCGAATCAACGATTTGCATGAATCGCGGGCGGGCTGCATTTTTATTCATGCGGTGACACAACTGGAGATTTCCTCCACTGAGGTCAGGCAGCTCATCGGCATGGGTCGCGATCCGCGCTTCCTCATGCCCGATCCAGTGCGTAAACTGATCCTAGACACCCATTGTTATTCCAGGAACCGGACCACGTAGTGCCAGTAAAGCGAAAGACCCCGAGCAGAAAGAAACAAGACGGCCATGCCGTCGCCCACCGAAAAACGGCGCTCAAGCCGAAAGCAGCGCCCAAGCCAAAAGCGGCACCCAAACCGAAAGCGGCACCTTCCCTCAAGACCGTCGTCCTCGATGCCCTCGACGACATGAAGGCACTGGACGTGAAGTTTCTGGATGTTCGAGGCTTGACCGATATCGCCGATTTCATGGTGATCGCGAGCGGAACCTCCGACCGGCACGTGCGTTCGGTCGCGCAGCGCGTAGTCGAAAAGGCCAAGGCAGCCGGCTTTCGGCCCCACGGCATCGAAGGTCAGCAGGACGGCGATTGGGTCCTCATCGATCTGAACGAAATGATCATTCACGTCATGTTGCCGCGGGTCCGCGATTTCTATGGGCTGGAGAAATTGTGGGATATGACGGTTACGAAGCGCGCCGCGCGCGCGTGATCCTCTTATGAAATGCCGGTTGATCGCTGCCGGTACCCGTCTCCCTGACTGGGTCAACAGCGGGTTCCTCGAATATCAAAAACGGCTGCGCACGCCGCTGGTTTTGGAGCTTCACGAGATTTCCGTGGCCACCCGCAGCGCCGGTGAGAACCCGCTGCGCGCCGTGCAACGCGAGGGCGCCGATATGTTGGCGGCCATCGGCAAGGATGATTATGTCGTGGCCCTGGAAATTGCCGGCAAACCCATGAGCACCGAGCGCTTGAGCGCCTGGTTGGCCGAGCGCATGCGGGACGCGCGGCCGCTGGCGCTGCTCATCGGCGGTCCCGACGGTCTCGCTCCCACAGTCTTGGAGAGAGCGGATCAAACCTGGTCCCTATCGCCGCTGACGCTGCCGCATGCCCTGGTCAGAGTCGTGGTCGCGGAGCAAATCTACCGCGCCATGAGCATGCTGGCCGGGCATCCTTATCACCGCGCGTGAAAACCGCAGACTTCATCTACCTGGCCTCCGGCTCGCCGCGCCGGCGTGCCTTGCTGCAGCAGATTGGCGTTTCTTTTCAGGTAATCGGCATTGATTTGGACGAAACTGCGCTTGCGGACGAGGCACCTCTGGCCTATGTCTCGAGACTGGCCGAGGCCAAGGCCGCGGCCGGATGGCAGCGCAGCCGCGACCTGGGAAATGCGCCGGTGCTCGCTGCCGATACCGCAGTGGTGCTCGACGGGAGAATCCTGGGGAAGCCCGCAGATATGGAGAATGCGATCAGCATGCTGCGCGAGTTGTCCAGCCGCACACACGAGGTACTGACCGCGGTGGCAATGCGGACCGCCGCGGGCACACAGCTCAAGATCAGCCGCAGCATGGTTACCTTTCGATCCATCGATGCAGCCGAAGCCCGCGATTATTGGGCGACCGGCGAGCCGCGCGACAAGGCCGGCGCCTACGCCATCCAAGGATACGCGTCGGTGTTCATTGCGGACCTCAAGGGCAGCTATTCCGGGGTCATGGGGTTGCCGCTGTTCGAAACAGCGGAACTGCTCGAGGCGGCCGGCATCGGCCGCTGGCGACGCGATGAGCACTGAAGTCCTCATCAACGCCAGCACGCACGAGGCGCGCGCCGCGGTCGTGGAAAACGGCGTACTGCTCGAGGTCTATCTGGAGCGGGCCAGCCGCCGCGGTCTGATCAGCAATATCTACAAGGGCCGCGTCTCGCGCGTGTTGCCGGGCATGCAGGCCGCATTCATCGACATCGGCATGGAACGCACCGCGTTCCTGCATGCGTCCGATATTTTTGACGCGCGCCACGCGGATACCGGCATCGAGCCGCCGCACACGGAGAACATTCGCTCGCTGGTCGCGGAGGGCAACGAGATCCTGGTCCAGGTCGTCAAGGATCCGTTGGGTACCAAGGGCGCCCGGCTGACCACCTACATCACTTTGCCTTCCCGCTACCTCGTTTACATGCCGAAGGGCCGGGGAGTAGGCGTGTCGGCGCGCATTGAGGACGAGGCAGAGCGCGACCGGCTGCGGACCGCGGTGGAAGCCGGTCTTACGCCTGCGGATAACGCGGGATTCATCGTGCGCACGGCCGCGGAGGAGTCGGCCGGCGATGCACTGCGCGCCGACATGATCTATTTGCGCAAATTGTGGGAGTTTGTGCGCCAAAAGGGATTGCGCACCCAACCGGGCAATCTGGTGCATGCGGATTTGCCTCTGCACCTGCGCGTGCTGCGCGACTTAATGCGTCCGGATGTCGACCGTGTGCTGATCGATCAACCCAACGCGCATCGGGAAATGCAGGAATTCGCCGCAGCCTTCATGCCAGAGGCATTGCCGCGCATCGATCTGTACTCCGAGCCGCGGCCGCTGTTCGAGCTGCATCACGTCGAGGAGGAAATCCAAAAGGCCCTGGATCGGAAGGTGTCGCTGAAATCCGGCGGCCACCTGATGATCGATCAGACCGAGGCGATGACGACCATCGATGTCAACACCGGCGCCTTCGTCGGTCATCGCAACCTGGAGGAGACCATATTCCGCACCAACCTCGAGGCGGCGGTCACCATCGCAAGGCAGCTGCGGCTGCGGAATCTGGGCGGCATCATCATCATTGACTTCATCGACATGGAGGAGCCGGAACACCGCCGCCAGGTCATCCAAGCCTTGGAACGTGCGTTGAATGAAGATCACGTCAAGACCAACATCTCATCGGTGTCGCCGCTGGGATTGGTCGAAATGACGCGCAAGCGCACGCGCGAGAGCCTGGAACATCTGCTTTGCCATGCTTGTCCTACGTGCGAAGGCAGAGGCTTCGTTAAAACGGTGGAAACGGTTTGCTATGAAATTTTCCGCGAGATTGTCCGGCAGGCGCGCCAATTCGAGTGCCAGCAATTGATGGTGCTGGCGCATCAGGACGTCATCGAGCGGCTGCTCGATGAAGAGTCCTCCGCATTGGGCGAATTGGAGCTGGTGACGGGAAAGCCCATCCGCCTGCAGACCGAAGCGCTGTATACGGTGGACCAATACGATGTTGTGCTGATGTAAATGTCAATCCGCAAGTTCGGCAAAATCCTGGCGTTTACCTGCGGGGGACTGCTGGTCCTGGTGCTGCTCGCGATGCTTGGCCTAAAGCTCGCGCTCGATCGCGCACCTCACTATCAGGCCGAGATCAAAGAGTGGGTGCATGCGCAAACCGGCTATCACATCGGCTTTGCGCATGTCTCGCCGGCATTTCGTTGGTACGGGCCGGAGCTGTATTTCGACCGTTTGGAATTGCGCTCGAAGGACGATCAGCGCGTGCTGGCACGCGCCGCCGGCGGCCGCGTCGCGGCGGATATCTGGCAGCTGATCCGCAGCGGCAAATTACTGGCGGGCCGCATCGAAATGGATTCGCCGAATCTCGTGGTCGCGCGCCTGGGTCCCACACGCTTCGCGGTGGCCTCCGAAATCGAACTGGGCGGCGAGAATTCCTCCATGGCCTCGCTGCAGCTTGGCGACCTGCCGGCAGGCAAATTGGTGATTCGCGGCGCGACGCTGACCATGGAAAATTGGAATGCAGCGCTGCCCCAGTTGACTCTGGAGGGTGTGGATATCGATGTGCAGCGCGATGCGGGTGAACTCGCGCTGCGTTTCAGCGCACGCATGCCACCTGCGCTCGGTGGAACCGTGAACTTCGAGGGGCATGCACGCGGCGGCGGCGAGGCGCAGAGCCTGGCGTGGGACGGGCGGCTGCGCGCGCGGGCCGTTTTATTTCCCGGATGGCGCCAGCTGTTGCCGGAATACTTGAGCAAGCTGGATTCGGGTGCGGGTGCCTTTGATGTTTCCGCGAATGGCCAGGGCCCGGCGCTTGCTCACGCTGCGGTTGATTTCGAAGCGACCGACGTGGTGACGCAATTACCCGAAGGGCCGGTCGCCAGGTTTGACCAGATGAGCGGGGCGCTGGCGCTGGCGCACGCCGGCGATCGCTGGAGCCTCGTCGGCAAGCGGGTGCGTGTGGGCCGCCGCGAGCGGGAATCGGCTTTTGACGTGGGTTGGCAGGAAACACCGGCGGGACTGCTCAGCGTACACGCCCGCGCCGATTATCTGCGCGCGGAAACCTTGCTGCCGCTGACCGGGTTCCTGCCGCAAAAGGAACTGCGCGAGCGGCTGCGCGAGATCGCGCCGAGCGGCGAATGGACGGATACTTCGATCGCCTTCGAGCGCGCCACACCGGAAGCTCCATGGAGAATGCACGTGCAGGCGAAATTTCAGCATGCCGGGTACGCATCGGTGAAGGGCGTGCCGGGCCTGCGCGGCATTTCCGGTTCGATTGCGGGCAACGAGAGCGGAGGACAGGTTGCCATCGATACTCGTGCCGGCGTGTTTCATTGGCCCGCTCAATTTCCGCGTCCCGTTGATCTGGAACGCCTCAGGGCGAATATTTACTGGAAGCGAACCGGCCAGGAGCTGCTGATCGCGTCGCGAGATTGGGAGATCAAGACCCGCGACGCCGAGATTTTGGGCCAAGTGGCCTGGCACCAGCCCCGCGATGAATCCTCGCCGGTGCTGACCCTGGTGGGCGTCATTCAAAACGGCAATGTGGGCAATGCGCGAAACTACCTGCCGAACGGTCTGATCGGACCCGGGGCGCTCGCATGGCTCAATGACGCGTTCGTCGCCGGACGCCTGCATGCCAATATCTTGTTTCAAGGTCCGGTGCGCAGTTTCCCGTTTCGCGAGGGCGGCGGCATTTTCCTGGCGCGCTGTTCAATCGAGGGAATGACCTTGAACTACAGCCCGGGGTGGGCTCCGGCGGAAAATCTCGCGGCGTCGGCAGAATTTCGCAATGAGGGCCTGAGCGCGCGGCTGTCGGGCGGCCATATCGGCGAGCTGAAACTGGAAGCCGGCGATGCGCGCTTCGCCGACTTCAGCAACGGCGAGCTCAAGATCCACGCCAGCGCCAGCGGCGATGCGTCGAGTGCGCTGACGTACCTGCGTTCGACTCCGCTCGATGCCATCGCCGAGCACGCGTTCTCGAACGTCGAGGCGAGCGGGCCGTTGCAGGCGACGGTGGAACTATTCCTGCCGTTCAAAGACTTCGCGCATAAGCAGGTGCTGATACACGGACGCCTCGACGGCGCGAGCGTGAATCGCCCGGGCTCGAGCACCATGGCGACCGATGTCGCGGGCGAGTTTGATATCGACGGCGGTCAGATCGCGCGCGCCGACATTCACGGGCAGCTCTTGGGCGGCAGCTTTCAAATGCAGGCGCGCACGCCGCGTAACCGGCCGGTCACGCGAACGCAATTGGAATTTCGCGGTACAGTCACCGCCGAATCCGTGCGCACCGCGCTGTCGATGCCTGCGTCCTTAGGCCTAAGCGGGCAAACGGATTGGCGCGCCGTCCTTAAAATTACGCCCGAGCCGGCTCGAGAGCGTTCCTTGCGCATCAGCAGCACGCTGGCCGGTTTCGACATGAAGCTGCCGGCGCCCCTGGACAAGAGTGCCGCCAGCCCGCTGCCCTCGTGGCTGGAAATCCAATGGCCGGGAACCGGCGGTCCGCAGGGCAGCTTTGCGCTCGGATCGCTGGTCAGCGGCACCTATGCCTTGGAATCCGACTCCGAGGGCATGCGCCTCGCACATGCCTCGATGACCTTTGGCGGCAGCGAATCCAGCGGCGGCGACTCGCAGATATTGAACGTGGGCGGTTCCGTGCCGCGCCTGGATTTGGGCGGCTGGCTGCGCTTGGGCGCGGGGGGCAAGGACGCCAAACCGCTTTCCTACTACATGCGCGGCGCCAAGCTCAATGTCGCCGAATTGGACTACCTCGGGCTCGCGTTTCGCGACGTGTCGCTGGATCTGCAAGTGTCGGAACCGAACTGGCGCATCAATGTCGGGGGTCCCAACGTGAGCGGCACGATCACGATTCCCAGCGGTGCCGGTTCAACGGAGGGCTGGAACCTGCAATTCGATCGATTGCATTTCGATGTGGCGGACAACGACGGTTCGGGGGCCGGCGGCACGACCGAGAACATGCCGGCCGATGCTGATCCGCACTCGATTCCGCCGCTGATTTTTCATGCAAAAGATTTCATCTGGGGCGAGCGTCAATTCGGCGATGTGACGGCGACGCTTGCGAAGCAGGAGGAGGGCTTGGCCTTAAAATCCTTGAGCGTCACAGCGCCCACCTTCACGATCAGCGCACAGGGCGAGTGGCGCGCCAAGGATGCCGGGTTGAGCCGCATCAAGGGCAGCCTGGTCAGCAGCGACGTGCAAGGCACGCTCAAGGACCTGGGCTACGCCGATGTGATTCAGGCCAGGAGCGGCAAGATGGACTTTGACCTGACTTGGGCAGGCGCGCCGACCAACACGGCGCTCGCTCAGGTGATTGGCCGCGTGCAGTTGTCGCTCGACAAGGGCCAGGTTTTCGGCCTCAAGCCCGGCGCGGGCCGTGTGCTGGGGCTGGCCAGCATCGCGGCGCTGCCCCGCCGGCTGGCGCTCGATTTCAGCGATCTGACCGACAAGGGCTTGGCGTTCGACAGCGTCCATGGCGATTTCGATTTGCGCGAGGGTAATGCCTATACGGAAAACGTACTGCTGAAGGGGCCTGCAGCTGAGATAGGCTTGATTGGCCGGGTTGGCTTGAAAAACAAGGATTATGACCAAACTGCTGTGGTGACGGGCAGCGTCGGCAATTCACTGTCCATTCCGGTCGCCAGCACGCTGGTATGCGGGCCGGTATGCGGCGCGGCCGCGCTGTTGTTCACGCAGGTGTTCAAACAGCCGCTGAAAGGCCTGGCCCGAGGGTATTATCGCATTACCGGCAGTTGGGATAATCCAACGGTCGAACGCATCAAGAGTGCAGACGCCGCCGCCGCGACTGCCGAGGTACCGAGATAGATGGGCAAAGTCGCTGCAATTCAAATGACGTCGAGCCACGTCGTGGCCGATAACCTGGCCGCGGCCGGCGCGCTGCTGCGCGAGGCCAAGGATCTAGGAGCGCAGATTGCCTGTCTGCCCGAGAATTTCTCGTTCATTGGCCTCAAGGATGCAGACAAGCTGCCAGTCGCGGAAGCGGATGGCGATGGAATGGTCCAGGCCTTCTTGAGCACCACCGCGCGGCAACTCAATCTGTGGATCTTGGGCGGAACTGTGGTGATTCGAACCCATGACAGCCACCGCGTAGCGAACGCCTCGCTGCTGATCGACGCCGCAGGCAAGCGGGTTGCCCGCTACGACAA
Source organism: Steroidobacteraceae bacterium (assembly GCA_035997505.1). Lineage (GTDB taxonomy): Bacteria > Pseudomonadota > Gammaproteobacteria > Steroidobacterales > Steroidobacteraceae > Bog-1198. Next base: position 15,464 of record DASYIN010000064.1, on the reverse strand, counting down.
GATTCATTTGTTCGATGTGACCATCCCCGGCCGCGACGAGCAGTACCGGGAATCCACGCATGTGCTTCCTGGACGCGAGCCGGTCATTGCCGACACGCCCGTCGGCAAGCTCGGGCTTTCGGTGTGCTATGACATGCGCTTTCCAGAGCTGTATCGCGAGCTCGTGTCGCAGGGCGCGGAATGGCTCGCCATGCCTGCCGCGTTCACGGTTCCCACCGGGCGGGCTCACTGGGAGACCCTGCTGCGTGCGCGCGCCATTGAGAATTTGTGCTACGTGGTTGCGCCTGCGCAGGTCGGGAGGCACACCAGCGGCCGCGAAACCTACGGCGATTCGTTGATCGTGGATTATTGGGGTCAGGTGTTGTCGCGCTTGGCAAAGGGTACCGGAGTGATCACAGCAGACATCGATTTGGCGGCCCAGGCGGAATCCCGCGCGCGCTTCCCCGCATTGGACAATCGTCAGTTGGGACTGGCGAACGCCGCGGCGCTGTCATGAATGCACGCAGCGCCGAGATGATTCAGCCGTCCTTCGCCGTGGCCGAAAAGATGATCTTGGCGCCTTCCGGGCTCGATGAGCGGCGCTTGAGCCAGGTGTTGGATGTGATTCTGAGCCGTGGCGTGGATTACGCGGATCTATATTTCGAACTGTCGCGCGAGGAATCCTGGTCGCTCGAGGATGGGATCGTCAAAGACGGCGCGCACAGCATCGAGCAGGGTGTGGGCGTGCGCGCCATCAGCGGCGAGAAAACCGGTTTTGCCTACACCGACGAAGTGCTGTTGCCGGCGTTGCTCGAGGCATCAGACGCGGCCCGCGCGATTGCCCGCAGCGGCGGCAAGCAGGCGGTCAAGACCTGGCAGCGGCCCTCGAACCATCGGCTGTATCTGCCGATCGATCCGCTCGACGCCATCAAGGATGAGGACAAGGTCGCCTGGCTGATGCGCATCGATGCCGATACACGCAGGCTCGATCCTCGCGTCAAGCAAGTCATGGCGTCGCTGGCCGCGGTGCATGAAATCGTGTTGATCGCCTCGAGCGACGGCACGCTGGCAGCGGACGTGCGCCCGCTGGTGCGGATCAACGTATCGGTCATCGTCGAGCAGAACGGGCGCCGCGAGCAGGGCTACAGCGGCGGCGGCGGCCGCTTCGGCTTCGATGAGCTGCTGCAAGGCGATGCGCCGTTCGAACATGGACGCGAGGCGGTGCGCCAAGCGCTGGTCAACCTGGATGCGGTGGCGGCGCCCGCGGGTTCAATGACGGTGGTGCTCGGGCCGGGCTGGCCGGGCATATTGCTGCACGAGGCCATCGGGCATGGTTTGGAGGGCGATTTCAATCGCAAGGGGACTTCGGCATTCTCGAATCGCATCGGCCAGAAAGTCGGCGCGGACGATGTCACGGTGGTCGATGACGGCACGCTCAATCGCCGGCGCGGCTCTTTGAATGTGGACGATGAAGGCACGCCGACGCAATGCACGACGCTCATCGAGAACGGCATCCTGCGCGGCTACATCCAGGACAAGATGAATGCGAAACTGATGGGCATGCCGCCCACCGGCAACGGCCGGCGCGAGTCGTTTGCGCACATGACGCTGCCGCGCATGACCAACACCTACATGCGCGCCGGTTCGCGCGCACCCGAGGAGATCATCGCGTCCGTCGAGAAGGGCCTGTACGCCGTCAACTTCGGCGGGGGCCAGGTGGACATCACTTCGGGCAAGTTCGTGTTTTCCGCAAGTGAGGCCTATTTGATCGAAAACGGCAAGGTCGGCGCGCCGGTCAAAGGCGCAACGCTGATCGGCAACGGCCCCGATGTGCTGACGCGGGTCAGCATGGTGGGCAACGATCTGAAGCTCGACGGCGGGGTCGGGACCTGCGGCAAGGAAGGGCAATCGATCCCGGTCGGGGTCGGCCAGCCCACGCTGCGCATCGATGCGCTGACCGTCGGCGGTACCGGCTGACGCCAAGTACGCAGAGAAGCGCGCGGATTGATTTTCTGCGCGGCATTGCCATCTTTGCGGTGCTCCTGCTGCATTACTCGCTCACCTATAATCTGGTGAACAGCCCGCTCTCGCTACTGGTCCCGGCCAAGTGGATCCGGGCGGCGGTGATCAACGGCAACTACGGCGTCACGATTTTCTTTGTGATTTCCGGTTTTTTGATCACGTCGAACAACCTGCTGCGCTACGGGCGGTTGGCCGACGTGCGCTTGAGACAATTCTACGCGTTCCGGTTCGCGAGAATCGTGCCGCCTTTGATTCTGGCATTGTGCGTCATTCTGCTGCTGGGGCTGCTCAACGTGCCCTCGTTCATGAACAGCCAGAAGGGACATGCCATGCCAACGGCATTTTTTCTGGTGGCGATTTTCTCGGTGCTGACTTTTTGGCACAACGTGCTCATGCAGGTGGTCGGCTACTTCAACTATTGCCTGAATATCTACTGGTCGCTGTCGGTGGAGGAGGTGTTTTATCTGACCTTCCCCCTCGCCTGCGCGTTGTTGAAGCGCGACTTGCTCATCATTGCCCTGTGCATCGCGGCAATCGTCTTCGGTCCCGTGTATCGCAGCGTGCACACCGACAATGAGATCTACTTCATGTACGCGTACCCGGCCTGTTTCGATGCCATCGCTTTCGGCTGCCTGGCGGCGGTGCTGCACGGCAAATTGCAGATCGGCCCGCGCGTAGGTGTCTTGATCCGCTACGCCGCAGGCGTCGGGTTGGCGATCAGTTATTTTGCCGGTATCGACGGACACGAGACATTCGGCTTCTCCTTGATTGCATTCTGGGTGGTCGGCTTGTTGACCAATGCGTTTGACACGCCTGCGCGCCTGTCTCGATACCTGCCCAGCCGCTGGATTTGCTGGCTCGGGCGGCACAGCTACGAGCTTTATCTGTTTCACATCATCTTGCTGGCGGGTATGCGCGACATCGTGCCGAAAGCGACGCTGCCATACGCCGCCAAGCTGCCGCTGTTCGCGCTATTCCTGGCGCTGTCGTGCCTGCTTGCGGCAGTCGTGGCGCGCTATTTTGCCGAGCCGCTCAATGTCTGGTTGCGGCGGTACCTGGCGGACAGCGGTACTTGGCGTGCGACGGCCAAGATATGATACGCGCAACGGTAGAGCGGCGGGGTCGTCCTTAGTCTTTGGAGAACTTCAATGAAATTCTACAGACCGGCAGCGCTGGTCCTCGGCTTGAGTGCCGGATGGTGGTGGGGGGCTGCGCAAGCGGCGGACATTGGGGCGCAGCTGGGATTGCCGGCCAATGTGGCTGCGTCGATGCAGACGATCGATGCGCACCGCATCGCTGAGCATGTGCGATTTCTCTCCAGCGATCTGCTCGAAGGGCGCGGCCCGGGCACGCGCGGCGGCGATCTTGCCGCGAACTACATCGCGACGCTGTTTGGGTTGTATGGCTTGAAACCCGCCGGCGACAACGGCTCCTATCTGCAGAAAGTGGACTTCGTGGGCGTCAAGACGTTGCCGGCCACGTCCGCTTCCTTGCAGCCCGCCCATGGCGCCGCAATGAATTTGAAGCTGGACGAGGACTATGTGGCCGGCAATCAAACCCAGACCGACAGCGCCGATATCGACGCGCCCATTGTGTTCGTCGGTTACGGCATCGAGGCACCCGAATATAAATGGGATGACTTCAAGGGCGTGGACGTCAAGGGCAAGGTCGTGCTCGTCATCGTCAATGAGCCGCCGTCCAAGGATCCGAAATTCTTCAATGGCGGAGCCATGACCTACTACGGTCGCTGGACCTACAAGTTCGAAGAGGCCGCGCGCAAAGGGGCCATCGGCGCATTGATCATTCATCGCACCGACCTTGCGAGCTATGGCTGGGACGTGGTGCGTAACTCCTGGAGCGCCGAGCAGGTCGCGCTGGGCAACGACAGGGATCCAAAGCTCAAGGCGGCGGCGTGGATCCAGCTCGAGGTGGCGAAAAAGCTCATGAGCGCGGCCAGCTTCAATCTCGACGAGATGATGACGGCTGCGGGCACGCGGCAATTTCAGGCCAAGGAATTGCCGGTGCGCTTCAAGGCGCATATCGAGAGCAAAGTACGCAAATTCGAGTCTTACAACGTATTGGGGCTGCTGCCGGGCAAGGAGGGCGGGGGCCAAGCCGTGGCCTATTCGGCTCACTACGATCATCTCGGCGTCGATCCTGCATCAAGCGGCGATAACATCTATAACGGAGCGGTCGACAACGGCACTGGCTGCGGCATTCTGCTGGAGATGGCGCATGCCTTTTCCACCTCGGGCGCGCGGCCCCCGTCCCCCGTGCTGTTTGCCGCGGTTACCGCGGAGGAGAAGGGCTTGTTGGGCTCGAACTATCTCGGCAAGCATCTGCCCATCCCGGCGGGCAAGATCGCCCTGGATTTGAATTATGACGCCATCCTGCCGACGGGCATGCCGCAGTCCGTCAATGTCACCGGCGCCGAGCGCACCTCTTTTTATCCAACGGTGGAAAAAACCGCGGCGGTGTTCGGCTTTGAGATTCAGGCGGATGCCGAACCCGGCGCCGGACACTACTACCGCTCCGACCACTTCAGCATGGCGCGGGCCGGAGTGCCGGCATTCTCCGTCAATACCGGCGTGAAATTCCTGGGTCATCCGGCTGAATGGGGCCGGCAGCAACACGAGGAATACACGGCAAAACACTACCATCGGCCGAGCGATGAATTCTCGCCTGCGATGGATTTCACGAGCGATGAGGCGGTTGCTAAATTTGGGTTTGCCTTGGGATGGCAGGCGATGCTGTCGAGAGGGACGGTGAACTGGCTGCCGGGCGATGAGTTTGAAGCCATGCGGCAGCGGGTGATTTCGCACTGACGTTTATTTCACACAAATGCCCTGACATAACGTCGTGTCATAACCTGGCAAAGGTTGAATGCGTCGCTTCTGTGCGACGAGCTTCAGCCGCGGCGCCGGTGAATCCAGCGGAGCGTGCACCAAGTCTCATCAGGCTTGGGCTGCGACTCGGTAGTCTGCACTCCGAACTTAAACGACGGAGTTTCCATGGCCGACAATTCAATGACAGGTACGTTCCGGATCCCGCAGGATCTGTTGTCCGAAGCGAAACGTACCAAGCCCAAGAATGATCGTTTGCACGTCGAGGGATGGCGCAATTCCTGGCTGTCGCGGCTCGCGGAAAAGCTGATCGGAAAAGACTAAGGCCTGTCAGAAAAGACCGAGGCGCCGCGTAGGAAAAGACTACCGCCGGGACGGCCGGCGCCTGGAAGTCACATCTTAAGTCAAATAGGTGGCTTCCCTCGGGGCAACCGCATTACCATAGCGCTGGGGGAGGGTTATCCATGCGCTTGGCTCGTCCTGTTTACGAAAGTTTGCCGGTCATCTACGGTTTGATCGGCGCACTCGCCATTTTTCTTTTTTATATCAATCCGCTTGGATTCGCCGGCAAGGCGGCTTTTCTCATCGGTGTATTCGCCGAGACGGCGGCGCTGACGTTGTTCCTGCGGCGTCAGGATTGCCGTGAATTGAATCGCGAATACAGCGGCGAAACGATCGAACTGCCCTCGAACCTCAATCGCTAGCGGACCTTCCGCTAGCCGATCTTCGGGCTTTCGATGACGCCCGTCGCCCCGTGGGCATCGACGGGATCGTGAGCGTTTCTCATCCGGGGCGAGCGCTCGTCGATGTACATGATCTCGTGCTGGCCCACCTGCACCACGTCGCCGTCGTTCAAGTTGTGGCGCCGCACGCGCTTTGACTGCACGAAAATGCCGTTGGTGCTGTTGAGGTCTTCGATCAGACAAGAATCCTGCTGCGTCACGATCTGGCAATGATGCCGGCTGATGAATTTGCTGTCGATTTGCAGATCATTGTCGGGCGTTCGGCCGATCACCAATCGCCCCGGCTTCAGTTCGCGCTCCACCACGGTCTTGCCTTCGATGGCGAGCAGGATGCGCCCCACCACGTGCCCGGTTTCCACGCTGGGCAGCATGTGCTCGTGCTCCATGTTCGGCGCTCTCATCCGATTGGTGCCGGAGGCGAACTCAACCCACTGCAATTCGCGTATCGCCGCCTGCACCTCATCAATGCCTACCGTGTCCTTGTTCTTGCCGAACGCCGCCATCATGCAGGTATCGCATAGCGTGTTGATCAAGCGAGGCACGCCGCCCGTGTATTTGTAGATCGTCGCGTTTGTGTCCTCGGCGAAAATGCGCCGTCCCTGCGAGCCCGCGACCTCGAGTCTATGATCGATGTAGGCGCTGGTCTCGGCTTTGGTGAGGGCGGTCAGATGAAAACGCAGACGCACGCGCTGCGACAACTGGATCAACTCTTTCGAGTTGAGCTTCTCGTTCAATTCCGGTTGTCCCGCGAGAATGATGCGCAGCACCTTTTCCTTGGTGGTCTCCACGCCCGATAGCATGCGTACTTCCTCGAGCACGCGGTGGCTCAGATTCTGAGCTTCATCGACGATCAGCAACACCTTGCGTCCGCTGATGTGCTGTTCCATCAAGAATTGGCTCAGTGTCGCAATGACTTCCGGTTTTTTCATGTCGAACGGCGCGAAGCCGAACTGCACGAGCACGGTCTGCAGGAATGCCGTCGGCGACAATTGCGTTTGATTGATCACCGCCACGATCGCGTCGCTTTGCAGCTCGCGCAGAAACGTCTCGATCAAGGTCGTCTTGCCTGCCCCGATTTCACCGGTGATCACCACGAAACCGTCGGTGAACCAGATGGTCGATTCCATGTACGCCTTGGCGCGCGCATGCTGCTTGCTCAAATACAAAAATTGCGGATCCGGGCTCAGCCGGAACGGCAATTCGTGCAATTTGAAGAGTTCTAGGTACATCTCGTTCGACGGTCCAGCAGTTGACGGCTCGCCCTAAGCTACGCAGTTTAGGCCCATTCGACCAATTTTAGTGTACTTGTGAGCGCCGCATCGCGCTCCTTCGGCAGGCGTTTAAGGATGGTGCAATGGCCCAATTTGCGGCCCGGACGCGGCGTTTTTCCGTAGTCGTGATATGCCAACCCCTCGACCGCCAGCAACCGTTCGCGCGGCGGCATTAGCCCAAGAAAATTGATCATGGCCGTGGCCCCGAGCGCACGCGTGCTGCCAAGCGGCAGGCCGCAGACGGCACGCAGATGATTCTCAAACTGGCTGGTGACGCAGCCCTCGATGGTCCAGTGCCCGGAATTATGGACACGCGGCGCCATTTCGTTGGCGACCAACCGTCCTTCAACCACGAAAAATTCAATGGCGAGCACCCCGACGTAGTCGAGGGCGCTCAGGACCCGCTTCGAGTAGAGCCGCGCGGCGCGTTCCAGCCGCGCACTCGGAAACGGCGCTACGCTGTACCTCAAGATGCCGCCGCCATGGGTGTTGGCGGAGAGCGGATAGAACACCGTGTGTCCGCTGATTGATCGCACGCTGACCAGGGAAACTTCTCGCGAAAAATCCTGGAATTTTTCAAAGATCAGGTCCGTGCCGCCCAGCGCGTCCCAAGCGCCATCGATGTCCGCCATCGCGCGCAGCACGAATTGTCCCTTGCCGTCGTAACCCAAGCGCCGCGTCTTGAGCACGCCGGGAAGTCCGATTGCTTCCGCGGCTGCGGTCAGCTGTTCGCGGCTGTCGATCGGCGCATGTTCCGCCACCGGAATTTTGAGGCGCGCAAACAGCGCCTTTTCCGCGAGGCGATCTTGAGAGACTTCCAGTGCCGCGCGCGGCGGGCGAACCTGTGTGATCTTCTCCAGGGGCTTCAGCGCGCTGCCCGAGATGTTTTCCCAATCAAACGTGACGACGTCGCTGCGCCGTGCCAACTCGGCAAGCTGCGCCGCGTCCTCGAGATCTCCGATCAGGCTGGGCGCAACTTGCGCGGCGGGGGTGTCGCTGCTGCGATCGAGAAACAGGCACCGCACGCCGATGGGGTATCCGGCGAGGGCAAGCATGCGTCCCAGCTGCCCGGCTCCCACGATGCCGACATGCATCAATTTCAAGGGCTGCGCGGATCCGGTTTGGCGATGACAGCCGCGGTCTGCGCTTCGCGAAACGCATCCAATGCCGCGCGGATCTCGGCATTCTCATTGGCCAGCATCGCCGCTGCGAACAGGGCGGCATTGGTGGCGCCGGCCGCTCCGATCGCAAAGGTCGCGACCGGTACGCCGCTGGGCATTTGCGCAATCGACAGAAGGGAGTCAATGCCGCTCAATGCCTTGGATTGGATCGGCACTCCCAATACCGGAACAGCGGTCTTTGCAGCGGTCATTCCGGGCAGATGCGCCGCGCCGCCGGCACCGGCGATGATGGCCTTGAGGCCGCGCTGGCGCGCAGAAGCCGCGTATTCGAACAGCAGATCTGGCGTGCGGTGAGCCGAGATAATGCGAACCTCGTGCGCGACACCCAGCCGGGTCAAAGTGTCGGCCGCAGCCTGCATCGTTTCCCAGTCGGAAGACGATCCCATAATGACTCCGACCAAGGCTTTCATCGCCGCAAGTTTACCAATCTAACCGAGCAACTGGCGCAGAAACGCAAAAAGTTCCCGCGCGCCGACCGGCGAACGCTGCTCCAGGCGCTCTTTTTCGGCCTTTTCGAGCAACCGGGTCAGGGTGGCGCGATCGGCATTCGGATATTCCTCGAACAGTTCGGGCAGGGCCACCGCGGGCTCCGACAGCAGCCGATCCCGCCATCGCTCGATCTGTTGAAAATGCCGGATTTCCACATCATGCCGCTGCTTGCGTTCGGCGAGCTTGGCGAGCACAGGCTCCGGGTCGATATTGCGCATCAACTTGCCGATGTATTGCCGTTGACGGACCTGGGCTCCGTGCGAAGGAAGCCGGCGCAGGTCGCGCAATGCGACAAATAGATTCTCCGGCAGATCCAACGCCTTGATCTCCTGATCCGGAAGCGCGGACAGCTTCACGCCCAGTTCCTGCAAGGAAGCCGCTTCCCGCTTGCGCGCGCTTTTGCTGAGGCGCTGCTCCTCCGTTTCACCGGAATCCTGGACTTCATTCTCGTTGGTCATACTCCCCATGCTATCACTCGGGCCGGTAGAATCACGTTCGGATTTCCCATCTACATAGACTGGAGTTGCGATGGCCGGGACCAATACCCTCGTACGCCTTACCCAAACGGACCTCGAGTCCATCATCGAACGCGCGCTGGAAGAGGCCCGGGCTCGCGGGGCGTCCCAGGCCGAAGCGGCCGTCAGCCAGGATACGGGCCTGTCGGTGGGGGTGCGCCTGGGTGAAGTGGAGACCCTCGAACACCAACGGGATCGCAGCCTGGGGCTCACCGTGTACTTCGGCAAGCGCAAGGGCTCGGCCAGCACGGCTGATTTTTCCATGGACGCGGTGCGCGCGACCGTCGCCAAGGCCTGTAGCATCGCCCGTTTTACGGCTGAGGATGAGAGCGCCGGACTCGCCGATGCGGACCTCATGGCCCGCTCGCCGCCGAATCTCGATCTTTCGCATCCTTGGAATGTCAGCGCGGATCGCGCCATCGAGATTGCCAAATCCTGCGAGGCAGCCGCGCTGGCATTTGATGCGCGCATCAACAACTCCGAGGGCGCCTCGGTGGGAACCCACCAGGGTCTGCATGTCTACGGCAACACGCACGGCTTTGTCGGCGGTTATCCGACCACCTCGCACACGCTCAGCTGCGTGGTCCTTGCGGGCACCGGCGAGGATATGCAGCGCGATTATTGGTACACCAGCTCGCGCGACTGGCACGAACTTCAGGATGCCGAGTCCGTCGGCCGGGAAAGTGCGCGGCGCACCATTGCCAGACTCGGGCCGCGCAAAATCAGTACGCGCCGCGCGCCGGTGCTGTTCGTGCCGGAGTTGGCGCGCGGACTCATCGGGCATTTCGTCGCCGCCATTCGCGGCAGCAGCCAGTACCGAGAGGCCTCGTTCCTGTTGAAGTCCGAGGGACAGCAAGTGTTTCCCGCGGGGTTCTCCATCGCCGAACGGCCGCACATCCCGAAGGCCATGGGAAGCGCGCCCTTTGACGACGAGGGCGTTGCGACCCGCGATCGCGAATTGATCGCCGATGGCGTGCTGACCGGCTACATTCTCTCGAGCTACTCGGCTCGAAAGCTGGGGCTGCAGACCACCGGCAACGCCGGCGGCTCGCACAATCTGCTGGTGGCGCCGACCCTGGCGGGAGGCATGCCGGCCATGCTGGCGCGTTTAGGGTCAGGGCTGTTGCTCACCGAATTGATGGGTCAGGGCGTAAATACCGTGACGGGCGACTATTCGCGCGGCGCGGCTGGATTCTGGGTGGAGAATGGCGTGATTCAATATCCGGTGGCGGAAGTCACGATTGCCGGCAACCTACGCTCGATGTTCACCGGTATCGCAGCCGCCGGCGATGATGTCGATGCGCGAGGCGGCGTGCGCGTCGGTTCGATCCTGGTGCAGGAACTGACCATCGCCGGCGAGTGATCAAAATTTTGTCGCGATAAAATCCTTCAGCGAGCGGCCCTTCAGTGGTGCTTCCATCGATGCTTCAGCCTCGTTCAACAGCGTGACCGCGGGGCCGACGCTGCGAATGGCGATCGCCAGCCGGCCGCTGTGCACCGCGCGCACCACTTCAAAGATCTCGGACAGCCGAATCTCCGAAATATCCCGGCCCGGCACGAACTGTTCCTGTTCGGTGGCCAGGATCAGCCCGGTACTCTCCAGACAATGCAGCACGGGCGCCAGCGCGATGCTCGGTATGTCGAGTTCCGTGGCGAGCGAGTTCGCCGACCATGAGGTCTTGCCGGCAGCATAGTCGCGGCCGACGAGATACATGATCGACAGGGCGACTTGTTCGCGATCCCTTCCGGTCAGCTCAAAGGATGCCTGGCCATGGCGCAAGTACTGTGGAAATTGCAGATAAAACGCCAGCTGCGCGCCAATCAGCAAGATGAGCCAACTCAGATAAATCCAGACCAGCGTGGTGAGGACCACGGCGAAGCCGGTGTAGATCGCCACCCAGGAAGAGGAATACACAATGAATGCGGTGAACACCTTGCCGACTAGCGCCCAGACGATTCCGGAGGTGATGCCGCCGATCAGCGCCGCCCGAAACTGCACCTTGGTGTTCGGGATAAAGACGTACATGAAGGTAAAGATGATCGTGACGATCACGTAGGGGAGGATTTTTCCCACCGTGCTCAAGGTCCAGGCCAGGGGCTTGATGGCATCGACCCACGCCGCGAATGGGCTCTTTTCCGCGCTCGCGAGAAGTCCGAGCGCCACCGCCAGCAGGATGGGACCCAAGATCATCACCGCCAGGTATTCGCTGAAGCGGCGCAAGAAGCTGCGCGGCCGATCCACGCGCCACAGAAAATTGAAGCTGGTCTCCACTTTCTGAATCGTCGTGACGACGGTGTAGACCAAGAAGGCGAGACCGATCGATCCTAAGAGATCGCCGCGCATATTGCGCACGAATTGCAGCACGCTTTCGGTCAATTGATCCGATGATCCGCCGAGCGGTGCGAAGAATTGCTCCAGAATGAATTTCAAATCGCCGCGGGCGCCGAGACCCTTGAGGATGGCGAAGGCGAATACCAGCAGCGGCACGATCGACAGCAGCGTCGTGTAGGCGAGGCTCATCGCCCGCACGCCGATCTCGCCCCGCAGCCAGTCGCGGATCAGAGCGGCCGGATATCGCACCACGCGCAGCACCGGCCCCCAGGGAGGCCCCATGGCGCGTGATCCTGTGAACAGGGAGTCTTCGAGTTGCTCGACCCATTTGAACATGGGTTATGCCGTCAGCAGTTTCAAGGCCTCGCGATAATTATCGCTGGTGCGCGCCATGATTTCCGGCGGCAAGTGCGGCGCTGGCGGTTTTTTGTCCCAATGTAAAGATTCCAAGTAATCGCGCACGAATTGCTTGTCGAAACTCGGCGGACTTATTCCCGGTTTGTACGATGCCATCGGCCAGAAGCGCGAGGAGTCCGGCGTCAAGACCTCGTCGATCAGATAGAGGCGGCCCGCCTTGTCGACGCCGAACTCGAACTTGGTGTCGGCGATGATGATATTGCGCGCCCGCGCGTGTTCCGCGGCAAATCGATAGACCTCGAGGGCGATGCGGCGTATATCACCGGCGCATTCTTTTCCCACTAGCTTGACGATGGATTCGAAATCGATGTTCTCGTCGTGAGCGCCGGCCGGCGCCTTCGAGGCGGGAGTAAACAGCGGCTCGGGCAAACGCGACGCCATCACAAGGCCGGGCGGCAGGGCAATGCCGCAGACCGAACCGTGCAGCTTGTAGTCCTTATAGCCGGAGCCGATGAGATAGCCGCGCACCACCGCCTCGAGCGGCAAGGCCGTGAGCTTTTTCACCACCATGGCGCGGCCGGCCAGTTGCGCGCGCTCCGCAGCGTCGCTGACGACATCCTCGACGCGCAGGCCGGAAAGATGGTTGGGGGAGATCGCAGCCGTCTTGCCGAACCAGAACAGCGAAATCTGGGTCAGCACCTGACCCTTGAAGGGAATGGGGTCGGGCAGAACCACATCGAACGCAGATAGCCGATCGGTGGCGACGATGAGCAGGTGCTCATCGTCCACGTCATAGATATCGCGCACCTTTCCCTGGTGAATCTTCCGGAGACCGCGCAAACGCGTCTCAAAAAGCGGTGCCGAATGCGAAGACTGTTCCATGTGAAAGCGCTCGCTACTGCTACCATTGAAGGTCGGCGATTGTGGCGGGACGGGGCGTGCAGGTCAACGCGGATGAGTTGGAAAGGCATCTTTTTTGGGGCATTGATCGGACTTCTGCTCACCCGCAACGTCTGGGGGGCGGTGGCGGGCGCCATCTTCGGCTTTATGCTCGATCCCGGTGCGGGCGGACGGTCCGCGGCCCCCAACGCCGCGGCCTCGATCTCCAGTGAATTCTTTCGCACCACCTTTGAGGTCATGGGCTACGTCGCGAAATCGGACGGGCGAGTCTCCGAGGCCGAGATCGACGCGGCGCGCAGGCTCATGCGCGAGCTGAATCTTGGCGCGGCCGACATCAGCGCGGCCATCGCGTGCTTCAGGACGGGGAAGTCGGCCGGCTACGATGCGGAACTTTCCATTGAACGGCTGCGCGAAGCGTGCGGCCTGCGCTACGACCTGCTGCGTGCGTTCGTGGATTTGCAATTGCGCGCCGCGTTGGCCGGCAACGGCATCTCGCCGCCGGTGCGTAGGATTTTGATGGGCATCGCAGAGCGTCTCGGGCTCTCCGGGCTCGAGTTCGCGCATATGGAAGCATCGCTGCGCGCCCGGCACAATTCGGCTCAAGGCAAATCCACCAACCTGGCCGAGTGCTATGCAGAGCTCGAGGTGGACGCTAGTATCAGCGACCAAGAACTCGTCAAGGCGTATCGGCGCCAAATGAGCCGGCATCACCCTGATAAACTCGTGGCTAACGGTCTACCGGAGTCGATGACGCAAATGGCGAAGGAAAAAACCCAGCGGATCCAGGAAGCGTACGAAAGCATCCGTGCGGCGCGAGGCATGCGCTAAGTGGCAACCATCATCGCGCCGTCCATTCTGTCAGCCGATTTCGCGCGTTTGGGCGAAGAGGTCAGTTCGGTGCTTGCCGCCGGCGCGGATTGGATTCACTTCGACGTCATGGACAATCACTACGTGCCGAATCTCACGGTCGGTCCCGTGGTCTGCCAGGCACTGCGCAAGGCCGGCGTGAAGGCGCCGATCGACGTGCACCTCATGGTGTCTCCCGTCGATGCTCTGGTGGGCGAATTCGCAAAGGCGGGCGCGACCAACATCAGTTTTCATCCGGAAGCGACGCAACATGTGGATCGCACCATTCAGCTCATCCGCCATTCGGGCTGCAAGCCGGGCCTGGTGTTCAATCCGGCAACGTCTTTGAGTTGGCTGGATTACGTGATCGACAAGATCGATGTCATTTTGTTGATGTCCGTGAACCCCGGATTCGGCGGCCAGGAATTCATTCCGGAGGTCCTGCCGAAATTGAGCGAGGCGCGTGCGCGCATCAAAGCGGCAGGGCGCGATATTCGTCTGGAAATCGACGGCGGGGTCAAAGTCGAGAACGCCGCGAGCATCGCCAAGGCGGGCGCCGACACATTCGTCGCGGGCTCAGCGATTTTCGGCAGCTCGGATTACGCGCGCACCATCAAGGCCATGCGCGCGCAGATCGAAATGGGCGGAAAATAAGCTTTAAGCGTCCTAGGCGTGCCTCGGAATGCCCGGACCGTCTTCTGGCGCTTATTCGTCGTCCTCGTCATCCTCATCGTCTTCGTCATCCGGCTGTTCGGCGCGGGTGTTCTTCGCGGCGCCTGCGTTCGCGCCGGCCTTCACCGGGACGATCAAGGGACGTGTCTTGACCTTGGGCCGCGCGTTGAATACGACGATGGTTTTCCCGGTGGCGCGAAGCAGCCCCTGCTCCTCCAGCACTTTAAGCACGCGTCCCGCCATTTCGCGCGAGCATCCCACCAGGCGGGAAAGCTCCTGCCGGCTGACTTTGATCTGCATCCCTTCGGGATGCGTCATCGCATCCGGTTCGCCGCACAGATCCATGATGGCGTGCGCGACACGGCCGGTGACATCGACGAAGGCTAGATCGCCGAGCTTGCGATTTGTGCGGTCCAGGCGGGTGGCCAACTGCGTCGCCAATTCGAAAATCAAACCCGGACTCTCGGCCGCGATCTGGCGAAAGCGCGGGTAGGTCATTTCGGCAAGCTCTGACTGCTGACGGGTGCGGACCCAGGCGCTGCGGGTCGGCTGCTCGTAGAACAAGCCCATCTCGCCGAAGAATTGACCCTTGTTCAAGTACGCGAGGACCATTTCGTTGCCGTCCTCGTCCTCGATCATGACTTCGACCGAGCCGGAGATGATGTAGTAAAGAATGTCCGGCAGATCGCCGGCGTGAATGATCACGGTCTTGGAAGGGACTGTCCGAATGCGGCAGTAGCTCAAGAAACGATTGATCGCTGGGATATCGCTTAAGGCTTTTGCCCCTTCTTCCATGTTCACTCCCGCTGGTTTTTTCGTTCGGTTAATCGCCTATGCTGGCGCACGTTTTATTACATAAGTCCCGGAATCGCAAGCACTAAAGGCAATCGCCTATAGCCAATACGAGCCGCGGGTCATAAGTTTTGAGGTCGCGCGCATCGCCCATGTTATTGGAAACGGCAAAGGTTTACCTCCCATCGAGGCGGCTTTTGCACCGTGCTTCATCTCATCGTGAGTCATTTGCGTCAGGATCGCGCGGCTGCGCTGATCCTTCGGGCTCAAGCGCTCCAAGTGATCGCGCAAATGCGATTCGACCTGTTTTTCGGTCTCGGCAATGAAGCCAAGACTGGCGCGATCGCCGAGCGCGCCCGCCAAAGCGCCGAGCGTCAGGGATCCTACGTACCAAAGCGGGTTCAAAAGGCTGGTCCGGCCTTTCAATTCTTTCAGACGTTGTTCGCACCAGGCCAAATGATCGATTTCTTCGGCGGCGGCTTCGTGCATCGCCGATTTGACCTTGGGATCGCGCGCCGTGAG
>DASYIN010000063.1:0-9072 GCA_035997505.1 Steroidobacteraceae bacterium | reverse complement strand
CGCCGGCCGCGATGAAAACCATGCTCGACATGGAAGCCTATCTTGCCAAGAGCAGCATCGAGCGTCCGCTTCTTCATCTGGTCAAGATGCGTGTGTCGCAAATCAACGGCTGCGCCTACTGTCTCGACATGCACTCCAAGGACGCCCGTAACGAGGGCGAGACCGAGCAACGCCTCTACGCCTTGAATGCATGGCGGGAAGCGCCATTTTATTCCGCACGCGAACGTGCCGCCCTTGCCTGGGCCGAGGCGCTGACGTTGGTCGCTCAATCTCACGCCCCCGATGCTGAATTTGAGGCGGCGCGCGCAGAGTTTTCTGAATCCGATCTCGTGGATCTTTCGCTGGCGGTCGTCGCCATCAACGGCTGGAACCGGCTCTGCGTCGGCTTTCGGGCACAGGCAGGCACCTATCGGCCGGCGGCAACCGCTCGCGCGTCGGCCGTCGCCACTGCGCATTAAAAACGGGGAGCCATGTCATGTCGTTCCCAACCAATGTCGACATTGTCATCGCGGGGGGCGGACCCTGCGGCTTGACGCTCGCGTCCGATTTGGCCCGCCGCAACATTTCCCACCTCGTTGTCGATGGGCAGGCCGCCGGCGCCAATACCTCGCGCGCCTGCGTGATCCACGCCCACACGCTCGAGGTACTCGAACCCCTCGGAGTCGTACCGGAGTTGCTGGCGCGCGGCATCCAGGTGCCTATCTTTCGGATCCGCGATCGCGACCGGGCGTTGCTCACGATCGATTTTCGCGGTCTTCCCAGCCGCTACGCCTACACCTTGATGTGCGCGCAATCCGAGACCGAAGCCATCCTCCTGGCTGGACTCGAGGCACGCGGCGGAACTGTGCTGCGTCCCTGCCTGCTGACCTCCGCGAAAAGCACCGTCGACGGCGCACAGGTCACGGTCAGGGATTCGGCGGGTCGCGAGCACGCGATTTGCGCGCACTACGTGGTAGGCTGCGACGGTATGCACAGCACGGTCCGCGAGCAAGCCGGCATTCCCTTCGAAGGCGGAAGTTACGAGGAAGTTTTCGTGCTGGCGGATGTCCATATGGACTGGCCTATGAGCCCGGAAGAAGTGACCTTGCTGTACTCGCCGGCGGGGCTGGTCGTCGTCGCGCCCATCCCGCAGCAACGCTTTCGCATTGTCGCCACCGTGAAAGCATCACCGGCGGTCCCCACGCTTGCCGATATTCAGGCGCTCCTCGATGCGCGTGGACCTGTAACCCACGCTGCGCGCGTTCGCGACATTGTCTGGAGTTCACGCTTTCACCTTCATCACCGGGTCGCGAAGACATTCCGCAAAGGCCGTCTGCTGATTGCCGGGGACGCGGCGCATGTGCACAGTCCCGCAGGCGGCCAAGGCATGAACACCGGCATTCAGGACGCTATGTCGCTCGGCGGCGCGATCGCCGCTGCTCTCAACGCCGGGAACCCAGAGGCGCTCGATGAATGGGCGAGAAGTCGCCAGCATGTCGCCAAGAAGGTCGTCCGTCTGACGGATCGAATGACGCGTGCCGCAACAATCGAGAGTCGAGCTGGACAGGCCATTCGCAATGCCGTCGTGCAACTCGTGGGCCGTATGCCGGCCGCGCGCAAGGCGTTGGCCATGACCCTGTCGGAACTGAGCGGGCGCGCAGCATAAGAGATGGCCATCATGATCAAACGCGCCTACGCGCCCGCTTCGCCCGCGGATGGCATCCGCGTGCTCGTGGATCGGCTCTGGCCGAGAGGGGTCAGCAAAGCCGGCGCAAATTTCACCTTCTGGATGAAAGACATCGCGCCTAGCCCAAAGTTACGAGTCTGGTTCGGTCACAAGCCGGAGCGCTTCAAGGAATTCGCCGGCCGCTACAAGAAGGAGCTGACCGGCAACCCCAGAGTTGACGAACTGCGCAAGCTTGCTCGAGGCAGAGTCGTCACTTTGGTTTACGGGGCGCGCGACCCAGAAGTCAACCACGCGTTGGTGCTGCGATCGCTCCTGCGCCGCAGATCGTAGATCCAGAGCCAACACTAGCCCTTGTCGATCAGCTGGGCTGCTTGACGATGCGCAGATAGGGCTTCGGCGCCTTCCAGCCCGCTGGATAGATCTTTTTAGCGTCCTCGTCGGACACGGATCCCGCGATGATCACATCCTCGCCCTGCTTCCAATTCGCCGGCGTGGCCACCTTGTGTTTTGCGGTCAATTGAATCGAATCGAGCGCGCGCAAGATCTCGTCGAAATTGCGCCCAGTCGTCATCGGGTAGGTCAGCATCAGCTTGATTTTCTTGTCTGGACCGATGATGAAGACCGACCGAACCGTCGCGTTGGTCGCCGCCGTTCGTCCCGCAGCCCCGCCGGACTCTTCCGCCGGAAGCATGTTGTAAAGCTTGGCAACAGCCAAGTCGGTATCGGCAATCATCGGATATTTGACGGTGGCACCCTGCGTCTCTTCGATATCCTTGACCCAGCCGGTATGGCTTTCCACAGGATCGATGGAGAGTCCGATGAGTTTCGCGTTGCGCTTCGTGAATTCCGGTTCGATCTTGGCCATATACCCCAATTCGGTGGTGCACACCGGGGTGAAATCCTTGGGATGGGAAAATAGAATCGTCCATTTGTCACCGATCCATTGGTGAAAATCGATGGGACCTTGCGTGGTTTGCGCCTTGAAATTCGGCGCCGTGTCATTGATTCGAAGCGACATACAGATCCTCTACTGTGCTAGAAACGATCGGGTGATTATACGCCCACTTGTGCGCCGCGGGGACAGGCCCGGCGCTGCGCTGCCTTCGCCACGTATTGAATTCCGGCATTGGCCGCACCATATTGGTCTTCGACTGAACTGCGAGGCTAAGTCATTGAGCGCAACTGCACATCGCTACCAGATCTTCGAAACCGTGGCCGGCTTCTGCGGCATCGCTTGGGGCGAAGCGGGTATCACGCGATTCCAGTTGCCGACGCGCGGCGCCGAAGCAGCCGAGCAACGCCTGCTGCGCCGTCTGCCTCGCGCCGAGCCGGGGACGCCCCCGACACGTGTCTTTGATGCGATGGCTGCCGCGAAGCGTTATTTCCAGGGTGAGAAGACCGACTTTTCTGAGTTCTTACTCGACCTTGACGAGCAGTCGCACTTTTTCAAGCAAGCCTATGGCGCCGCGCGCCGCGTCGACTGGGGGCAGACGACCAGCTATGGCGCCCTCGCAAAGGAACTCGCGGCTCGACCCGAAGCCGCACGCGATATTGGCCAGGCCATGGCCAAGAATCCGGTTCCGTTGATCATCCCATGCCATCGAGTATTGGCCGCCGGCGGCAAATTGGGCGGATTTTCGGCGCCGGGCGGTTCTGCTGCAAAGCTCCGCATGCTGGAGTTGGAGGGTGTTCACCTCGGACCGCCGCCCTCGGCGCAGCAGTCCTTGGAGTTCTGAAATTCGGGCGCTAGCGTTCCGCCAGCGCCTGAAGATTTGCAAGGCCCTTCACAAACTCGCCGCCCACCATTTTGTCGAAATTAAGGATCGTGCCCATCAACCTGTGCACGTAAGAGTTGCGGCCGGTCATCGACCAGGTCACCGTCGTCGCGGTCGCTGTGGGCGCAAGCGAGAATTCCGCCGTATTCGTCGCAGTAAACGGTTTCACGAATTCGAGCCGCATTTTCACCAGCGACGGCGCAGAGGATTCGATGATCTCCATGCGCCCCTGACCGGACTTGCCCGTGCTGCTCCACGCATAGTTGGCGCCCATTCCAGCCTGCGGGCCGCTGTAGTCGAGCTTCAATAGCGGATCATTCTGCGCAAACGGATTCCATCGATTGAACCCGTGCAGGTCGTTGATCAGGGCGAAGATCGCTTCCGGCGACGCCTGAATGGATTGTGAGCGCGTGATGCGAAAATCGGCCGATTTCAGGGCGATGTACACGAGGAAAACTGCAATGGCGACAATGAGCAGCAGCAAAATCAAATTGAGCATCGCACTCTCCCTAAGAATTTTCACCGAGTAAGCGGGCGCTCGCGCAAGCGTCCTTAACCCTTACGACGATCGGCTTCGTACCATTTCGACATTGGATCGACGCTTTTATCCCGCCCCGGCTGTTTGCGCGATCAGAATCAACCCCGCCCCCACGAAGACGACTCCGATCGCTCGTGCGGCGTGTGCACGCGCCGGCGCGAGCCGTTCGAGAGTGATGGCCATGGTCACGATCGTCATCGCCCACAGGTTCATGACCCCGACAACGAGGAGGATTGTCGTCGGTCCGGCGCAGCAGTTGCAGCAATGGACGCCGAGGCGCAGGCCATGCCGCCAGGCCGTTCCGGCGCGCGCCTGCAAAATATGCGTGCGGAGCGGAACCGTTTGGCAGCAAGCCAGATGCCGCGCCTTCCACGCGCTGAACTGTATCGCGCCGGCGATAAGAATGGCCACACCGGCGGCTAACGGAATGCCCCGCGCCAGCAGCGGGTCTTGCATCTCGAAGGCCGCCAGCGCGACGCCTAGCGCGAATGCCGCCACTCCAAACGCGATCCAAACGCTGAAGTATCCCATTGCGACCAGTGCGGCGAGCCGACCCACGTGCATCACGCCCGCCGCGCCGAGCGCCTGGCGATAGCGCCAGAGCATGGGCGTCAAAGTTGGCAACATCATCGCCGTCATCATCACTGCCCACATCCCGAGGAACGACGCCAACATTTGCAGCCACGTCTGTCCGGGCATGCGCATCCATGCCATCGACATCGTCCAGCCGCCGGGCATGGGCATTTCGCTCATCGCCGACATGGAGGCGCACCAGGCGATGGTCGCCGCTGCGCTCACAATAAAGAGCAGCGCCGAGGCACCAAAAAACACACGCTTTGAAACCGGCTCGGAAGCCGCGCAGCACGCCTGTGCAGGAGCGATCACTTGCGTCAACACCTAGTTCTCTTCTTTTTGCCACGTTGCCTGTGCAACCCCCACGATGTTCAGCCATCTCGGGTCGGGCGTGGCGTCGGCAGTATAGTTGTCGTGCCAGTTGATCCACCCGTAAGGCGGTGTCTGCGGGTAACCCGCCGGGGAGTCCTCCCATGACTCTTGCCGCCCGAGGGCAGTGATGTCGAGGTAGTTCCACGTATTTCCCATCTGCTCGTCACCCCGGTTATTGATGAAGTAGGTGCGGAATACTTGCTTTTCATCCCGAATAAACACATTCGTGCCGTGCCACTGGTCCACGCCGAAGTCGGCGTCGAAGCCGTCCGTGAGCGTGTACCAGGGCATCTCCCATCCCATCCGCGCTTTGACACGCGCGATGTCCGATAGCGGCGCGCGCGAGACGAACGCAAGGGCGGTGTCGCGGGCGTTCAGATGCGCGACGTGAGCGACCTGGTCGGCCACTTGGGAGCAACCACGGCAGGGGTGCTCGGGCCAGCCGAACACGCCGGGCTCGAAAAAAGCGCGGTAGACAATCAATTGCCGGCAGCGGCCGAACAAGTCGATCAGGCTCATCTTGCCCCGGGGCCCATCGAACTCGTAGCCCTTATTTACCGCGAGCCATGGCATGCGCCGACGCTCGGCGGCCAGGGCGTCGCGGGTACGGGTCAGGGCCTTCTCCTTCACGAGCAGTTGTTGGCGTGCGGCCTCCCATGCCTCAGCCGAGACAATCGGTGGCGTATTCATTGCAGAGAGCCCGTTTATCCGGTCATTCTTTAGTGATGTATGCATGGTGTTACCTCGCCGTGATCTTTGGTCGTGAGATAGTTATAACGTCAGGCATCGAATGGTGGGAGTTACAAGTGTGACGGGATTGCGATGGACTCACTGATCACGGCTGCGGCGCGGGCGCTTGCAGCAGGCGATCCCTTGGGCGCATTGAAGCGGGTCGCTCTGCGCGACGATGCGCCGGCTCTCGCGCTTCGAGGCATTGCCATGGCGCAGCTCGGTGATCTCGTTCGGGCGAAGGCGCTGCTAAAGCGTGCTGCGCGTGCCTTCGGTCCGAAAGAGGCTGTGGCCCGCGCGCGCTGTATCGTCGCCGAAGCCGAGATCGCGCTCGCCGGTCGCGATCTAAGCTGGGCCGCAAGGGCACTCGGTGCGGCGCGAACGACCCTCGAGGCGCACGGTGACTTCGTGAACGCCGCGCATGCGCGCTACCTTGAGGTCCGGCGCCTGCTCCTGATCGGCCGTCTCGATGAAGCCGAAGGCATGCTCGCCGGCCTCGACCCCGTGTCGCCTGCCCCGAGGGCGGTTCACGAACTGCTGCTCGCCGGGATCGCCATGCGCCGCATACGGACCCGGCTGGCGCGCGTCGCCCTCGCTCGCGCAAATAGCGCCGCACGCCGCGCGAGGATCCCGGCATTAACGGCGGAGGTCGAAACTGCATCCCGCGTTCTGTCCATGCCGGCGGCACGCCTGATTGCCGGCGGCGCCGAGCGCTTCCTATTGCTCGATGAGGTCGAAGCATTGTTGGCATCCAAATCACTCGTAGTCGATGCTTGCCTGCATGTCGTGCGCCAGGGCCGCAAGGCGGTCTCGCTCGCTAAGCGCCCGGTGTTGTTCACGCTCGTACGGGCGCTGGCCGAGGCATGGCCCGGTGACGTGGCGAGGGACGCGCTGGTCGCGCGCGCATTCCGCTTGAAACTCGCCGATGAATCGCATCGCGCGCGGTTGCGCGTCGAATTGGCGCGGCTTCGCACCCTGCTGCGGACGCTGGCCAAGGTGAGCGCGACATCCCGAGGCTTTGCGCTGCTGCCGCAGAGCGCGCACGGGGTGGTTGTGCTCGCGCGGCCCATCGAGGAGAAGCACGCCGGCATGCTCGCCTTCCTCGCCGATGGTGAATCCTGGTCCAGTTCGGCACTTGCGCTGGCGCTCAGCACGAGCCAGCGCACCGTGCAGCGTGCGCTCGATTCGCTTGTAGCCGCCGGCAAGGTCCAATCGTTCGGGCGCGGACGCACTCGTCGCTGGATGACCCCGCCCGTTCTGGGATTCGCGACGACTTTGTTGCTCCCCGGTCCCCTGCCGATTGATTAAACTGCAGCCATGAGTAAAGCAGCCGCGGACATTACCGGTGAGTTCGGCCCCTTTCCAGGGGTCAACCAAGTGCATGGAGTCTCGTATGACGGCCAGAAGGTCTGGTTTGCCGCCGGCGACACGCTGAAAGCCATTGATCCTGCGAGTGGCAAGATGCTGCGCTCGATCGATGTCGCGGCACATGCCGGAACGGCATTCGACGGTGAACACCTGTATCAGCTCGCTGAGGATCGTATCCAGAAAATCGACCCCAAAAACGGCCGCGTGCTCAGCACGATTCCGGCGCCAGGTGGGGGCGGCGACTCCGGTCTCACCTGGGCGGAAGGCACGCTCTGGGTGGGGCAGTATCGGGACCGGAAGATTCATCAGGTAGATCCCCAAACTGGGGCGATTCTGCGCACCATCGAGTCCAACCGCTTCGTCACCGGGGTGACCTGGGTAGACGGCGATCTGTGGCACGCCACCATGGAGGCCGACGAGAGCGAATTGCGGCGAATCGATCCTCGAACCGGAAAGGTGTTGCAGCAACTCGATATGCCGCCCGGGGTAATGGTATCGGGGCTCGAGTCCGATGGCGGTGATCAATTCTTCTGCGGAGGCGGACGGAGCGGCAAGATAAGGACTGTCCGCCGGCCCAAGAAGGACTCCGCAAGCAAATAGTCTTGCTTGCCGGCGATGGATGCCGAAAGATGGCGCTCTCACAGCGGGGGGATGCGCTATGCGGCGATTGACCTTATTCCTTGTTTGGTGCGCGAGCGCATACGCGCCGCTCGCGACTGCAGACGAAGCCGCAGCATTGGCAGCTCTGCGTGCCGGCTGTGCGGATGATGCACAAAAGTTGTGTGCCGGCGTGCCGTCCGGCGGCGGCAGAATTCTGGCGTGCCTTAAGGCGCACAAAGATCAGCTGTCAACGCAGTGCAAGCAGGCCGCCCAGGCTGCGAGCCTTGGCAATAATTCATCTTCCAACACCGCTACTGGAGCGGCGAGCCCTGCGCCGAGTCCCGCGCTGGCCTCCGGCGCGGCTTCTCCCAATGCCGCGGCCAAGCCGGCACCGGCCGCGCCTCCCTCCCCTGCACCAGGGCACAAGACCCATGCCGTAAAGGACGCACCTGGCGCCTTCCTTCGCATGAAACAAGTGCAAATCATTGATCAGGGCATGGATAAGGTCCAAGCCGCATTGCCGGCATTCGATCTCTTGATTCCCTCTGCCTGGGACTTCAAAGGCAACGTCGTTGTCGGCGGCGGTAAGGGCGGGTGCTTTTCGGATATGTTTGCGGTGGTCTGGGACGCCACAAGTGCCGACGGCTCAATCGCATTCCAAGGCGCCCCCAACTTTAGCTGGCAATATGCGGATGATCCCGCCGTGGTTAAGAAGCTGACGGACCCGCATCGCCGCCAACTCGGCGGCGACGGCAAGCCCTGCCCTGTGATGAAACCCATGAAGGCCGAGGCGTACTTTCGCGAAATTGCGCTTAAAGCACTCCCCAGCGGTACGACTGTCGTTTCGGTCGAACCGTTTCCGGAGCTCAACCAAATCGCGCGCAAGCAAATGGGGCTGCCGCCCGGCGATGCGGGGAACGGCGGCGGCACGCAAACCGACGCCATTCGTGCGCGTGTTGAATTTCAAAAGGACGGCAAGGCGCAGGAAGGATGGCTGGCGATTGCCGTGGTGACACGTATTTATCGCCAAGGCCGCGGTGCTTTCTATGATTCCCACGCCATCGACTGGATGGCATTGCGGACACCAAAAGGTCAGTTGGACGCCAACGACAAGCTTTTTAAGGTGATGGTCAGCTCGGTTCGGCCGGAACCGAAATGGCAGGCCTATTCGGGCGGAATCATCGTCAAACTCCTCAATGCCGAAGCGCAAAAGGAGGCCATTCAGGACAAGGTCATCGCGGATTTACAAAGGTATGCCGCGCAGACCATCATGGACGTGACCGCCAATCAATTCCAAGGCTCGATGAACAGCGCGCACGCCTTTGACCAAAACATTCGCGGCGTGCAGACGTTTCGCAATCCATCCACGGGAGGAACGATGGAGCTGAGCAATCTCTATGATCACGCGTGGTTGAACAGCTCCAACGAATACATCATGAGCGATGATCCGA
>DASYIN010000062.1:0-40983 GCA_035997505.1 Steroidobacteraceae bacterium | reverse complement strand
CTCCATGGACGGCGCCGACGCGATGGTCTTTCGCGATTCGGTTCCGGAGTCGTGCGTCTATGCTTTCGAACCGAATCCCCGCAATCTTCGGCTGATGCAGGAGGATCCGCTACTTCAAGTTCGTAACATCCAAATCGTCCCCTTCGCGGTTACTAATTACGATGGCGAAGCCGAGTTTTTCTTGGTCGATGCCGACTACTCACGATCGGACTACCGGCGTGGCATGGGTTCCTTGTACCGACGGTCTGACGGGTGGGCGCCGGCGGCCGTCGTACCTGTCAAGGCGACGCGTCTGGATACTTTCCTTGCCGACAAATGCGCGCCTCACTCGAGGCTGGCGTTGTGGATAGACAGCGAGGGCAAGGCACATGAAGTGATTGAGGGCATGACCGGCATAGCCGACCGGGTGCACCTACTCCACATCGAGGTCGAGACCACACCATGCATTGGCACGAGCCAGAAGCTCTACGCTGACGTCAAGGCGCAGCTTTGGCGGCTCGGTTTTACAGAGATCGGCACAGACCAAGCAAGACTGGAGAGGCAATTCAACGCACTCTTCGTTCGATCAGATGTTTCGCCTGATATGCGGTTTCGCTTAAAGGCATGGCAGGTAGGCGCGTGGCTGCGTTACCGGTTGGCCAGAGTTATTCGCCGCGTATGTCCAGCGTGCCTAAGACGCTATCAAGCAAGGCGGTCCGCTAAGTCGCTAAGTCATGGTCCTCAGTCGCTCCACGGAGATTGATGCAGTCGGATCGCCGTCAAGATAGCTGATCACCTTACTGACCACTTCATCCGCAGCGGCCGCGTGCATATCCTTAGAGCCGCCCGCAATATGGGCGGTGAGGAATACGTTCGGCAGACTGCGCAGCGGATCGGAGGCCGCCAATGGTTCCTCCTCATAGGTGTCCAAGCACGCAAAGACGTCGCCCTGTCGCAGGCGGCCGAGCAGCGCCCTTGGCTCTATGAGGGCTCCGCGGGCGATGTTGATGAGCACCGTGCCCGGTCGCAACTTGCTCAACTCGGGCGCCCCGAGAAAATGTCGTGTGCTCGCGGTCAATCCCCGATGCAGGGAGACGATATCGGCTGCAAGCGCTTCTCCCAGCGTGACGGGGAAGGCGCCGGCCGCACGTATATCCTCGAGGCGTGCGTGCTCGGAGTAGACCAATACCCGTGCGCCAAGCCTCAGGAGATGAGCTGCGAACACGCGCGCATTTTCCCCCCACCCCAATAGTCCCACGGCAGCTCCTTGCAGTTCGCGCGGAATGCTGGCGGTCGTCTTGGCCCCGGTGCTCTTCGCCACCGCGGTTTTGCGCCACAGGTTCAGGCCGATTGGCTCGAGCCCTGCGGCTCTGAGTGCGGGGCGGGCGCGCCGCGCATAGCGATGTAGCAGCCCCTTAAGTCCGGAAGCCCCGGGGTCGGTACCCCAGCCGCCCGCGCGCATCACTGCATGCGAGGCAAAGGCGCGACGCCGAGCGAGAATTGTCAGCCCCAATGCAAATTCCGCCACGCTATTGGCATAGGCCGCACTGGCGTTTACGACAGTGATCCCGCGCGCCAGGAGGAATTCCGGCTCATGACGCGTCAGCGACAGGGCCATGATGCCCACGACATGAAGCCGAGGAAGCCTGCCCAAGACTTCGCGGGTCAATGGCAATGAGCCACGGCCCAAAACGGCAGCCACAATGTCGGGGCGTTCGCCGGCAGTTTGGTTCAAGCCGTCGAGTGAAACCAGTCGGTATTTTTGCAGCAGGCGCGCGAGCTGCGGCTGCAGTTCGGGAGAATGAGCTATCAAAATGGAGTTCGGCTTGGATACAGCAGGCGCGGCAGGGCGGTGCACCGTTGTCGGCGGCAATTCCACGCGCCCGCTGTAACCCATCTCGATCAATTCGGCGAGAAACATGGACGGTGCGATCGCAGCGACGCTGTGCAGGGGCTCGACGCCTGTGCGGATGGCTTGCAGAAACGCGTCGTGCTCTGCGTCAAATCCATCGCCGATGGATGGTAGAGACCTACGAGTCGATGCAGTCCCTTTCTGAATTGTCAGACCGTCTGCATCAACGCTGTATGTCTCGCCCTGGCTGTGAAAGACGTACTCCTCGCGCCGAGATCCCGCGCTGTTATTGCACAGGAACACCCCCTGCGCGCCGTCCCGCCATCGCATGATCGCGGAAAAGACGCTGGGGGTCGTCTCGGCCGAGTCCCCCGCCATCGCGGTCACTGTATCTGGCAGGCCGCCCATCATGAAAAGCAGTGCGTCCAAGACGTGAATGCCGTTGGCGCTCAGCCACGTCTTGGCGCCGAATGGGGGGCGATTGCCGAATTCGGCCTTGTGAAATACCGCCTCGGCAAGGCGCCAGCCCGTGCGGCCTGCATGTTCTCGCACCTCGGTCAGAGATCTGAAGAAGCGTCGATTCAAGCCGGCGGCTGCAATCAGCCCGTGTCTTTTTGCAACCTCGGCCAGCGTGGCAGCCTGCGCGTAGCTCGGCGCGATGGGTTTCTCGACGAAGAGGTGCTTGCCTCGTTCCAGAGCAACCAGTCCGTATTCGTAGTGGAGCTGCGCGCTGCCAAAAATATATACGGCGTCGATGTCCGAACGTTCTAGTGCCGCCAAGCCGTCGCCGCTGTCCTCCGAGAATCCGAACCGTCGTCGCGCCAGCGCGGCGCGCTCTCGGTCGATATCGCAAATGACAGCCAGCGCAATTTCACCCCTGTCGCGCAGCCGTGCAAGAGCAGGCAGGTGAACGTGCACGGTCGTGGGACCAGCACCAATCACCAGAATACGTGCAGGTGTACGTGCAGGCGGCATGGAATGATTCTAGCGTAGCCGAGTACCGCCTGGCGGCACTCATTGCCGAGTAACCAGCCGCTCTGCGGCGGATGCATTACTATGATGAGGTGCCGGCCATCCCCTTTCATAGCCGCTATCTCAAGCTGATAGAGCATATTGAGCGTCACTTTCCAGTCGCTCAATGGATGAGCGGCGATGTGGAGATCTGGCCTCTGGCACGAATGGATTTGTATCTCGACATGTACTGGGCCAATGTGGGCGGCGAATTGCCGAAGTCGCGGCCAATGCCACTGCGCGCGCTTGGCAGCCTTGCCACGCCACTCAAGAATTTCTGGAGGAGCCGGGCGGATTTGCGCCATTGGATTGTCCGTCCCAAACCAGCCGATGCTATTTTCCTGGGCGATGGTGTTTCGCTGGACTTTATCGATGGAGCGTGGCAGGACCGGTATTTCGAACCGGTCATACAGGCGCTGGAGAGCCGGGGGCTAAGCACTTTTCTCATGCAAGGCGGCGATCTTGCGCGTCTTCCCTGGCATCGGCCTACGTTTGCCACGAATTCATTCGTGTTTCGCGGCGGCCTAAGTCGCTTGAAATCCGTGCCGCCTGCCGATTTGCCGGAGCACAAAAGCGTGGTCGAGTTTCTTGCCAAGCGCGGCGTGCCAGCGGGATCTTTGAAACGTGCCAAGCTGCAGCTGCGCGCCAGCGCGGTGTCCGAGAGTGCCGCAGCATTTCAAAGAGTACTGGGTCGCGTAAGGCCGAAGCTGGCCTTCGTCGTGACCTATTACGCTGGATTGGGACCTGCCTTCATGCTGGCCTGCCGGCGCGAAGGCGTGCTGTCCATCGATTTGCAGCATTGTCCGCGGGATGGCGCGCACAAGGCTTACGATTGGATTGCGCTTCCTGAGAATGGATATGGGACTCTGCCGGCGGTATTCTGGAGCTGGACTCAGCGGGATGCGGCAGACATTCAGCGCTGGAGCAATTCCCTCGCGTTGCCTTGGCACCAAAGTTTGCATGGCGGCCATACGCAGCTGTCGCCCTATCTGGATGACTCGGCTGCTCTGACTCGCATCGGCGACGCAAAATTTGCTGCGTTGACCAAGGGGACCCGCTTCGAGCGCGAGATTCTGGTTGCCTTACAGCCTGTCGGCGGATACCGCGAGGGCTGGGACGCCCTGGCGGCTCAGATTGAAGCCGCGCCCACCTCGTGGCGCTGGTGGATTCGCCGTCATCCAGCAGCGTCCGCTTATCAGGACGCCGAATTCGCGCGCCTGCTGTCGTTGCGCAGGTCCAACGTCGTCGTGGAGGATTCTTCTATATTGCCGCTGCCGATCCTGTTACGTCACATGAGCGTCGTTGTTTCGCGATTCTCAGGCGCATCCACGGAAGCGGCATTTCTGGGCGTGCCAGCGATCTTCATAAGCGAGGAAGCTCGCGGCCAATTTTCCGACTTGATCGATCAGGGATTCGCCGCAGTGGTTGCAATCGAAGCCCTCAATGCGGCCATTGACGCACTGTCCACGGTACGCCTACGGCGATCCCCGATGTCGCCGCCCGAACTCGGGCAAACCTTGGATCGCCTGATGGAAATGGCGCGCGACTATTCGAAGTTATTCCCTGTTCCGCCTGCAACCTCCAAGGTCAGCAAAGTCTCGCATCAATGAAATGCTTCAGGGGTCTGAAGGACGCCGGTTGGGCACCGTACCGCGTTGCGGATCCCAATTGATTCTCGAGCGTCGTAAATCCCATTCGCGGGTAAAAATCTGCCACCAGCGCATTGCGCGGAGTGGCAATGTACTCTCCAATCAAGGTTTCGGCGCCTGCTTGCCGCGCTTCAGCCATGAGCAGATTCATCAGGGCTTCTTCGATTCCGCGCGTGAGGGCGCGGCATGACATCAGCCAGGTGTCGATTGTCCACGTCATTGCTTCTTTGCGCACGATAATGATCGCTATGATTCCGTGCGGGCCGAAAACGTCTTCGAGGCGAACTTGCCAGCAGAGAATTCCGTCATGGCTCTGTTCGAACTGCTGGACATCGGATTCGCTGTAGCGGCGGGTCGTCAAATTAAATTGATTGGATTTGTTGATGAGCTGAGCGATGCGTGCACGGTTTACGGGGTCGAAGCGCGATGCGCTTGCGCTCATTTTTAGCGACCGTAGATATTCGTCATAGTTGCCGATCTTGGATTTGAGCTCGGCTCCGGCTGCCCGGCCTCGATAGCTGCCGGCCCGCATTTGATCGTCGATCGTCAACAGCAAATGATCGAAAACACCAGAATCAGCAATACGCGCCGCGTAGTTTGCCGGGTCGGCGCCAATCTCGGGAACACTGACAAGCGGCAATTCTTGGCGAACCCGTTCGCGTTCTGCGGCGTTGTCGTCCGCGAAGGCCACGGATTCAAGATCCAGACTCAGCGCATCGGCAATTGCCTGCAGATTAGAAGCCTTGTCTTCCCAGTTGGCCTGAAATACGGCGATGTGTTCCTCCCTTAACAGCATATCCGGGTGTGAACGAAAGGGCTCGCGCGCGATCGAGTCCGTGTTCTTGGAACATATGGCCAAAACGACGCCGCGGCGCCTCAGGTTGAGAATGAAGCGCTGGAAGGACAGATAAGCCTCGCCTTCGGCAGAATTCTCGCCCAAGCGGATGCCGGCCACGCCGTCGTCGCCGATGTCGCCGCCCCAGAGTGTATTGTCGAGATCGAGAACCAGCGCGCGGCAGCTCTTACCCACCAGTGCGGCCAGGGTTCGGCAAAGGTGATCGGCCACCAGTGGCGCAAGGCTGACATGGAAGGGAGTCTTCGCCTCATGAAAGCGGACGGCGTCAAACCAATTCTCTGCACCGACGCGAACGGCGAGGGCCGCCAAATCCCACATGACCCAATCTCGGCGCCGTGCTCCGTCGACAATCACCTCATTGAGACGCATGGAAAATCGCGAAGTTGATCCCGGCAACGCCAGTTCGGAGGAGCTTATATCAACTCTGTCAGGCGGCACGGTTGCGACGATGGCTGTCGAGCTCATCATCCTGGACATTGCCCTGGTGAGACGCAGAAGAAAGGTCTGTGCTTCCGCGAGTGCACGCGTCTCCGTTTTTTCGTCCAGAAACATATCCGATTTTATCAATGAGCCGGCGTCGAGAACGATCACAACCGCCTCGAGCTTCGACTGATGCAACGGAACGGCGGCGCCAAGCGCGGCCGCCGCAGCCGCGTCATAGGGGATTTCGATCGCTTCGACGAGCATGCCGCGCGCCAATCCAGCCGCCGGCAGCTGCGCTGTGAGATACGACAGTGTCCGATTGCCTATTACGCCGATGCGAACGTGGCGAAGCCGGGGAAACCTTGCAGCATGCGGCAACATGCGATGCGCCAGCTTCTCCAACTTGATATTCTCGATCGTAGCGAGGTCTTGGCCCGCGAGTCGGCGTGCGGCGTTGGAAATCGCTTCGCACTCGGCAGGCGGCGTGGATGCCTGCATCGCGCGCACGCGGTTGTCGAGAGCGGCCCATTGCAGCTGCCAGTCGGCGGCCAAGGGCGCTCGCCAGGGGAAACGGCCGGTCTCGCCTGCATTCATCCGTTACGCCCCGATTTCGTCCAAGGGAACAATGCTCTGGGTTGTCCCGGAGGCGACCTGCTTTTGCCCCGCCATGATTTTGAATTTTGCCTCTACCACACCGGTCGCGGCAGAAACGTATGTGACCTCCAGGACAATCTCGGCTTGCTCACCAACGTAAAGCGCCTCATGAAACTTGATCGACCAGGCGATCGATGTCCCGCTGGTTCCGGGTATCTTCATTCCCAGCATATGCGACAGGTGCGCCACCAGAATGCCGCCATAGGCAATGACGTCAGCGTACCCGCGCGATTGGGCGTAGGCGCGATCGCAATGGATTTTGCTCGTATCCTCGGCAACTTCCTGAAACCAACGCATGGTCGCCCCGTCAATCACGAACTTCCGCGCAGCTCGATCGCCGACTCGAATCGCCACTACTGCCGCGCCCGTTTGGCCGCAACCAAATCGAGAAGCTCGCCAATATTTCTGAATCCCCCGATTTCGCGGGTTTCGAAGCGGATCGCGAACGCCTGCTCGATCAAAACGGCGAACTGTACATTGGCAAGGCTATCCCACTGTGCGACGTCCCGCGCCGACAGATCGCGCGTTACCGGCCCCTCATACTCATCGAATAACGCCCGAATCATCCCGGTAATTGTCTGTAGGTCGTCATCCAAAGCATTCCCCTTTTCATCCTTTGCGCACAATCGCGCTGACCGAGATGGTCAATTTGTGTTTGCGTGCCCTTTCCAGGGTGGCGCCGGTAGCGGGTGAAAGCTGACTTCGCTCGATTGCAAACCCGGCGTCCGTAATCATCTGAAGCAATTGTTCCGGAGTTTCGAATAGATAAAGATGATCTGGGGCGGGTGAGTTCACCGGCGCATTCAAGAACATGCGCCCATCATCGGTCAGCAACTCGCGCAGAATACTGAGCGCGTACCGGGGCTGCTCCAAATGTTCGAGCACTTCCGAAAATGCGATCGAGCTGAATTGGGCTTTCGGCGCATGGAACATATTTACTCTTTTGAGAGAAACCGCGCGTTGCAATTGCATCGCTTCCAGCGCGAGGCGCGTTTGCGCGAGGCTCGAGTCTGTGATATCCCAGGCCTCGGCTGCCGCGCATGAACCGGAGGCCGCCGCAAGATAAAGAAACAGCCCGTGGCCGGGCCCTATCTCCAAATGCGTGACGCCACAGGGGCTTTTCGCTACGAATTCGTCGCGGAAGAACTGCAGTGTCTCGGTGTGATTGCGCCACCATAGCTGGGAAATCAGCAGTCCGTTCATGTAGCGCGTCATGTACTGAGGCTTTGAATAGACCTCTCTGTCCGCTTGTTCAAATGTGGAAAGCCTGTAATGGCCGCTTCGCCGGAAATGAAGTTCCTCTTCAAGCACGGCTGCACTCAACCAGCAATAGTCCTCGCAGACGCGGTCCAGTTGCTTGCCTGCTATCTGCATGACTTTCTCTGCGATCCCGTCCGCGAAGATCAGTGACTCCGCACCAAGCGACGAAAACCGCTTCTCGAGAAAGGGGGCATGCGCCGGAAACACGGCAAGTTGGCGCTCGATCAGGAACTGGAGGTGCGGAAAGCCACTGGCGATCACGGGGGCGTAGCCCATACTTTCTCATTCGTGAACTCATACTGGATGACATCCAGTCTCATGGCGGCATTCCTGGCCTCGACATTGTCGCGTGTCAGGCGGTGTTCGTTTCGAACAATGGATTGCAGTACATAACGGTTAGCCTCGGGATTGTACAAATGGCCCGGATCGAAATAATTGCGCATATCCGAGGCAAGTCCTGGCACGTCGTCGAAAGCAAAAATGCGTACGCCTGGCAGCCCATCCAGCGTATGTACGAGGCAATGACGCATCACCAGAAGATCATTCAGCAGGCTGGGGCGCGACAGCATTCTTTTGTCGGTTTCAGAGGTCCAATAGTACATAAACCAGGAATATGCGGGAAGCAGCACGTCCACTTCGGCGCCGCGTTTCGCAAGAGCACGAACGAACGGAACCAGGCCGTCACCGAGAGCATCCATTGATTCGCAGGTCAGTTTGCTCGGCGTGTCGATGGACGCTTTGTTGCGGGAAATGTAGCCCTTAAAGTCCGCTATGGCATCCTGCCCATGCAGCACATCATATCTCCGGCGATAGCCTTCGTATTCGCGTGCAGGAGCCCAAGCGTCGATCCAGAGCGGCTTGCTCCGCAACAGCGCAACAGACAATTTGATTGTCTCCCAATTGACGGCTCGAAGATCGTTCCACCACACGTTGTCATAGAGGTAAATTGGAAAGGCTGTGGACACGACTTGAGTCTGTTTCGGCACCATGTAGTTCCAGCTTGCCTCGAGAATAAAACGGTGCGCGTGGGAATGCTCCAGCAGCAGCCTTTGTACCACCTCCCGGTCCGGATGCGCTGGGCCGCTATAACTCAGGTTGAAGGCGCGGATCGTACCGGGAAGAATTTCCTGCATCATTTGGGCGGTATAGAAATGTCCCGTAGAACCGCCGACAAAAATCGTATCGATGTCCGCCGACTTGGCTACTGCATCCACCAGATAGGGTTTGGAGCGCATGGAGTATTCGTCGCCTGATTTCAGCCGGGGCCCCGGGCCCCATGAATACACGGCAAAGGGGTCGATCCACGCCAAAGCCAATGCAAGCCCCCAGAAAGCCGCGGCAATCGAGACAACGGCGAAGAGGAACGGTCTGCGCACTAGAAGCCCAAGTATAGAAACGGCGGCTGGCGGGACATATAGTAAAGGCTGACCAACAACATTCCTGCGAACGAGGCTGTCCAAATCCAATCCGGACGCCAACGCAGACGCAGCAGCGTCGGCGTATATTCTTTGTTCGCATACGTGGTAATTCCGGCGCGGTAGCGCGCCAGAAGCTGCATCGAGTTCGGCAGGAGCGCGGCAACAGCGCCGGCAGCCATCACTTCGATGGCGTCCTTCAGATGCAAGGCACCGCCGCCAAAGCCAAAGAGTGACTGCAGGACTGACAAGAAATCGGAAAGGGAACCTGAACGGAAGAGAGCGAACGTCAGCGGCATGAGCAGAAAAAATAGCGTCCGCCCAAGAACGCCCCGGGTCGCATTCGATGTCCTTTTGCACCAACCCTTAAAGACGCTGCTCGAGCGGGTTGCGGTCTCGGCGGCATACCAAACGCCGTGAACCAGCCCAAAGACCACAAAGGTCTGCCGCGCTCCATGCCAAAGCGCGATGACTTCGAAATTGACCAGCAGGGGGATCCAAATCGAGGCGATGTTCACGGCGAGTGCCGGCCGGCGTGAGTTGATGGCCCAGCGTGCTCCTTGAATCGACAACGGGGTGTAGACAAATCGGGCGATGACGCGGGTCAGCGTGATGTGCCAGCGGCGATAGTAATCGATGATGCCGACCGCTTTCAGCGGCGAGTAGAAATTGATCGGGAAACGGATTCCCAGCATGCGTGCGCTGCCAAGCGCCAGGTCTGAATAGCCCGAGAAATCAAAATACAGCTGAAAGTAAAACGCCAGGGTACCGAGCCAGGCGACTGCCATCGGGATGTGTCCGTTTGTCGAAATATTCGGAGCGACTCCGAATACGCTGCCGACAATCGGCGCCATATGATCGGCGATCACCATCTTCTTGAACAATCCCATGATTATGAGCGCTGAACCCACCTCCAGATCGGTCCGCTTGACGCGCCCGAATTGTGCGCTTTGTACTTGGGGCTGAAACTCGCTCATGTAAACAATTGGGCCGATGACGAGGTGCGGGAAGAACGAGACGAAGAATCCGTGACGCACGTAACCCCTGCACTTGCCCAAGAACGTGCGCATGTCTCCCAGATAAGTTACGACGCTCGGATCGCGGTGATGGGCGTCGACGAGCAGCATTGCCTGCTGGAAAGTGTAGAACGAGATGCCGATGGGGATGGCGACCTCAATGAGAGAAAACTCCTGTTGCACGCTGTTGAACAAGAGAAGTAAGAACCGATACTTGAACCAGATGAGGGTCCCGAAGTTGTAGAGTTGACCCAACCACAACGCCGTGCGCCGCTCTTGGGTTCGCTCGTCCGGTGTTGTGAGCACGAAGCACGCGACAGTGAAATTCACCGTGATGGACGCGATCAGAACGACGAGATAGAAGGACCCCCACGTCCAATAGAAAAGCAATGAAAGACAGAGCAGGGAGCTGAATCCGATGGTGGAGCCGTAGCGCGGCGTCAAGAAATAGAGCGCGCAGCATGCCAATGGCAGCAACAGAAAGAGGAAGACCGGATCGGTAAAAAGCATCTAACAGCTATCGAATGTCTGCCAACCGCCGAAAGGACTCGGATGTTCCCAGCAATTCGACATAGGTTCCGCTAGCGGTGATCATGCCGCGATCCAATTCAATGATGACGTCGCAGCCTCGCAGAGTGCTCAAGCGATGAGCGATCAAAATGATCGTATAGCGGCCGCGCAAGCGCAGGAGCGTAGCGATCAGTTCTTGTTCCGTAAGGCTGTCGAGCGCATTCGTGGCCTCGTCCATGATGAGAACGGACGCATCGGTGTACAGGGCGCGCGCCAGACCGATTCTCTGCCGCTGTCCGCCGCTCAGTTTGACGCCTCGCTCGCCAATCTGGTGTTCGTAGCCTTCCGGCAGAGAAGCGACGAAATCGTCCAACTGCGCCAGCTTGGCCACGGCCAACAGGCGTTCGCGGTCGATGTCACGTTGCGGGACGCCGAATGCCACGTTTTGCGCGATGCTGGCGTCAAGTAGATAGATGCTCTGCGGCACGTAAGCGATCCGCGACCGCCACTGCTGGAGATTTGATTCGTCGAGGACAATTCCATCGATCTCGACGTGACCCGAATCGGGTGTCAGTAATCCCGTGACCATGTCGACCAGCGTCGTTTTGCCGGACCCGTTCGGGCCGATCAAGCCCACAGCGGAGCGCGCCGGAATACGCAGGCTGACGCCTTTTGCAGCAAAAGGGAGGTCTGGCGCGTAGCGGAAATAAACCTCCGCAAGCCGAATTTCCCGACGCGGCAATTCCTGCCAGGAGGGATCTGCATAATTGTTCACTTGAATTCTGCGGCGCGCCGCGCGCACGTCGGGCGCGATAGCGGCAAATCCGAAACGGTTGGCGCGAATACCGACCACCGCCGCGTACGCTTGCTGCAGCGTCGGCAGCAGGCGGTAGGCCGCGAAGCCAAGAAAGGTCAATTGACCCAGCCACGGTCCTACGCCATCGCCGCGTCCCCCGGCCAAAAGCGCCGCGACCACCAGCCCCGCGACAGCCACGCATTCCATAATGTGCTTAGGGCTCCGGCCCACTACCTGACTATGAGATGCAGCGTGGGCAAACGACCGGCTCGATTCCTCGAAGCGCTGCTCGAAGAACCGTTGGGCGTGGAGCACTTGAATCTCCTTGATTGCCCCCAGGCCCTCGTTGACTATTTTGGTCTGCTCGGCATGAAATTTTGACTGCACCTCTCCGGAGCGCAGCAGCTGGTTTCGCATCGTCAAATAGACTGCGACGTAGCCTCCCCCGAGGAGCATGCATACGGCGGCCCCGAGGAGCGGATTGAGCAGCATTACCGAGAGAATGATCAAGGACGCGGTTACGCAATTGGTGATCAGAAGAAATATATTCTGCAACATGCTGCTGGTCATGTTGGTTTCGTAAATGATGTTGTTGAGCAGGCTCGCAGTGTTCGATCTGGCGTGAAACAGGAAGGGACGCGCCATGTACTCGCGCAACAACATCAGCTTAAGATCCGTACTGATCAGCCAAGAGAGACGCGCCATTGCCCATCCGCCCGCTGCATTGATCGCATTGGCTGTGAACACGAGTGTCAGGAAGGCTGCCCCCAAACCGACCTCGAGACCGCGCCGGCTTGAGAATCCGAAACTAACGTACAGCCAGTGGACGAATCGGGAATGATCCACCAAGTGTTGATCGCCGAGCACCGAGAAAAACGGAGCGATCGATGCGATACCGGCCACCGTGGAAAATGCCATGACGATGGACAGCAGCTGCGCGCCCGCCACCAAACGTCTCTGTCGCGGCGACAGCACCGCCCAAACTTCCCGGAGCAAGTTCACGGCGCCGCAGCCAGGGCGCGCCTTTGGCGGCGGCGCTTGCGTGCGGTCTCCTGCAGCCAGTAGGGCAAGACTATGCGTAAGACGGTGGAAGCAGCTCGGGGCCACCACACGCGTGACTTCAGGGCGCAGAGACGGCTGCGCCACAACATTCGCAGGGCATAACCGCGCATGCCGGCCACAGCCGCTACCAGGGCGAGACTGCCGGCGGTCGTGGCGCGTGCGATCCGCATCGCGTCGCGAAGCCGCGGCGACCCTACATGAGCGGAATTCTTGTCCAGCAGCCTGAATCGCGCTTCATACACGCGAATTCTGTCGGAGCTATAGTGCTCACTGTGATTGCGTATTAGAGCCAGTGGCACATCGACCAAGATGACGTCGCTTTGCAGGCTAAGGCGCAGCCACAGATCGTAATCCTCGAAATAGGGCTGCTGCTCATCGAATCCGCCCAACTCTTGCAGCAACTGCCGTTCGATCATGACCGTGGGCGTGGCGACGGAGGCAGCCAGGGTCAATAGCGGCTCGAAAATATCGCCTTCATGCGGCGTCCAGTTCAAACCAAGACCATCGCGCATGGGCAGACCGCCCGCATCGATTCGGGCCAAAGCGGTGTAGCTCCAGCGCCGCTTCGGGCACGCCGCATGTGCCGCGACTTGCAGCCGCAACTTGTCCGAAAGCCAGACGTCATCGGAATCCAGGAATGCAACGTACCGCCCGCGCGCCGCACGGATGGCGGTATTGCGAACGGCGCTGGGGTTGCCCGAATGAGTCATTCGCAGCAGCCGAACTTGCTCGCGCGTCTCCAGTTGAGCCAGAAAGGCGAGAGTCTCAGCTTCGGATCCATCATCCGCGATGATGAGTTCCCAGTCGGAAAAAGTCTGCTTGAACACCGAGTCCACCGCCGCTCTCAGGAATTGCAGGCGATTGAACGTCGGCAACACGATTGAGACGGCCGGCGTCATTACAGTCCCGACACCCGTGGATCCCACAATTTAATGAAGCGCTTGGAGAAATCCAGTTCCCAGGGTCTTTCGTAGCGCTCGAAGCGGTAGCGCCAGGACGCCAGGGCGCGCAGCGCCGATTTGCCCCAGTACGGCGAGCGCACGTCCGTAATCGTCGGGAAGCGGCAGCCGAGCACGGTGGTGAAGTCGCGGATGCGTCGACGCATGCGCTCATTGAGCCACGGCACATCGGTATGGCACCAATAAGAGAGCCATTGAGGTTCGGCCCAGCCATCTGCCGTACTCGGAAACACCAGGGGCGCGCCGTCGCTGTCGCGCAGATTGGCGACGGATCGTTCGACGTGCGGATTCGAGCTTCCCGGAGCCGGCGGCAGCGGAGCGTACACGTACAGCATGATTTCGGTCTTGGGGTGGATTCGCTTGACGTGACGGATGAAGTCGAAGGTTCGCTCGGTTTCCCCCTCTGGGTCATGCGGGGGCGCCAACATGAACGACAACTCCGGAATGACGCCATTGCTGCGGCACTTTTCGATGGCTTGCAGCGTTTGATCCGTGCTCGTTCCCTTGCGCACGTCATGCAACAGCCAATCGCTCGGCGATTCCGCGCCAATGTAAGCCATGCGCAGGCGGCTCTTGCGAACCAGCGCCCAGGAGGCCTCGGATAAATTGAGCAGCGCGTCCGACCGGGCGAAACACCACCACGGCAGCTGATGCTTTGCCAGCACCTCGAGCAAGGGCGCAGTGTCCTGTTCGCGATCAAAAAAATTATGATCGAAAAACTGCACCGCATCGACGCCCAATTGAGTGGTCAGGTATCGCAGGTCCTGGTCCAGCCGCGCCGCGGCGGGCAGCGCGGTCTTGCCGCGAAACATGGACGCGACGCCGCAAAAGGTGCAGCGGAATCGACAGCCGAGCGCTGCCTGGTAGCCCGTGGTGCGGCGGCCGAGGAAAGTCCTGGCGAGGTAGTTGCGCGGATCTCCGGCGCGTTCATAGGGCAAGGTGCGCGTCAGACTGGCCGCGGAAAATGCACGATTCTTGTTGTGAACGACCTGACCGCCCGAACGCCAGGACAAGCCGGCAATCGTGGAGAGATCTGCGCCGTTAAAGACGGCGTCCAATACCTCGCGCAGCGTTTCTTCACCCTGGCCGCGAATCGCATAGTCCAGATAGGGCGTGTTGAGAGCGGGCTCAGCGCAAATGCTGGGAAAGTGACCTCCCCAAATAATGGGCACCGCCGGGAAACGCGCCCGGATTTCCCGCGACACGCGGATGGCGCTGCGCAATTGGGGTCCGCCCATGACGCTGATTCCCACGGCATCGATACCGCCTCCGGCGAGCCTCCTCAATGTCGTCGCGACGAAATCGCGATCGATATTGCCGTCGATGATGCTGGAGGCGTAGCTGCCGTCCAATGAGGCCGAAAGATTCAGGACGGCGAGAGGAAAGCGGGCGCTGCGCCGCGATGTGATCGTCGGATTGATCAACAGAATGTGTTTGAGAGCATTCATGACAATTTTTGCACCGGCACCAGCCAGCGGGTAAACAGCATTTCGACCGGCCATCGATAGTTGTCCTTGTCGCAGCGATAGCGAGCGAGCTGCTGCAAGAATCGCTTGCCGCGCGATACGCGCTTCCAGGCCAGCTCGTGAAAGAATTTGAAACGTTCGATGAGTTCAAATTTATCAGGCGAAACCCAGGGCCCCGGTTCGCCGGCCACATAGTCGAATTGCGCCCATGCCTCGAGCGTTTCGGGCAGCCGAAAGCCGCGAGCGACCGCCTCGATCACCAGCGCGCTTCCGGGGTAAGGTTTGAAGTAATAGATCGGGGTGAGGAAGTCCGGACTCATCGAGCGCAGGCGCTTGGCGCAGTCCAATGTGGCCTGGATATGCGCGTCGGTCTCGTCCGGAAAGCCGACGATGAAGGGGAAGTGCCCCGCGATGCCGAACTTCAGCATCTTTTCCGCCACTTCGTACACCTGCTCGATCTTGATGTCCTTACGGATGCGTTTTAGAACTTCATTGGAGCCGGATTCCACGCCCACCAATAGGCGCCGCAGGCCGGATTGTTTGCATCGCACCCAGACATGGTCGGGAAGTCTGATTCCTTGGTCGGCGCGCATGGTTGCCGCCCAGGTTATCTTCATGCCGGACTCGACGATTCGATCCGCCATCGCCTCCACCCGCGCCGCTTTGGTGAAAAATGTTTCATCCTGAAAGTTCACGTCGTCAAAATGATATCGGTCCCACAGCTCCTTCAAACGCAAGGCCATGCGAACGGGTTCAAGCCCCACCCACTTGCGGCCATACACGAACGGGTCTGAGCAGAAGGCGCAGCGAAAGTTACAGCCCTGCGATGAAATGAAATCGAGCTGACGTTTGCCCTTGAGATCGAAATAGCGCTCGACGGGAATCAGTCCATAGTCATGCGCGCGAAATTTGTCGACCTGCGCCAGGTTGCGCGCCGGATTCTCGTGAATTGAACCGTCAGGCAGCCTGATCGTGCAGCCTTCGCAGCCCAGCAACGATTGGCCATCTTTCAACCGCTGCACGATTTCCGCAAAAGTCTCTTCTCCTTGAGCGCGCACCGTCACGTCGACGGAGGGCTCGAGCAGACACTCCTTGGTGAACATGGAGGGGTGCCAACCGCCCCAGACCACCGGTATGTCGGGACGAGCGCGCTTCGCGGCCCGGGAAATCTGCAGGGCGTCGGATATGGGAGCGCCGGTGAGTACAGTCACACCAAGACAGAGGGCATCGGCAAGGTGCGACAGCACCGTGTTTTCCGCGTCGGGGTCGAGCCGCGCGTCGATGATTATCACTTCGTAGATGTCAGGATCGAGTTCCGAGCCAATCGCCATCAACGCCAGGGGCATGGTGAAGAACACCGCCTGCGGATTATAGAGCACGACCTTGAACCGCTTGGGGCTCATGCTGCTCTCCCGGTCAGGCGCGTCATCTCCAATCCTGGCTCACTCATCGAGGCGCACGCGAGTCGTTTGGAAAGGTTTCCATCCAGCATCTTGGGTACCCCATCCACCGCCACGCGAGTCCACTCGGCGCTCGCAGAGGCACTGATGACGTATTGGGCGTCGCCATAACGTGCGGTGCCCTCGATCATCACCAGACGTACGTTTGAACGTGTTGCGTCCCGAAGCCGCGTCTTGGCGGGAAGCACCAGTAGATCGGCGCGCAGGCCCGGCCGCAGGGCACCTCGGTCGGGAAGACGCAGGATCGTTGCACTGACGTCGGTTACCAAGCCTGCGAGGGTGTCGTCATCCAATCCGACAAGTGTTGCGGCGAGACGTAGCTCATCGAATAGGTCCCGGGCGCCGCTCAAGCGCGAGTCGGTTCCCAACGCGACGCGACGCTTAGAAACAAGATCGGTCACCTGGGCGGTCTTGCCGAACAAGCGCATATTCGAGGAAGGGCACCACACCAGCGCGCCTCCGGCGGCTGTCAGGCGCGCGCGTTGAGCTTGATCGAGCGCAATGCCGTGGATGAGCACGGTGTTCGGTCCGACGCAGCCGAGTGCGTCAAGACGTTCGAACTCAGCCGTGGCTTGCGCATCCTGCCCCTCGGCGGCGTGGACGATCCACGGCCACGCCGCCGGCGTCGCGCGGTAGGATTCGGCGACGGCATGTTCGCCGTCGATGTAGAGGGAGTGCGACCACCCATAGTCCCGCACAACGGAAATCGGATAGCCGGCCTGCGTCAGCGAGGGGAACAGAGGATCGTGATGGGCAACCGTGGTCACACCGCTCAACAGGTTTTTCAGGCCGCCCAAGAACAATCGTTCATCGCGAGCCACGGACACGCCGGCTTCGAATAGCGGATCGGTTCGTCGCCGCGCATCGACTTCTGCAACCCAATCGCGCGCGTGTTGATAAAACCGTGGTGTTCCATGCTCGGGCAGGCTGTTGAGCTGAAGATGATCGTGGGCATTGATGAGCCCGGGCAGTAGCCGATCGCCCTCAAGATCGACCACTTCATCCGCAGGCTCAGGGTCCACGTCCAGCGCGGCGATGCGCGCTCCACGGACCCGTAGACTGCCGATACGGCCGTCGCAAAACTGCGCGTTGATGAATGTGAGGCTCACTTGCGGGCTCGCACTACCAGCACGATGGGCAGACCATGCCAGCGCTGATAAAAATCGTCGGACTTCGCAAAAGGTTCGCGCAGCTCGATGCCGACGCGGACTTCGTGCACGGCTTCCACGCAAAAACCGGCCGCGCCGGCCGCCTCGACCTGAGTCGCCACCGGGAAGTCCGCGTGCGGTACCGAGAGTGTCCGATCATCGAGGTCCTTGAATGAACGTGTCAGGCCGGCACGCGCCGCGTCCGGATGAAAGTCTGAATACAATAGCGTGCCCGGTTTGCGCAGGACGCGGGCGATCTCCACCATCCACGGATACACGCCGTCTGCGTGACCGAGCGCAAGACCGGAAATCACGACGTCAAACGTGTCGGCGGCGAAAGGCAGCTGCATCATGCTTGCGCACACCTTGCTGCCGCTTGGAACCTGCATCAGCATGGGCACGCAGAAATCCAGCGCGATCACTTCGGCCGCCCCGGCTTCGGCCAGCAATCGCGCGTAACGGCCCGTACCGCAGGCGAGATCCAGAACCCGCAGACCCGCGACCTCCGGCCAGTGAAGCAGCATGGCCTGTTGCTCGGCACGCATCAACGGATTGTGTGCAACGGGCGGGTACAGCGGTGCCCAACGCTGATAAGCGGTCCGCGTTTCAGCCATGACATTCATCAGAGCAGCGAGCCCGCGAAACTGTTCGAATCCCGCCACATCGAACACACGCAGGTCTTGCATTCGGCGCGCGCACCGGCCCGGATCGAAGCGCGCAGCGCCCTCATGCGTTCGCTGTTCAGTGCGCTCGAAAGTTCATCGAGCGCCGCGCCGCGCAAGGCTTCGGCGTCCGCTGGTCCCGATATGAAGAAGCACGGCTGCACCTGCCCGGTCGCGCCGACCACGGCAGAGAATTCCGGTGCATTGCAGCGAACCTCGGGGTAGGGCGCTTTGCCATGGATGGCGCCGAAGTATTGCAGGATGCGCCGCAGCTTGGCGGGACTCTCGGCGATAAAGCCCGAGCGAAATTCGGCCGCGCATTCGCTTTCCAGGGCGCGCAGCAACCCGTCGAGCACAGGCAACTCTTCCGGACGCAGTGCCAAATCGTGGCTGAAGCCCTCTGTGCGGCCGAAGGCGTGCGGATTGGCGACGTCCACCGCCAGAAAGGAGACCTGGCGTGCGCTCAAGTCCTTCGCCGAGGACACAAAGGCGGGCAGTTGCCGGAAATTGGCCCGCTGCAGTGTGACTCGCAGCCCCGCGGCAACGCCATGCTGGGCCGCAGCCCGAATGCCGTCGCAGACATTCTCAAAGGCATCCAGTCCCCGAATTGACTGGTATGTCTCCCGATCCGTGCCATCCAAAGACACGGTGATGGCATCGAAAACCTCGGCGGCGCGCCGAGCGTGCTTTGCCAGGGACAGACCTGAGGTCAGCAGCCACACCTTCATACCGGCATCGCGCAGCGCACGCGCGATCGACGGCCACTCGGGATTCAGCAACGGCTCCCCGCCCGACAGAAGGGCGACCTGGGTGCCAAGCCGCCGCAGACCGGGCAGCAGACGCTGTACCGCCTCCAGATTCATGTCGACCCGCCCGTGCCGCCAGTAGTCGCAGGTGACACAGCGCGAGTTGCAGCGCTCTGTCAGATAGAGTGTCACCAGGGGCAAACGTTCTAGACGCGAGTTCGAGACCGGATCGCTCATAGACGCTTGTGCAGACAACCTACCCTCCAGTCCAATTCGTGCAGCCAAAAGATTCCCTCGTGAGTACCCCGCAGACGGCCGCAGGTTGGTGCTGAGCAG
The DNA here is from genome assembly GCA_035997505.1 of Steroidobacteraceae bacterium. Classification (GTDB taxonomy): domain Bacteria; phylum Pseudomonadota; class Gammaproteobacteria; order Steroidobacterales; family Steroidobacteraceae; genus Bog-1198. Next base: position 21,723 of record DASYIN010000062.1, on the reverse strand, counting down.
CCAATTTTGTGGGCTGGTGCACGCTGCCAAAGGCGATTCTCTTCATCAAGAGTGTCTGAATAGGTGGCTTCAACTCTTTGATTTAGTTAAGCTCACGCGCACATGAATATGTCCACAGACGGCCTGTCGGTCGACAAGGTCCACGTTTGGCGTGGCGACCGTCACGTGCTGCAAGGCGTCAGCGCAAAAATTGATCGCGGCGAGCTTCTGCATGTGTCAGGTCCCAATGGGGCGGGTAAGACCACATTGCTGAGGGTCATCAGCGGACTGCTGCGCCCGGAGCAGGGCAATGTAGCCTGGCTGGGGCGATCGATCATTCAACATCGGGCTGACTATCAAGCGGCCCTGGCCTATGCGGCGCATGAACCCGCCCTGAAGGGCGACCTCACGGCGATGGAGAATCTGCGCTTTTCCGTTGGATTGAAGCGCCGTTCGACGCCCGAAGAGCTGCGGGGCGCGCTGCAGCGGACGGGCGTCGCGGCCTGTGCGGACCTACCGGCGCGGGTCCTCTCCGCCGGCCAGCGGCGCCGCGTCTCCCTGGCGCGGGTGGTCGCCATGCAGGCGTCCGTCTGGCTGCTCGACGAACCCTATGCAAATCTGGATACCGAAGGCTCGGAATTGGTGTCGGATCTGCTGCAGGACCACGTGGCCGCCGGCGGCCTGGCGTTGGTCGTCGCGCATCGGGACCTGGCACTGACCTGCCAGGTGCGTCGCCTGGAGCTCAATTCGTGAGGGTCGGCGCCTGGGAGGTCTTTTGGCTCATCGTGCAGCGTGAAATGCGTCTCAGTTTCCGACGACCCGAGCAACTTTTGCAGCCCTTGGTGTTCTTCCTCATTGTCACCACGCTGTTTCCACTGGGATTGAGCCTGCAGCTGTCGCAGCTGCGAGACGTCGCGCCGGGTGTGCTTTGGGTGGCGGCGCTGTTATCGTCGCTGCTGGCGCTCGATTCGCTCTTCAAAAGCGACGCGGATGACGGCACATTGGAGCAACTTGTCCTGAGCGGGCAGGGACTAATCACCATTGTGGTTGCCAAAACCGTTGCGCACTGGCTGGTTACGGGTCTCGCTCTGGTGCTGGTTTCGCCGATAGTGGGAACGGCGCTTGGCATTCCCACCGGCGCATTTGCGACAATGTTGCTGAGTTTGGCCTTAGGAACGCTGACCTTGAGTTGGCTGGGGGCAATTGGCGCGGGTCTAACCATCGGTCTGCGCCGCGGCAACGTGCTGCTCTCATTGATCGTGTTGCCGTTGGCGACGCCGCTGTTGATTTTCGGCGCCGCGGCGACCGAGCGGGCGATCTCGGGGACGAGCACGGCGGGCGCATTGTATTTTTTGGCGGCGTTGTGCGTGTTCACCTGCACGCTGGCGCCGTTTGCGGCTGCGGCGGCCCTGCGCATCACGTTGGAATAACGGCTGAAAGAACATGTGGACCTGGTTTTACAAGCTTGCCTCTCCGCCCTATGTCTACGGGGTCGCAGCGGCGTTCATGCCTTGGCTGCTCGGCACCGCGGCATTGGCGATTGGTTATGGTCTGATCGCGGGGTTAGGGCTTGCGCCGCCCGACTATCAGCAAGGCGAAGCGTTTCGCATGATTTACGTTCACGTACCGAGCGCAATCTTATCGGTGACGGTTTACACCATCATGGCGCTGGCGAGCGCTGTGGCGCTCATTTGGCGTATCAAAGTGGGCCATGCCGTCGCCGCGGCCTCTGCACCCATTGGCGCCTCATTCACCCTCATGACGCTGGTCACCGGATCCCTGTGGGGCCGGCCGATGTGGGGCACGTATTGGGCCTGGGATCCAAGGCTGACTTCCGAGCTGATCTTGCTGTTTCTCTATGTGGGGGTGATGTCGTTGCGCTCGGCATTCGAGGATCCGTCTCGGGGCGATCGCGCGGCAGCATTGCTTGCGGTGGTCGGCGTGGTAAACGTGCCCATCGTGCACTTCTCGGTTGTGTGGTGGAACTCGCTGCACCAGGGCGCCACCATTGTTACACTAGAAGGGCCCAAAATGCCGGGCAGCATGCTGTGGCCACTGCTGTCGATGTGGCTGGGTTTCATGTTGTTTTACGGCGCAGTGCTGTGCATTCGAGTGCAAGGCGAAGTGCTTAATCGCGAGCGCCAATCGGCCTGGGTACAGGAGGCAATCAAGTCATGAGCGACTTTTGGTCCATGGGCGGCTACGCACGCTACGTGTGGCCTTGCTTTGGTTTCGCCGGCATCGTGTTGGTCTGGAACCTGTGGGCGGCGCGCCGCTCGTTGAGCGCCGCACGTAGGCGGGCAGGGCGCGCGCTCGCCATGTCGGCATCGGGCGAGGCGTCGTGACGCCCCGGCGCAAACGCTTGTTCGTCGTGCTCGGCATCCTGGGCGGCGTCGCCGCATCCGTGTCGCTCGCAGTCATGGCCTCGCGCGAGAACATCATGTTCTATTTCGACCCATCGCAGGTCGTCGAAGGCAAGGCGCCGGTCGCCAAGCGCTTTCGCATCGGCGGCATGGTTGTGAAGGGCAGCGTCGATCGCAAACCGGGCGACCTGCAGGTGCGCTTCGTGCTCACTGACTTCGCGCACGAGGTTCCCGTCGAGTACACCGGCGTGTTGCCGGATTTATTTCGTGAGGGTCAAGGCATCATTGCTCACGGCACCATGAGTCAGAGCGGCGCCTTCGTCGCGGATGAAGTGCTGGCGAAGCACGATGAGAAGTACATGCCTCCGGAAGTCGCGGCATCCTTGAAGAACAAACAAGCGGCGGCCGGCCGCGCCCCCGGCAGTTGAGCCGTTAAGGAGGTCTCGTGGCAGCAGAACTCGGCATATTCGCCCTCATCCTCGCCTTCATCTTGAGTGTGTCGCAGGCCTTCTTTGGCCTGGTCGGGGCTTGGAGATCCAAGTCGACTTGGATGGCCGTCGCGCGGCCCGCGGTGACCGGTCAGTTCGTGTTCGTCGCCATGGCCTTTGCCTGTCTGGTGTACTGCTTCGTGCACGATGACTTCTCGGTGCTGTACGTGGCGCACAATTCGAACTCGCAGCTGCCGCTGTTCTACAAGGTCGCGGCGCTGTGGGGCGCACATGAGGGCTCGTTGCTGCTGTGGATCTTGATTCTGTCGATCTGGAGCGTCGCGGTGGCGGCTTTCAGCCGTGCCTTGCCCGTGACCTTTTCGAGCCGGGTGCTCGGCGTCATGGGCCTCATCAGTTCGGGCTTCATGCTCTTTACGTTGTGGACTTCGAGCCCATTCCTGCGTTTGATTCCCGCGGCACAGGACGGGGCGGATTTGAATCCGGTGCTGCAGGACTTCGCGCTGTCGATTCACCCGCCCATGCTCTACACCGGCTACGTGGGATTCTCGGTTGCGTTCGCCTTTGCCTGCGCCGCCATGTTGGAAGGCCGGCTCGATCAGGCGTGGGCGAAATGGACGCGGCCTTGGACGATTTTTGCGTGGCTGTTTCAAACCATTGGCATTGCCTTGGGCAGCTGGTGGGCCTACTACGAATTAGGCTGGGGCGGCTGGTGGTTCTGGGATCCGGTCGAGAACGCCTCCTTTATGCCGTGGCTGGTGGGGACTGCCTTGATCCACTCCTTGAGCGTCACGGAGAAGCGCGGCATCTTCAAGAGCTGGACGCTGCTGCTCGCGATCTTTGCATTTTCGCTGAGCCTGGTGGGGACCTTCCTGGTGCGCTCCGGCGTGCTGGTATCGGTGCATTCCTTTGCCACCGACCCGACGCGCGGTCTTTATATTCTCGCGTTCTTGGTGCTGACCATCGGCGGCTCTTTGACCTTGTATGCCTGGCGCGCCCCGAAACTGTATGCGCCCGGCGGATTCGAACTCTACTCGCGCGAATTTTTCCTGCTGGTCAACAATGTGATTCTGGTGAGCGTGGCTGCCCTGGTGTTGTGGGGCACCTTGTCCCCGCTGGTGTACGAAGTTCTGGGTGTGGGCAAGATTTCGGTTGGGCCGCCGGTGTTCGCGCTGATGTTCCTGGTGCCGGTGTTCCCGCTCATGATATTTCTCGCCGTCGGCATGCACTCGGCCTGGCGGCGCGGCAAGCTCACCGTGACCGCCAAACCCATTTGGTGGCTGGGCGGTGCGGCAGTGCTGCTGGCGGTCGCGATCCAGGGGTTGGTATTCAAGGAATTTCACCCCGTGGGTCTGGTCGGCTTCAGCTTCGGGTTCTGGATTATTTTCTCCGCGCTGCTCGAACCCGTAAGGCGACTGCGGCAGAAGCAAACTCTGTCCGCAGCGCTGCTCGGCATGTCGATCGCGCACCTCGGCGTCGGCATGTTTGCCATCGGCGCGAGCGGCGTCGAGAGCTACAAAGTCGAGAAGGATGTGGCGCTGAAGCCCGGCGGCAGCTTCGCGATCGGCGGCTACGTGTTCAAGTTCGTCAGCGCGGCGAAAGTTCGAGGGCCGAATTACGACGCCGTGCAGGGCACGGTCGAGGTGACGCACAACGGCAAGCCGGTGACCACCCTGCTGCCGCAAAAGCGTCAATTCTGGGTGCAGCAGACGAGCAACAGCAAGGCGGCGATTTCCGTGAGCTGGGCGCGCGACCTGTTCGTCGCGATGGGCGACCCCCTGGGCGACAACGCCTGGAGCATGCGCATTCAATACAAGCCTTTGGTGCGCTACATCTGGCTGGGCGCGATCGTGATGGCGCTCGGCGGCCTGATTGCGGCCACCGACCGCCGTTACCGCTCCAAAGTGCCGGTCAGCGCGCAAGAGGTTGCCTCGCCGCCGAATCCGCGCCCTGAATTGGGCTTAGGCTGATGTGGAAGTTTCTGCTGCCCTTTGCGGCATTCGTCGCGCTCGTCGTGCTGTTTGCGATGGGCTTGAATCCCAACCGGGATATTCACGCGCTGCCTTCGCCGCTGATCGGCAAACCCGCGCCCGAGTTCACACTGACAGACGTGCTTGATGAATCGCGCTCGGTAACCAATTCCACCCTCAAGGGCCAGGTGTACGTGCTCAATGTCTGGGCCTCCTGGTGTCTGCCGTGCCGGCAGGAGCACGAGGCGCTGCTGGCCATCTCGCTCAAGAAAGTCGTTCCCATCATCGGGCTCGACTACATGGACGATCGCAACAAGGCCAAGATGTTGCTCGAGCAGCTCGGCAATCCCTACGCGGCAGTGCCCTACGACAAGGATGGCCGCACGGCAATTGAGTGGGGCGTGTACGGCGCACCCGAAACCTACCTGGTGAACGCCAAAGGACAAATCGTCTTCAAGTTTATTTCCCCCATCACAGCGGAGATTTGGGAAAAGGAATTCCTGCCGCGGATCGCGGCGGCGCGGAGCGGCGCATGATTCGCGCGCAGGCGGTCCTATGGGCGTTGGCCCTGGCTTTCTGCGTGGCCGGCGCTCTCGCTCAGGAACAAGGCCCCGGCCTCGATCCTCATGGGCTGCTGCAAAATCCGGTGCTGCAGCATCGATTCGAGCGCATCACGAAGGAACTTCGCTGTCTGGTGTGCCAGAACGAGTCGATCGCCGATTCCAATGTGGAGCTCGCGTCGGATTTGCGCAGGCAGGTGCGCGAGATGCTGGTCGCGGGCAAGAGCGATGACGCCATCTTCACCTTCATGACCGATCGTTATGGCGAGTTCGTGCGCTTCGCGCCGCCGCTGACGGCGAAGACGGCGCTGATCTGGGGCGCGCCTTTCTTCATGCTGCTGTTGGGCGGCTTCATCATCTTCCGCGTCGTACGACAGCGCTCGCGCATGCCGCTCGACGAATGAGTTCTTTTCTCATAATCGCAGCGTTCATGGCTGCGATCGCCGCGGCCGTCGTCGCGGTACCCCTGATCCGCGACAAGAAAAACCGCCTGGTTGGCGCGATAGCCGCGTTAGCCATGGCCGGCGCGGCGGCAGGCTTGTATCCGCTGTGGTCGAACTGGGATTGGCACGCACCGGTGCAGGCCCAGGCGCAGGACGCGACGCCGGCTCCCGAGATCATCGCCATGGTGGCGAAGCTCGAAAGCCATCTGCGCGACGATCCGAATGACTTGGCCGGCTGGCTGATGCTCGGCCGCTCGTACCTGGCTCTGCAGCGCATGGACGATGCGGTGAGCGCCTATGATCGCGCGCATCGGCTCGACGCCAAGAGCGTCGAAGCCTCTCTGGGCTTGGGTGAAGCCATCAGTTTGCGCGCCGGCGGCCAGATCTCGCCGCAGGCCATGCAACTGTTCGAAGATGCGCTCAACGTGGCGCCGGAAAATCCGAAGGCGCTGCTGTACGGGGGCTTTGCCGCGGCGACGCGCGGCGACAATGCGCTTGCGCGCAGCCGATGGATGGCGCTCAAGGCTTTGCATCCGCCGCCGCAAATCGAGCAGATGTTGGACGCGCGCATTGCATCGCTAGGGATCGCGGCAGAATCGGGGACGAACGCGTCGGCGGCAGGGACGAGCGCGAGTTCCGAGGGGTCGGCAGCGCCCCTGGTCACTGTCAATATACACATAGCGCCCGCCTTGAAATCGCGCTTGAAACCGGAGACGCCTTTGTTCGTATTCGCTCGTGAGCCAGACAGCAAAGGCCCACCGCTCGCAGCAAAGCGCCTCACCAGCGATGCGATCGATACCCAGGTGCGACTCTCCGCCGCGGACTCCATGATGCCGGGCCGCGTACTGGTGGCTGGAAAGCGGGTCTCTGTGACCGCGCGCGTGTCCTTCAGCGGACGTCCTGTTCCCGCAACTGGCGATCTATATGGGGAGCTCTCCTACGAAGTGGGTCATGACGGGCCGGTCGACCTCATCATAGACCGCGTCGCCGAATAGAAAACCAATGAGCGTCGCCAAAAATCTGATCGCGGGACACATCCTCGAGGATCAGCTGTTTCCTTATCCGGAGCTGCGCGACAAGGATCAAGAAGTCCTGCGGATGATGGTCGACGCGATCGATCAATTCTTGGGACCCAAGCGCGAAGACTTCAAACGCTGGGATCGCGAGGCTGAACAGCCGGCCGAATTCATCCAGGGGCTGCGCGATCTTGGCTTGTTCGGCCTGATCATTCCCGAAGAGCACGGCGGACTGGGTCTGTCCAATGCCGGTTACGCCCGGGTTTTGAGCCAGAGCAGCTCGCATGACAGTTCCGTGTCGCTCACCATCGGGGCTCACAGCTCCATCGGCATGAAGGGAATCCTGCTATTTGGGACGTCCGAACAACGCAGCCGCTATCTGCCGAAATTGGCCACAGGCGAGATGATCGCGGCATTCTGCCTGACCGAGTCCGGAGCGGGGTCGGATGCGGCGTCGATTCGCACCCAGGCCGTCAAGAACGCCGACGGATCCTGGACGCTCAACGGCGAAAAAATCTGGATCACTAATGGCGGCATTGCCGACCTGTACACCGTGTTCGCACGCACGTCATCTCCCGCAGGCAAGATTACCGCCTTCGTGGTCGAGGCGGCGTGGGCGGGGGTGAGCCATGGGCATCACGAGGACAAGATGGGAATCCGCGCCTCCTCGACCACCACTGTGAATTTTGCGGACGTCCGGGTACCCGCTGAGAACGTGCTGGACGTGGAGGGTAAGGGGTTCAAGGTGGCGATGGCGATATTGAACAATGGCCGAACGGGTCTAGGCGGGGGCGCGGTCGGCGGCATGAAGGCGCTGATTGCCCTGTCCTCGGCCCAGGCGCAGAGCCGCAAGCAGTTTAATCAGCCAATCGCCGAATTCGGTCTCATCCGCGAGAAAATCTCGCAGATGACGCTCGACTGCTTTGCAGCCGAGAGCGTGGTCTGGATGGTCGCCCACTACATTGATTCCGGTATTGAGGACTATTCGGTGGAAGCCGCGATTAGTAAGGTATTTGCTAGCGAGGCATTGCAGCGAAGCGCCTACGAGGCGCTGCAAATCGCGGCCGGCAGCGGCTTTATGCGCGAATACCCCTATGAGCAGATCACTCGGGATTGCCGCATTCTGACGATTTTTGAGGGAACCAATGAGATCTTGAGGCTGTATATAGCTCTGTCCGGGCTCAAAGACCTGGGCAAGTCGTTGGGCGAGCTGAAGGCGGCGGTTGATGACATCTTTAACAACCCCATTAAAGGATTCGGGGTGTTGACCGACTACGCTGAAAGACGCCTGACCCAGGCGACCGGGGTCGGGCGCGACAAAATATTATCGACAATGCCGCAACTTTTGCGTGATGCCGCGGGTATTTACGAAAGGTACACCGTGGAGCTGGCAAGAACATGCGATTTTTTGTTGCGCAAGTATGGCAAATCGATTGCAGATCAGCAGCATGCGCTCAAGAGGGTCGCCGACATTGCCGTTGACCTGTTCGTGGGGCTGTGTGTATTGTCGCGCGCCGCGACGCTGGCGGGGACCCCCGGTGAGAATGGCGCGCAGGCGGTGGCCATCGCACGGGTGTTCGCGCAGCAAGCCAAGCGGCGCATGGCCAATAACATACGGCGTGCGGAACGCAACGAGGACGAAGAGATGAACACCCTGGCTGGATTCATCTTGGACAAAGGAAGTTATCCCTGGGATGTGGTGTCATGAGTACTATTTTGTTTGATCAACAACCGGAAACGGTCGCCTCCGCGAAGGTGCTGAACAAGCGTCTGCTGGTTTGGCTGGTAGCGGGCGCTCTAATTCTCGTGGTGGCAGGGCTCGTGGCATGGCGCGTTACGCATGCGCTGACGGCAAAGCCCGCAGCCAACCCATCCGCCGTACCCACGGTATCGGTCGCGGAAGTGCGTGTCAGCGCCGTGCCGACCACCATCAGCATCATCGGCACCATTGCCGCGCGCTATGACATGCCGATCGGCGTCGAAGGCGACGGCGGGCGCGTGACCGCGGTTTACGTCGAGGCCGGCGACCACGTGAAGCGTGGCCAGGCGCTGGTGCACCTGAACAATTCGGTGCTCGAGCCCCAGGTCACCAATCTGGAAGCCGCGCTCGAGCAGGCGCGCGCCGAGGCCGAACTGGCTGAGGCGGAGTTTCAGCGTGCCCGTGCGGTCGGTGCGTCCGGCGCGCTATCCGCGGAAGAGACTCAAAAGCGTAAATCGACCGCTGTGACCGCGGCCGCGCACGTCAAGGTTGCAGTCGCGCAGTTGGACGAGGCCAAGGCGCGTCTCGCGCGAGCCGATGTGCGCGCACCCGCCGACGGCATTATTTTGACCCGCTCGGTGGAAGTGGGCCAGACGGCGATGCCGGGCGGCGAGGCCCTGTTTCGTCTGTCCAAGGACGGAGAAACGGAGTTGCGCGGTCAGGTGGCCGAGCAGGACTTGCCGCTGCTCAAGGCAGGGCAGACGGTCGATGTGAAACTCACCGGGACTTCGAAGATATATCAGGGCAAGATTCGGCTGTTGGGCGCGGTGATCGATCCGGCGACCCGCTTGGGTACCGTCAAGGTAGCGCTGACGCCTGACACGAACTTGCGGCCCGGCGCCTTCGCACGAGCCGAGGTGACGGTCAGCAATGCCGAGCGATCGGTAGTGCCACAAACCGCGGTGCTCAATGACGAGAAGGGCAGTTACGTGCTCGTCGTCAATGCGCAAGGCAAGGTTGAGCGCCGCGCAATACGCGTTTCCGGCATGGTGGCCGGCGGTGTGACTGTTGCAGAAGGCCTCGGTCCCAAGGACCAAATCGTGACCACCGCGGGCGCATTTCTGCAGGAGGGCGAGACGGTGAAGCCCGTCCTTATCGCGGCCGGCACGTCATGAAAAACATTTCTGCCTGGGCCATCAAGCACCCGGTTACCCCGATCGTGCTGTTCGTGGTGCTGTTTTTCCTGGGCACCGTCGCCTTCATACGGTTGCCGATCAACCTGAATCCGGACGTGGCCTTCCCCGAGGTCTACGTCAACATTTCGCAGCCCGGCGCGGCGCCGACCGAGATGGAGACGCAGATCGCCCAAAAGGTGGAAGGCTCCATTGCCAGCATCGGCAACATTCACCATCAGCAAACCTACATTTCCGAAGGAAATGTACTGATCATCGTCGAATTCAACATCGGCACGCCGGTCGATCGGGCGGTCACCGATATTCGCGACGCCATAGCGAGAGTTCGCGCCGATTTGCCCCAAGGCATTCTCGAGCCGCAAGTGCGGCGTCAGGACAATGATGGTGGAACATTCGCGATCTATGCGGTCACCACCACCGGCATGACGCCGGAACAATTAAGCTGGACCATCGACAACACCCTTACGAAACGGCTCGTGGGTGTGAAAGGCATCTCGCAAGTGCAGCGCATTGGCGGCTTCGATCGGGAGATCCGTGTCGAGCTGGATCCTGCGCGCCTTCAAGCCTTGGGCCTGACCGCGGTGGAGGTGAACGAGCAGCTACGGCAATTGAACCTGGATGCGCCGGGCGGGCGTGCCCAGGTGGGCGGCGGCGAGCAGGCCATTCGCGTGCTGGGAGGCGCGAAATCGGCCGAAGCGCTCGGCGACACGCTCATTATTGCTCCGGGAAGCAAGTCGGTTCGCCTGCGCGAAATTGCGGATGTGCACGATGGCGTCGCGGAAACACGCAGTTTGGCACGGCTGAACGGCCGACCCTCGACCGCGTTCTCGTTGTTCAAGTCCAAGGGTGTCTCGGACGTCGCCACGGCCGAAGGCGTCGCCAAGGAATTGGAAAAGATCAAAAAAGACAATCCTACCCTGCAAATTCAGCAGATTTTCACGACGGTCGATCACACCATCAAGACCTACCACTCGGCCCTGGAGGCGTTGATCGAGGGATCGGTCTTGGCCGTCATAGTGGTTTGGTTTTTCCTGCGCAATTGGCGCGCTACCCTGATTTCGGCGCTGGCCATTCCGCTCTCGGCGATTCCCACCTTTGCCTTCATGCAACTGATGGGCTTTACGCTAAACGAAATCACGTTGCTGTCCTTGTCTCTCGTTGCCGGTGTGTTGGTCGACGATGCCATCGTCGAGATTGAAAATATCGTGCGTCACATGCGCATGGGCAAGAGCGGATATAGAGCGGCGATGGAGGCGGCGGATGAGATCGGTCTCGCCGTGGTCGCCACCTCGTTCACCATCATCGCCGTGTTCCTGCCCGTGAGCTTCATGGGCGGCATCAGCGGCCAGTTCTTCAAGCAATTCGGATTGACGGTCGCGGCGGCCGTCTTCATCTCGTTGCTAGTCGCCCGCATGATCACGCCGGTGCTCGCGGCCTATGGCCTCAATAGCGATTCGATCCCGCATCGCGACGATGGCCCGATCATGTCCGCCTATATCAGAGTGCTGAAATGGTGCGTCGCCAATCGCTGGAAGACCATCGGTTTCGGTACCTTGTTCTTTGCATTGTCTGTCGGCGGCGGAATGATGCTGCCCCAGGCATTCGTGCCGTCTGAAGATTTTTCGACCTCGATTGTCAATATCGAACTCCCGCCGGGCGGCAAACTCGAGGACACCGCGCGCCTGTCCGCCGCGGTCACCGCCATCATGCGCAAACAGCCTGAAGTCACGGACGTGGTCGAGTTCGTCGGCACGGATTCCGCCGATGTGCGGCAGGGAGAAGTGTTCGTCAGCATGGTGCCTCGCAGTCAACGCAAGGCGAGCGCCAAGGAGATTGAACAGCGCGTGATGCCGCTGCTCAACCAGGTTCCGGACGGACGCGTCAGTTTTCAGAATTTCGGCTTCGGCGGCGGCCGGGACGTCACGTTATTCCTGGTAGGCGATGATCCCGCGTTGACTGAAATCACCGGACACAAGCTCCTCGATGAAATGCGCGGCCTCAAAGAAATTCGCACGCCGCGCATCAACGGCGATTTGCCGCGGCCCGAAATCGTCGTGCACCCCAGGTTCGATATCGCCGCGCAACTGGGCGTCAGCGTGCAAAACATCAGCGAGACCATTCGCATCGCCACGATGGGCGACCTGCCGCAGAACGGCGCCAAATTTGCGTTGACCGATCGCACCATACCGATCCGCGTGAGCCTGCCGGAGCGGTCGCGGGGCGATCTGACCACCCTCGAGAATTTGCCGGTGCCCACGAGTTCCGGCGCCAGCGTGCCCCTGAAGTCGGTTGCAGACTTGAGTTTTGGCCAAGGTCCTTCATCGGTGCGCCGCTATAACCAGAGCCGGCGGCTTTACATCGATGCGGACCTTGCACCCGGCGTGCAATTGGGCGACGCGACGAAAAAGATCTATGCGCTGCCGACCTTGAAGAATTTACCCACCGGCGTACGCTTGGTCGAAACCGGCGATACCGAATTCCAGAAAGAACTCGTGGCGAACTTCATGATCGCGATTATCGCCGGCGTTCTGATGGTGCTGGCGGTATTGGTGCTGCTCTTCGCCCGCGTGTTTCAGCCCATTACCATTCTATCGGCTCTACCGTTGTCCTTGGGCGGTGCCTTCCTGGCGTTGTTTCTGACCAATACGCCGATCTCGCTGCCGGTCATGATCGGCGTGCTGATGCTCATGGGCATCGTCGCGAAGAACTCCATTTTGCTGGTGGACATGGCCATCGAAGAGATGCGCGCCGGCAAGACCCGTCTGCAGGCCATAGTCGAAGCAGGGCACAAGCGCGCGCGACCTATTGTCATGACGACGGTGGCGATGGTCGCGGGCATGATTCCGGTCGCAACCGGGCTGGGCGAAGCCAGCGATTTTAGGCAGCCCATGGCCATTGCCGTAATCGGCGGCCTGATTACCTCGACGCTCCTGACGCTGGTCATCGTTCCTGCGGTCTTCACCTTCTTTGATGATATTGAGCGCTGGGCCGCACCCAAGGCCGTGAAGATATTGGCGGGAGGATCGACCACGACGCGCGACGGAGCGCCCGCTCTGAAGGTTTAAAGGGCGCAACACGATCGAACGCCAATCCCGAGGCCGCGGTTTCGCTGCAGCGTTCTACGCCGCCGCCGCGATGCTCGCGGCACTCACGGCACAATCGGCGCCGCTCAATGCAGTCAACCACGATCGCTTGAGGGGCTGCGGCGCAGCCGCGGGCCTCAAGCCCCTGTTCTACAGCACCCTGCTGTCAAACGCCGCCAAGCGGCTGGCGGACGGCCTCTCGCTGCAGGCCGCCATGGCTGCGAGCGGTTATCTTGCGGTCGAATCGTCGGAACTACGGCTATCCGGCGTCGTAACCGACGTAGAGATTCAGCGCGTACTGGCCGAGCATTACTGCCGTACCGTCCAGAATCCACGCATGCAGGATTTCGGCGTGGAGCGGCGTGGCCACGAGCTGTGGATGGTATTGGCCGCGCCCGCCTCGGTGCCGAAACCTGGCGATGCCCCCGCGGTGAGCCAACTCGTGCTCGAGCTCGTCAATAGAGCTCGCGCCGCCGGTCGGCGCTGCGGCGGTAAAGTCTTCGCACCCGTCGCCCCCTTGGTGCTCGATCCGGTCCTGACGCGCGCGGCTCTGGAACACTCGCGCGACATGGCCCAGCACGATGCCTTCGATCATCGGGGACACGATGGCAGCACGCCGGGGGGGCGCATCGATCGCGCCGGCTTTGGCGCTCATCGCATTGTGGGTGAGAACATCGCCGCCGGCGCCATGACGCCGGAAGAAGTGACGAAGGGGTGGCTCGCGAGCCCGGCGCACTGCGAGAACATCATGGACGGCCGCTTTACCTTGATCGGAATCGGCTACGCCGAGAATCGGCAAACACGTTCCGCGGTGTTCTGGACCCAGGATTTCGCGGGCCGCCGATAGGAGCCTGTCAGACAGGTTCCTAGTCCATGACGGCCTGAGCCTCCTCGACTACCGCGGCATGCTTCGGAGGGCGTATGAGCATCAGTAAAGGGATCACCAGCAGCGTAAGCAGCAGCATGAACCAAAAGTCGTCGATGTAAGCGATCATTGCAGCTTGCTGTGTCACCGCGCCATCGAGCAGCGCCGCGCCGGCGGCGCGATGGACATCAAAGGCCGCGGCGACCGCAGGGTTATGCCAGGCGGAGCTCGCGCTGGTAACCCGCTCAGCCATGGAGGCATGCACGATGACAGTGTTGCGGATCAACAGGGTCTGTACCAACGAGATGCCGATGCTGCTGCCGATGTTGCGAACCAGGCTATAGAGCGAGGTACCCTGCGCTCGCATCTCAGGGCTCAAGGTCGCGAACGTCGCCGCACTCAAGGGCACGAATACCAGGCCGGTGCCGAAGCCCTGAATCACTCCCGGCCAGATGATGTCGCTCTGCGACAGATCGAGCGAGTATCGCGTCATTTGCCAAAGCGCAAAGGCGCTGATCAAAAATCCGACCAGCAGCGTCAACCGCAAATCGATCTTACCGATGACGCGCCCGGCAATGAGCATGGCCAGCATGGTGCCGATGCCCGTCGGCGCCGTCACCAGGCCCGTCGTTGCGACCGGATAGCCGAGCAAGTTCTCGAGCATGGTGGGCGTCAGGGCGCGCGTGGCATATAACACCAGGCCGACGATAAAAATGAACAGCAATCCTGTCACGTAGTTTTGGTTCTTGAGCAGCCGGTAATCGACAAACGATTCCCGCGCCGGCGTCAGCATGGTATGCGCCACGAAGTAGGTGGCCGCGACGAAACCGACAATGGCTTCAATCCAGGTCTCGGTGGATGAGAACCAGTCATTCTGCTGGCCACGATCGAAGACCAACTGCAGCGCCCCCAAGGCCAGACTCAAAGTGGTGAATCCAAAAATATCGAAGCGCCCATGTCTGCGTCCCGGATCCGGCCGGATGTACCTCCACATGCCATAAAAGGCGATGATGCCGATGGGGACGTTGATGAAGAACACCCAGCGCCAGTTATAGCTGTCGGTGAGCCAGCCGCCCAGGGTCGGCCCTAGAATAGGCCCGACCATCACACCCATGCCCCACACGGCCATTGCCTGGCCCTGTTTCTCCCGCGGGTTGATATCCATGAGGACCACTTGCGCGAGCGGCACCAACGCCGCGCCAAATACGCCCTGCAACAGGCGCGATGCGACGATTTCCGCCAGGGAATTCGACATGCCGCATAGTGCCGAGGCCACCGTGAAGCCGGAAATGGAAGCCAGAAATATATTCTTCTGACCGAAGCGATCGCATAGCCAACCGGTGACGGGCGTGGCGATGGCGGATGCAACGATGTAGGCCGTCAAGACCCAGGCAATCTGGTCTTGCGAAGCGGACAGCGTGCCTTGCATGTGCGGCAGCGCCACGTTGGCGATGGTGCTGTCGAGCGTCTGCATGATCGTCGCCAACATGATCGATAGCGTGATCATCGGCCGATTAATCGGACGGTTCATGGCTGCTTGTCGATGATTCCTTGCAATCCCTCGAGCAGCTCAGTGGCGACAATTAATTTTTTTTCGTCGGTGCCGGCCAGCAATTCCTTGCGCAGCGCTGCCGCCTCGGTTTTGACCTTTTCGTAGATTTTCAGACCCGCGGAGGTCAAGACGACGCGCTTCACCCGCCGATCGGTGGTTGAGGCTTCGCGATTTGCGAGGCCAGCCTTCACCAAACGATCGATCATGGCAACCATGGTCGCGCCTTCGACTCCCAGCTTGTCTGCGAGTTCTGACTGCGAGAGCGGAGAGCGCGCCTTGGCGGCGATGGCGATGGTCATCCAGCTGGCTTGGCTCACGCCCAGGTACTTCAGGCGGCGATCGACCGCTTGGCGCCAGGATCGAGAGGTGCTATGCAGGGCATCGCTGAAGCGTTCTTCCAAATCGCTCATTGACAGGTCTCTAATGGTTAGCTATCTAATTAATATATCATGACTCATATGCTCAGGTCCAAGTCACGCTCATGCGGGCTTTACAGCCTCTGTATCGCCTTCGGGCTCTGGATTTCGGCGGCGGGTGCCGCGGCGGAAGACTTAGGGCCGGTGTCGAAGAGCGCCGAAACCGTCATCCTGCGCAATCCGGGGACGCCGCCGGTGGGGGCGAAGGATGCCGACGTCATCCTCGTGGAATTTTTCGACTACAACTGCCCCTTCTGCAAGAAGCTTGCGCCCGCGCTGCAGGCTCTGCTCCAAGCGGATTCGAAAGTCGCACTCGTCTACAAGGACTGGCCGATCTTGAGCGACGTTTCCCGCTACGCCGCGCGCTCGGCTCTCGCGGCGGGCTGGCAGGGAAAGTATCTCATCGCGCACGATGTCTTGATGGGGGCCTCGCACCTGGCTTCCGGCGCGCAGGTCGATGCACTGCTGCGCGCGGCCGGTGTGGATATGCAGAAACTTAAACAGGCATCGGATGCCCATGGCGCCGAGATCGATGCGCTGCTGCGGCGGAATGATACTGAGGTGCGGGCACTGGGCATTCGCGGCACGCCGGGCCTCCTGGTTGGCCGGCATATCATCAACGGAGTCTACGACGTCGCGGGGCTCGAGCAGGCCATTGCCGTTGCCCGGCACGAGCGCTAGCTTCGTGGTCGAGAGACTAGCCCTTCAGCCACGTGACCGTGGCGATGCCCGCGAATGTCATCAACAGCGAACCCACCAGGTGCGCGCTCACTGCACCCAACGCAAAGATTGATCGGCCTGACTGCATCAGCATCACGACCTCGGCGGAGAAGGTCGAGAAGGTGGTCAGGCCGCCGCAAAACCCCGTGGTGATGAACAGCCGCCACTCGGGTGCAAATGAGGGGTAGGTGGTGAAAAACGCAATGGCCATGCCGATGATGTAGCAACCAATGAGATTGGCCGCCAAGGTACCTGGTGGAATCCCCGGGAAGTAGCGGTTCAAAAATATCGCCAGGTACCAACGGAACAGGCAGCCGAGCGCGCCGCCCACCGCAACCGCGATGAAAGATCTCCACATTGAAATTAGCGTGATCTCCTATACCAGTAGTACAAGGGCACGCCTGCCAATAGCAGCGCAGCGCCCCACAGAACTGCCTCCGCACCCGCGCCGACGATCGCCCACAAAGAATAAGCGGTGGCCAGAATCCCCACAACACCCAAGGCCGTCGATGCTTTGCCCGCTGCGCCCAATTTTTGAGTCCACTGCAGCCGCAGCAACGCCGCGGAGCAGAGCGCGTACAGCACCAAACACGCCGTCGTCGAGAGCAAGATCATGAACGTAAATACGCTCGCCATGGATCTCTGATAGTTGGCCAGAATCAGCAGCGTGGCCAGGCAGCTGCCTACGCCCAAACCAAATCCCGGCGTGCCGTGCACGGATTCACGCGCAAAAATACGCGGAAAGTCGCCGCGAATCGCCATGGCGCGCGGCAGTTCGCCTTGCAACAGGATCCAGCCGTTCAACGCTCCAAACGCGCTGATCGCGGCGAACACGGCGACGAGTTTGCCGGCGCCCAGGCCCCAAAACTGATTGGCAAGATCCACGAATGGTGCGTTTGAACTGGCCAGCGTGGCGGGCGGCACCAGCAGCAACACAGTCGTGCACGCCACGGCGCAGATCAGCGCGGTGACAACCGTGCCGAGCAGCGTGGCCAGCGGGATGTTGCGTGCCGGATTGGCCACTTTGTCCGCCGGAATGGTCGCGGATTCGAGCCCCAGCATGGCCCATAGCGTCAATGTTGCGGCCGCGGTTACGCCGCTCACGGAAAGCGGAATCTGCAACGCCGCGGCGGGATTTCCGGTGCGCGTCGCAAGCAGCCCGAGCATGGCCACCGCGAGCAGCGGTAGAATTTTTAAAACTGTTGTGACGCTCTGCACCCAGCCTGATGCCTTGATTCCGTACCAATTGACAAAAGTCAGCAGCCACAACAGCAGCACCGTCACCAGCGCAGAGGTGCCGGGCTTTTCGGCAATCCAGGGAATAAGAGGACTGAGGTAACTCACCCCGGCGGTGGCGAGTGCGACATTCCCCACCCAGATCGAGATCCAATAACCCCAGGCGACGATGAATGCGATCAGAGGGCCGAATGCAACGTGCACATACGCATAGGGGCCACCCGCCTGCGGATAGGCGCGGCTCAAGCGCGCGAAAACGATGGCGAGTGCAATGGCACCGCTGGCGGTGAAGCCCCAAGCGATGACGCTATTCAGACCGTAGGGAGCGAGCGATGCCGGCAGGAGAAAAACGCCGGAGCCGATCGAATTGCCGACCACCAACGCCACGCACATCCAAAAACCGAGGCGCGGGCGTGCGAGCAGCGGGCGTGCAGACATGGACTGCACTATATCTTTGATTTAACTTGAACATAAGCATCGCGCATTTGACATTAATGCGAAACTCGGGTGCTTCCCTGCAATCTTGTACGATACAGTCCTACATAATTTACTGCGCTAAAGCTTGAGAATATGCATGTCGCCCCGATGGAGGGGTTCTCCGGTCGGACCGGAGTACTTGAGAGGGGCAGGAAGGGGCAATAAAAAATGATCGACGCCGAAGTGTTGCGACTCCGGAGGCTGAGAGATATAGCGTTGCGGACGCGAGCGTTGGGCAACTATCTCGATTCCGAATCCGCTGCGGATCATTCCGTGTTCGCAAGAAGCGCTGTCGCTTGTTGGACAGTAGCGCGAATTGCAACGGGACGTCTGCGGGCGCATCCCTATTTGAGTTATCAGCGCGGCCCAAGCCGCCTGCAAAATATGGCGGACCGCTTGTTCGCCTCACTGCTCGGCCTGTCCGCACGGCGCAGCAATCGCCCCTTGCGAGTGTATGGCGAGCAGCTGCAAGCTGTCGCTCGTGAGGTCGATGATGTGCGCGCGCTGACGTGGTCGCCGGATTTGAGCGACGCGCTCGGGCGAATGCAAATTCAGATTCGCAGGCTGGCGAACGAGTTTGAGCTCGGCGCCTACACGGAGGCAGGCGGCACGGCCTTGCCCCGGGTTATATCTGCGGCACGATCCGAACCGGGCACCCCGCTTGACGATCTGGCGGTAGAGACGAGCTGGCCGTACTTGGCAATCTAAAGGGCAATTGAACCCTGCTGCCGGCTGCCGGGGCTTGCTTCAGCCCGCGTCTGACTAATCCTACATGGAACCTCGTGTTCTTCTGATCGCTGGCACCGGATGACTACACCATCCTGACTTGACCTGCCGGCCCAGAAGCGCGCGCAGAAACTGGAGGCCGCTCATGCGAAGTGAAAATATTCCCGTCCCCCCGAGCCCGGAAAGGCCGCCTTTGGCTCCGCATGATCCTCCGGAGCCGGCGCCGCAGGCGGCAGCGTGGCGCCGTGCACTGAAGGTGATCGGCCACACACCGGCAAAAGAGTATCGAATGGGACGCACCTCGGTAGTCAAAACCACTTTGCGCAGAGACTGAATGGAGAAAAAGCAGGTCATCGCCATTGGAATTGGGCTGCAAACCCAGGTGCTGAAGACCTGCCCGGTCCATCACCAACTGTACCTCGATGACGATGTGAATCCCGCCGGTGCATTTGCGCTGGCCATCGAGCTGATTCGCAAGCACAGGCGCTACGTCGAGGAATTCCACGACGATGAACACGAACTGACGGATCTATTGAGCGACACCCTGGGGACCACGCCCATGTGCTGTCCGGAGTGCCAATCTCCTCAGAGCTTAGGCGCTCTGCGTGATCGCAGCAGCTTCGCGCAGAGTGCGCTCGAGATCCGGTAGGTCGTAGGGTTTTGGCAGCATCAGCACGGTCCGCTGTTTTTCACCCATGAGAAACTCCACGTTGACCGCGCCATAGCCCGAAGCCAGTATTACGGGCAGATTGGGATAGCGCTTCACCAGCGTGTGGGCAAGCTCGATTCCGGACATGCCGGGCAAGCGGATATCGGTCATCACAGCGTCGAATGCGGCGGTCTGGAGTTCCTCGATGGCTTTTTCTGCTGCCGCGACGGCCACCACCTGGTGCCCAAGCTCCTGCAGATATTCGATCGTGATACAGCTGACCTCGTCGCTGTCTTCCACCAATAAAATGTTCATGACGAACGCAGGGTAGCACACAGCCCGTTTCCCTCTATGTAAAGTCGAGGCGGTGCGGCCGCCCCAACCATACCCGAGGCGCCAAATACTGAGACGTTGATCCGCTGAGGATTCATATCTTGCCGTTTATCGCGCTCGATTGCGGTGCACTTTCTTTACGACATAACGCGTTGAAAAGTGCTTATTTTTAGCTGGATTTGAGACCTGCGGCATGCATTGTCCCGGCGTCGAAATGTACAGTTGCGTCGCGATAATACGTGGAGAACTCTCATGGTCGAAATGGTATCTCGATTGGGCAACAGCGCCTTGATGATCACATTTCTGCTCATTACCTATGCGGTGCTCATCACCCTGCGCTAGTGGCGCGTTGGTTCGTTAGGCGCGTTTCTGCAGCTAACCCGGCGACGGAGCTACGGGGCTGATCTCTTCTATCGTGACTCGTTTGGCCTTCCACAGCACGATGCTGTAATAGCAAACGTAGTAGCCCACCAAAATGTAAAACAGACTGAGCGTCAGCGGGCTGCGTAGCATGCCGGCAGCGCCGAACGGCTGGCTTGCAGCATCGAAGGCGGCGCCGCCGCTGGCGTGCGCGCTGCCATATACCTGGATCAAACGATAGACCAGCCGTCCGAGAAACAAGAGTGATACGGCGACTCCCGTATACGTGTGCGGCACGTAGTAGAGTTGATCGCCAGCCCGCAAAAATCGTGTGCGTGTCGCGCCCCAGACCGCCAGCGCGATCCCCACCCCCAAGCCCCCGACCAGTGCGGCCATGAACGCGCTCGAACGCAGAGCGGTCGGCAGCAATAGACCGCCGATAACCAGCAATATGACGGTGCGCACGCGCATGCGAACGGGACGCAGCGGCTGCTGACCGAAGTTGCGGCGAAAACGGCGGTAGACGAGGAACACCACCAATATCGCAAACAAAAGTGAACCGATTTGCGAAACATCGAAGTTCATTTATCTGATACTACACCTATGAGCGACGCACCCTTGGCGGCGGTGGCGAGACGCGAATTGACGCGCGGCGTGGGCGCGTGGGGCGCCATCGCCGTGAATGTGGCCAACATGATTGGCACCGGTGTCTTTCTCAAGACCCGGGTCATGACCTGCAATGTGGGCAGCGCCAAGACCGTGTTGCTCGTGTGGGTGGCGGCAGGATTGTTGTCGCTCGCCGGCAGCTTCTCCTATTCGGAAATCGCGGCGATGATGCCGGAGGCGGGCGGCGACTACGTCTATTTGCGGCGCGCCTACGGCAGAGCCGTGGGTTTTCTGTACGGATGGATGACGTTCGCGGTCGCCAAGGCGGGTTCGCAAGCCGCGCTCGCCGTGGGCCTCGCGATTTTCATGAACGTGGCGATGGGCGGCGCGTTGGAACACTGGCAGATCGCGGCGACTCCGTTCGGTTACCACGTGGGCGTGAGCGGTTTGACGCTGGTCGCCCTGGCGACGATTTGGACCGTGGCGCTGATCAATTGCGCCTCGGTGACGGCGGGCGGTCTCACCGCGCTGACGCTGACGATCGCCAAGGTCGCGCTGATCCTGGCTGTCGCCATCGGCGCACTCATGTTCGCTCCCGGCGATTGGGCTCACCTGACGGGTTCGGGATTGGCGGGCAGCTGCGAGGGCGTGGCCGCCAGCGCGCGCGGCGGCTATGCCGGTTTTGGCGCAGCGATGCTCGGCGCACTATGGGCATACGATGGCTGGAATAACGTTGCGCCGCTTTCAGGCGAGATTCGTAATCCCCAACGCAACTTGCCGCGCGCCTTCGTGGGCGGCATGCTCGTGGTGGGTTCGCTGTACTTGGTGGTCAACCTCGCCTACTTCTACGCGATGACACCGCTCGATATCGCGAGCGTACCGGCGAGCTCGTCGGTCGCGACGGAAGTGCTGAAACGCTTTTTGGGCCCGATCGCGGTATCGATGACCGCGGTGGCGCTGATGGTGTCGTCGTTCGGCTCGTTGCATGCCAGTGCGCTGGCGAATTCGCGCGTCCCGTACGCGATGGCGCG
>DASYIN010000061.1:0-3782 GCA_035997505.1 Steroidobacteraceae bacterium | reverse complement strand
CGCAAAACAGCGAATGGCTTCAAGCGCGGTCAGTCCCATCGTCGTCATATCCTGACGAAAAAACCGAGCAAGCGTAAGCGCCAACTGCGCCGCGAGATGCACGTCAGTGAGTCTGACGTTAAGCGCATCAAGCAATGTTTGCCAAACGCCTAAAGTCAGGAGATAAACCATGGCACGAGTAAAACGCGGTGTCGTCGCTGGCCGGCGGCACAAGAAAATTCTTAAGAAGGCGAAGGGCTATTTCAACGCCCGCCGCAAAGTATTCCGCACCGCCAAGCAGGCGGTCATCAAAGCCGGCCAATACGCCTACCGCGGCCGGCGTGAAAAGAAGCGCGAGTACCGCGCACTGTGGATCACGCGCATCAACGCGGCGTCGCGTCTGTGCGGCATGACCTACAGCACGCTCATCGACGGCCTCAACAAGGCGGGTCTTGCCATCGACCGCAAGGTGCTTGCGGATTTGGCGATGCACGACATGCCGGCCTTTACAGCGATCGCGGAAAAAGCCAAAGCCAGCCTCGCGGCGTAAGTCGTGGCCGCAGCGGAATCCCTGTCGGCGCTTGTAAACCAAGCGCTTGCCGATGTGGACGCATCGAGCGACCTGAATGCGCTCGACGAGGTGCGCGTGCGGCTGCTCGGTAAGAAGGGACTTCTGACCGAGCAGCTCAAAGGCTTGGGCGCGCTGTCGGCTGCCGAACGGCCCGCCGCGGGCCAGCGCATCAACGATGCCAAGGCGGCGATCCATGCCGCGCTCGAGATGCATCGCATCCGTCTCGAACAGGCGGCGATGGAAAGGGAGTTGGCCAAGGGTAAGATCGATGTCACGCTGCCTGGCCGCGGTCAGGAGGCGGGCAGCCTGCATCCGGTTACACGCACGCGCCTTAGGATCGAGAAAATCTTTGGGCAGGCGGGTTTCGAAGTGCTGACGGGGCCGGAGGTGGAGGATGACTTCCACAACTTTGAAGCCCTCAACATCCCGAAGAATCATCCGGCGCGTGCCATGCACGATACTTTTTATTTTCCCGACGGAAGGCTGCTGCGCACGCACACTTCGCCGGTGCAAATTCGTACGCTGCGCTCGCAGCCGCCGCCGCTCGCCATCATTGCGCCGGGCCGTGTATACCGCATCGATTCAGACATGACGCATACGCCCATGTTTCATCAGGTGGAGGGCATGGTGATCGGCGAAGACATCAGCTTCGCAAACTTGAAGGCGATGCTGCACACGTTTTTCGAGCGCTTCTTCGAGCGCCCGCTGGCGATGCGCCTGCGGCCCTCCTATTTTCCGTTCACCGAACCGTCGGCGGAAGCCGATATCGAATGCGTGTTCTGCGATGGCAGGGGTTGCCGGGTATGCAAGCAAACCGGCTGGCTCGAGATTTTGGGCTGCGGGATGGTCCATCCGAATGTGCTGAATGCCGCCGGCATCGACAGCGAGCAATGGCAGGGTTATGCGTTCGGCATGGGCATTGACCGGCTCGCGATGCTGCGCTACGGCGTCGATGATCTGCGGCTGTTCTTCGAGAATGATCTGCAGTTCCTGAAGCAATTTCCGTGAAGCGAAGCCAACCGTCATGAAAGTTACCTATCGCTGGCTGCAGGAGTTCACACCGATTACGGCATCGCCTGCGGAGCTGGCCGCGCAGCTCACTATGGCTGGACTTGAGGTCGAATCCATGAGCCCGGTTGCCCCGCCTTTTTCGGGCGTCGTGGTCGGCGAAGTGGTGGATTCCGGCCGCCATCCCGACGCTGAAAAGCTATCGCTGTGCCAGGTCACCACCGACGGCAACAATCGGCTGCAGATTGTCTGCGGCGCGAAAAATGTGCGCGCGGGTCTGAAAGTGGCCGTCGCGCAGGTGGGCGCGCAGCTGCCGAACGACGTGACCATCCAACGCGCCACATTGCGCGGTCACGAGTCGAACGGCATGTTGTGTTCTGCGCGCGAGCTGGGTTTGGGCGAGGAGCACGATGGCATCATGGAGTTATCGGCTTCGCTGCCGCTGAATCAAAATCTGCGCGAAGCGCTGGATTTGGATGACACCGTACTGGAGATCAATGCCACGCCGAATCGCGGCGATTGCATGAGCGTGTTCGGCATCGCGCGAGACTACGCGGCCGCCGGCGCCCGCCGCTATCTCAAATACGAAGCGAAACCCGTTCAAGCCAGCGAGAAGTCGGTATTTCCGGTGTCGCTCGAATCGGCGGCCTGCCCGCTGTTTGCCTCGCGGGTGATTCGGGGGGTGAAGCCCAGTGCACAATCCCCCGCGTGGCTGCGCGAGCGCTTGCGCCGCGTCGGCATCAACAGCATTTCCGCCATCGTGGATGTCACCAACTACGTCATGACGGAGTTGGGCCAGCCGATGCACGCTTACGATGTTGCGAAGCTGAGCCGGGGTATTGTGGTGAGGATGGCCAACGTTAAAGAGCGCATCACGTTGCTGGATGATAAGGAATACGAGCTCGACCCGGAATTTCTGGTGATCGCGGACGCCGGCGGCGCCGTCGGGCTGGCCGGGATCATGGGCGGGCGGGCCACCGCCATTTCAGATTCCACGACCGACGTGTTGTTGGAGTCGGCACACTTCACGCCGGACAGCGTGTTGGGTCGCGCACGCCGCTTAGGGCTCTTCACGGATGCGGCGCAACGTTTCGAACGCGGCGTCGATCCGAACCTCGCGGCCATCGCCATTGAGCGGGCGACGGCATTGTTGATTGAGTGCGTGGGCGGCGCACCCGGCCCTGTGCAACTGAGCCGATTCCCGGGCGCGGGACAGGAAAATCACTGGGTATCTTTGCGCCGCGATCGTGTCACGCGATTGCTTGGCGCGCCGGTGCCCGACACGGAGGTGCATGGCGTCATCGCGGCGATCAGTGAGCGCGTCGAAGCCATGTCCGGCGGATGGCGCGCACTGAAGCCTGCGCATCGTTTCGACATCCGTATCGAAGCGGATCTCATCGAGGAGGTGGCGCGCCTCCGGGGCTTCGAAAAGATTGCTGAGATTCACGCCACCGCGCCGCAAATTGCGGGCACCGCGAGCGAAGCGCAGGTACCCGGCGACCGGCTGGTCACGGCGATGGCCGATCGAGGCTATCGCGAGATGATCAGCTATGCGTTTGTGGATCCGACGCTTCAGCAACTCTTGTTTCCGGATACGGCCAGTCTCAAACTGACGAACCCGATTTCCGCCGACCTCGCCGAGATGCGCGTGTCCGTGTGGCCCGGTCTCATTCAGGCATGTCGGGAAAACTTGAGGCGGCAGCAGTCGCGAGTACGCCTATTCGAAATGGGCAGCAAATTTGTGCGCTCGAAAGACGCGAGCAGCGGCGAGTTTCGCGAGATCGACACGCTCGCGGGCATTGCGACCGGCGCGCGCTGGCCGCAGCAATGGGGCAGTGCCAGTGAGGCGGTGGATTTCTATGATGTAAAGGCCGACGTCATGAACGTGCTGAGTCTGACCGGCGACGAGGCGAGCGTGCGGTTTGTTCCCGACGCGCTGCCCATCTTACGTCCCGGCCGCGCGTCGCGAATCTACCGGGATGCAACGCCTGTTGGCTGGCTGGGCGAGATCCACCCCCAGATCGTGAAAGCGCTCAATTTGCCGACCAGCGCATTTATATTTGAGTTAGAAATAGGTCAAGCATTCATGGCAAAGACGTTGAAATATCAAAAGATATCAAAATTCCCGAGTGTGCGGCGCGATTTGGCCATCGTGGTGGACGAAAGCGTCCCTCTCGCAGTTTTGCAGGAAAATGTTACTGTTAGCGCGTCAGGCCTTTTGAGC
>DASYIN010000060.1:0-26674 GCA_035997505.1 Steroidobacteraceae bacterium | reverse complement strand
ACTTTGGCCCATTCTGCCGTCGGCAGCTAAGCACCGCGTCGGCCATGTCGTCGAACAGGGCGGCGAGATTCTTGAGATCGAGGGGAGTCCAGTCCATGGCTTGCTCCTAGAATGCTTTGTTGACGGTGGAAGCGGCCTTGGTGAGGTCGCGAATGCTCGGGCCCAGATCCTTGGACAATTCTTTCATGTCCCACTTGTCCGCTTCTTGGGCAAGTTTTTCGTGAGTGGTCCTTATGATGTGCAAGGCTTTTTGGTACGCTTTGATGGCCTCCAGTTTTTTGTCGAGTTGCGCTCCATCGCGCACGCACATCTTGTCCAGGAGTGCGGTTGCCACGGGTTCCCGATCTGGAGAAGCCGAGTTCAAGCAGTAAATCGCCTCGTATTCCTTTTCATGGCTCAGCGTTTGGCGAAATTGATCGGCGGCGTACTCGGAGAGAAAATCCGTTACGCGGCCAACCGCAGCATTGTTTTCCTTGATGATGCTCGCCACTTTGCGCTGGCGGTAGCCGCTCGCCCACACCTCTGCGATGGCTTTCACGAGGCCGCTCGCGGCGGACGCCTTCGTGAGACTGTCGTCCGAGATATTGGGATCGCCTTTCTTAAGATTGTCCGAGACATTGTCCAACGCTCCGCCAACTTGGCTGGTATCGGATGAGGCCAGCTGACCCAGGCTGGCGATGTAGGTGAAAAGCACGTGACTGACCGCAACCAGGGAAGGGTTGACCTTGACGTACCAGTCGCAGTTCAACGGGGTCACGGGGTTTTGTTTGGTCACGAACTTGTTGGCTCGCAGACAACCCTGCTCGGCTTCGGCGGCCATGTCGGCGAACGAATCGCCTATTTTCTGACTCGACTCCGCAAATTGCGTAACTTCGCCAATATCGGTGCAGCTGGTCAGAAGCAGAGCAGCGGCGAGTAGATGCGCGGCAGATTTCATTCGGTTCATCCCTTTGTCGGAACCTGGATTTGCCTAGGAGGGTAATGGCCCGAACGAATGCGGTCAAAGCAATTGCGTTTCGGACACGTATTTTTTTTCTATCTCCGCCGTGCGGATACAGATCCCACGGCCCGAGCTCGCTCGAGGTCCTCGATCAACGCGGTCCTCAATTGCACGGCGCGCTCACCCTCGGCACGCAGAATCGCAGAAGGGTGATAGGAGGCGAGCAGCACCATGCCTGCAGCGTGCTGCAATGATTGGCGCCTGGCGGCATCGATGGTCAGGGTGCGGCCGAGCAGGGCGCGCAGCGCCGTGGCACCCAACGCCACCACCACATGCGGTTTGACGCGTGTAATTTCCATTTGCAACCACACATTGCAGGCGTCAACTTCCCGCAGGTCAGGTTTTTTGTGCAGCCTGCGCTTGCCGCGCGGCTCCCACTTGAAGTGCTTGACCGCATTGGTCACGAACACCTCGCTGCGGTTGAGCGCCGCCGCCTCCAGGCACTGATCAAGTACCCG
The DNA here is from genome assembly GCA_035997505.1 of Steroidobacteraceae bacterium. Taxonomy (GTDB): domain Bacteria; phylum Pseudomonadota; class Gammaproteobacteria; order Steroidobacterales; family Steroidobacteraceae; genus Bog-1198. The sequence goes on along the minus strand of DASYIN010000060.1, from coordinate 25,216 downwards.
GCCTGCGGGTCCCACGAACGGATGGCCGCGCAAATCCTCCTCATCGCCCGGCTGCTCGCCGACCAGCATGATTCTCGCGTGCGCCGCACCTTCGCCCGCGACGGCCTGCGTGGCGTGCTTCCACAAGTCGCAGCGCCGGCAGTCTTGGATATTGCCGGCGGCGGGTTTGCTGTCGGGGTCGAACTTTGCTGGCATGTTTGCTCGCTGTTAAGAGCTTTGCGAGCTACTGCTCTTGGTCACGCTGGCGATCCAACGTTCGAAGGTGACCATGAAGTCCGCCAGGAATTTGCGGGTCTTCCGGCCGGCATGTTGAGGAACACCAGCACTTGGCGCACGGCGTGATTCGCGGCCATGGCGCCCATCTGATAGGGCGTCACGCTGACGATGCCGGCCTGCGGGCGCGACCTCACATCGAGCGCGTTCTTGAGACAGGCCGGTATAAAGCGTTTCCAGGATGCCGGAGGTGTGCGGTCGGAGATCTTCGTTGTACATCTCGAGCTGGCGGATTTCGACCTCGCGGCACCTTAGGGATTGCGGGGCGAGCTGGATGATGGCGCGGGCGATTTTGCGGGTATAGGAGCCTTTTCGAAAACTTCCGACGATCACGGCGACAACGACGGGTGAGGGCATCGGAAGTCCCCTTTGCAAAACCAAGGATGTTCTTCGCACGGCGCGGATAGCACTATCGGAATGATCTGCGAGGCCGCGTCATCCTCAGCCTACAATCATGGATCGCGTGCCGCGAACGCGCACTTCGGTTCAACGCACCCTCGATTTATCTTTGTAGTCCGCGCCGAAACTTCCACCACCCCGCTCGTCACTCATCACGGCAAGCACGCTCGTTGGCGTGCATCTCACCAGATGAGGATCCGATCATGCAGACGATTGTGCAGAATTTAATCAAGGCGCGCTTTGCGGCAGCGACCTTGTTCGCAGTGCTGCTCGCCGCATGCGGCGGCTATGGCGGTGGCGGCAGCTACAACGGCACGGCGCCGGCACCGACCGCTGCATTGTCGGTTGCGCCGACCAGCATCGTGCTCGGGCAGAGTGCGACGCTGACCTGGTCGTCGACCAACAGCAGCAGTTGCACCGCGAGCGGCGCCTGGAGCGGCAATCAAGCCGCATCCGGTACCAGCGTGCAGACACCGACGGCGGTGGGGACGCTCACTTTCACGCTGACCTGCACCGGTGCGAACGCCGGCAGCGCCGCGAAATCGGCGACCCTGACCGTCACCGCGCCGACCGCGTTTACCGTCACGAATCTGGTGGCCGATACCGCAGGCACCGCGGCGCTCACCACCGATGCGCACCTCGTCAATCCGTGGGGCATCGCCTTCGGACCCACGACAGCGATCTGGGTCGCGAACAACCGCAGTGCGACGGCAACGCAGTACGATGGCAACGGTAAGGCGCAGCCTGCGGCCGCACCGCTCGTGGTCAATTTCGCGGCCAGCGCGGCTGGCACGGCATTCAATCCCACCGGCGTTGTCTTCAATGCCTCGACTGACTTTGTGGTCACCGCGACGGCCTCGGGCGCGTCGAAATTCATCTTCGCCGGCGAGGGCGGCATGATCGCCGGTTGGTCGCCGGGTGTCGATCGCACACACGCCATCACGGCCTTCACGGCCCCGGACGGTGCGGTGTACAAGGGACTCGCGATTGCGAGCAACGGCGCCGGCAATTTCCTCTACGCCACCGACTTTCATGGCAACAAGGTGGATGTGTTTGATACGCATTTCACCAAGCAGACGGCTTCTGCGACGGTGTTTCCGTTCATCGACCCGACGCTGCCGGCCGGATACGCGCCCTTCGGCATCCAGGCCCTCAATACCGGCGCCGCCGCTGCGACTCAGATCTACGTGACTTACGCGCAGCAGAACGGCACGGACAACCGTGATCAGACCAACGGGGCGGGCTTGGGACTCGTGGACATCTTCGACACCAACGGCGTCTTCGTCAGTCGCTTGGTCACCACCGGCGGGGTTCTGAACGCTCCCTGGGGTGTGGCGCTGGCGCCGGCCGATTTTGGTACGTTGAGCAATGCGGTGCTGGTTGGCAATTTCGGCGACGGCAAGATCAATGCCTTTGCGACCGGCACGGGTGCTTCCATCGGCGCGGTCACCGACTCGCACGGCGCCGCATTCGCGCAGCCCGGCCTGTGGGGCATCGCGTTTGGCAACGACGCCGCCAACCAGCCGCACAACACGCTGTTTTTCTCCGCCGGCGTCAACGATCAGGTGAACGGTGAGTTCGGACGCATCGATGCGGGCGGGGCGCCTGTTCTCAACGCGTCGCCCGTCGTTACTCTCACCGCGCCCATCGGAACCGTGTCCGGAACGGTCAACGTCTCGGCAACCGTGCAGAGCAGCGTCGCCATCGCGAAAGTGGAATTTTTCGCCGGCGGCATCTCGCTCGGTAGCGTCACGACCGCGCCGTTTACCACGACTTGGGATACGACCACGATCGCGGACGGCACGGTGGCGGTCAATGCCAAGGCCACCGATGTCGACGGCAATGTCGGCGTGATCGCGGCCGATGTCGTGGTGAGCAATGCTCCCGCACCGGCTGCGGTCACGCTGTCGCAAATTCAAGCGGCCGTGTTCACGCCGAAGTGTTCGGGTTGTCACAACGGCAGCAACCCGCCGGGCGGTGCACTGCCGGGATCGCAGAATCTCACCGCCGGCAACAGCTTCGCCGCGATTGTCGGCGTGGCAAGCCTTGAGCAGCCGGCGCTGCGGCGCGTGAAGGCGGGCGACCCCGACAACAGCTACCTCATCCAGAAGCTCGAGGGCCTGGCAGGCATCACCGGATCGCGGATGCCGTTGGGTGGACCGTTCCTCGATCAAGCCACGATCGACCAGATCAAGGCGTGGATCGCGAGCGGTGCGCCGAACAACTGACCCGCCGGTTCAAGTCGAAAACCAGACGTCTCTGACGCGCCCTCATTGCGACCAACCGCAATGAGGGCGCGATCAGTTTGGCGTTGCGTTGTCGATGAGAGCGCCCGCGAATCAACGATAGAAGTAAGGTTCCAACACACTGACTTCGGTGATTTTGTGAATCGGCAGTTTGTTGCGGTTGGCCGCGCGGCGAATGGCTTCCGGCGACGGACCGTCGTAAATGCAGTAGGTGCGGCGTTTGTCCACGCTGACATAGGACTGCAGCCAGGAGACGTGTTCCTGAAGATTGCACTCCATCATGGCCAGGCAGGCGCGCGCGCCGGCCTCGTCGGCCGGGATTTGCAAGCCGTCGGGAAAGGATCGTTCGACCAGGTATCGCGGCATGGGGAATTCCTCGCATGAATCGGGCTATCCCAGGCTAAGCCGGCCGAAATGCCCGCAAATCGGGAGTGATACCCATTTAATGGGGGATATGCCCCCAAGATCTAAGTGCACGGTCGATATCCGGCGGGCAACGCTCTACACTACGCGCCGGTCGCCGCGGTCCCGGAGCACCTGTTCCTATGCACCTGCTTGAACGAGAAATATATCTCGACGCGTTGAATGCGGGATTCGCCGGGCTCGCCCAGGGAAGCGGCTGCATCGCCTTGGTCTCGGGCGAGGCGGGCATCGGCAAGACGGCGCTCATTCAGGAATTCACCACGCAGCGCCGCCAGGCCGCGCGAGTCTATTGGGGCGGTTGCGAAGCCTTGTTCACGCCGCATCCCCTCGCGCCCCTGCACGATATCGCCCGCCAAGCCGGAGGCGGGCTGCCGGCGATCATCGCAGCGGCCACCAACCGCGACCTTATTTTTCACGCCACCATCGATCACCTGGCGCAGGGCCTTACGACCACCATCGTGGTTTTCGAGGACGTGCATTGGGCGGACGAGGCGACTCTGGACCTCATTAAATTTTTGGGCCGGCGGATGCAGCGTCTGCCCGTGATGCTGATCATTTCCTATCGCGACGATGAAGTGGGCGTGCATCATCCGCTGCGCTCGGTCATCGGCGACTTGCCGGTGGCGCTGCTGAGGCGCCTCTCCCTGCCTTCTTTGAGCGAGAGCGCGGTGCAAACCATGGCGTTGCGCGTCGGCCGGGAGGCCACGGATTTATGCAAGGTCACGGGCGGTAATCCCTTCTTCGTGACCGAGGCGCTCGCGGTCGCGGATCATGAAGTGCCCGCAACGGTGCGCGATGCGGTGCTGGCGCGCATTTCGCGCCTGTCCGAATCGGCGCGGCGGGTGGCGAACCTGGCGGCGCTCGCGCCCGGAAAGCTCGAACGCTGGCTGCTGGACGCGATCCTCCCTCCCGATGCCTGCGACGTGGAGGAATGTCTCGCCGCGGGCATGGTGGCTCGCGACAACGCCATCGCGTTTCGCCACGAGCTCGCGCGTCACGCCGTCGAGGATAGCTTAGGCATGCCGGTTCGACAGCAGTTGCATGGGCGAATTCTGGCAGCATTGCAGGCGCACGCGCCGGCGGCCCTGCAAACCGCACGACTGGTCCATCATGCGGATCGCGCCGGCGACAGCGCCGCGGTGCTGCGGTTCGCCCCCGTCGCAGCAGACGAGGCGCTCAACCTCTGCGCGCACCGGCAGGTCGCCGCGCACTTGACCACGGCGTTGGCCCACGCTGCGACGTTGAGTGCTGAAGAGAAGGCGCTGCTGCTGGACCGACTATCTTACGAAAGTTATCTCACCGGTCAAATCACCGAGGCTATCAGCGCGACGGAATCATCGTTGGCGCTGTGGCAAGCGGCCGGCAATCCCTACAAGGAAGGCGACTGCCTGCGCTGGCTGTCGCGCCTCACGTGGTTCACCACGGACAAAGTGGCGGCCGATCGCTATGCCGCCATGGCGGTCGCCGTTCTCGAGCCGCTTGCCCCCGGACGCGAACTGGCCATGGCCTACAGTAATCTGTCGCAATTGCACATGCTCGCGGACGAACCCGAGGAATCCATCGTTGCCGGCGGCAAGGCGCTGGCACTCGCCCGCGCCTTGGGCGACACGGAAATCGAGAGTCACGCGCTCAACAATGTCGGTACTACCAAGCTTGCGGCACAAGACTCGAGCGGTCGAGCGGACCTCGAGCGCAGTCTCGCGCTGGCGTTGGCGGGCGGTTGCAGCAGTTTCCAAGAACACGCGGCGCGCGCCTATGGCAACCTGGCCACCAGCGCCGCCCGCGCGCGCGATTTCGCCCGGGCGAGACACTACTTCAAGGAAGGCATCGCCTATTGCGAGAAACGCGACCTTTACGCCTGGGTGCGTTACATGACGGCCTCGCGCGCCGAGACATTGCTCGCGCAGGGCGAGTGGGACGCCGCCGCGGAAGCCGCGGAGTTGATCAGTCAGGACAGCAAGATTGCGGCGGTGGCCCGGATTCCGGCTCTGGTGGTGCTCGCGCGAGTGCGCTTGCGCCGCGGCGACCCGGGAGTTTCGAAGGCATTGGACGAAGCGGCCGAGCTCGCCTTCGCCAGCGGCGAGGTGCAGAGGATTGCGCCGGTCGTCGCCGCACGCGCGGAAGCCGCCTGGATCGACGGTACCCTCGCCGAGTCTCTGGACGAGATCCGGCGCGGCTACAAAATGACCTGCAAGATTTCCGACAGCTGGATGCAGGGGGAGCTGGCGTTTTGGCTGTGGCGCGCCGGTCGCCTCCAGGAGCCGACCGAGCACATCGCAGAGCCATGGGCACTGCAGATCGCCGGCGATTGGCAAGGCGCGGCGGCGGCGTGGGAGGCGATCAATTGCCCCTATGAGCGCGCCCTGGCGCTGGCCGAGTGCAAGAACGAGAGCGCCGTGCGTACGGCGCTGCAGATCTTCGAAGGCTTGGGCGCCGCGCCCATGGCCGGGATCACCCGCCGCAAGCTGCGTGAGCAAGGGGTGCGCAACATTCCGCGCGGCAGCCATGAGCGCACCAAGCAAAATCCCCACCAATTGACCCGGCGGCAATTGCAGGTCCTGGCCTTGCTGGCAGAGGGGTGCCGCAATGCCGAGATCGCCGGACGCCTGTTTGTGACGGAAAAAACCGTCGATCACCATGTGTCCGCCGTGCTCGAGAAGCTGCAGGTGCGCTCCCGCGGCGAAGCGGCCGCGGTGGCCAACCGGCTGGGGTTGGGCGCCTCGCCAACGCCGCTCCGGGCGGCCAAGCACTAGCCCCACTAAATAGGGGTCGATCCAGAGAAATATGGGGAGCTCGACCGATTCGCGCCGAGGTTTCGGCCCGTATCGTCTCAGCATGAACGCCGCTCCCAGAAACCAGACCGACCGTGCCTTGCTGGACAAGGTCGCGGCGGGCGATCGCGAAGCCCTGCGGGAACTCTATTTGTTCTATCACCGGCGGCTGGCCAGCTTTCTGCAGCGATTCACCAGACGCCAGGATTTGGTGGAGGAGGTCATCAACGACACCATGTATGTGGTGTGGTGCAAGGCGGGCGAGTTCCGCGGCGACTCGCAACCGTCGACCTGGATCCTGGGGATCGCGTACCGGCGTGCTCTCAAGACCCTGCGCCGCCGGGGTCACCAGCTGTTTAACGCCGTGCCGATTGACAACGAGTGCTTGGCGGCGCCGGACGAGCTGCGCGCCGCGGAGACGGGCGAATGGGTCGCTCTCGCGATGCAGCAGCTTTCCACCGATCAACGCCTCACGCTGGAACTGGCTTATGGCCAGGGTCATTCCTGCGAGGAAATTGCCCAGATCATGGACTGCCCGGTGAATACCGTAAAGACGCGCATGTTTCACGCGCGCGCCAAAATGCGCACCCTCTTGCCGCTGCTCGCCGGAACGGCAGCGTCTGGCGATCTCCCTGGGGAGATTGAACCTAACGACTCATTGGCGGCACTCAAGGGCGGTCGGACCTTCGCGTGAGCGGGCACCGGCGCAGACACTCATGCACTTGGGAAGGAGATCTCGATGAATAAGTTTCTATCGCTGGCATTGTTGCTGGCGCCTGCCGCCTTGTTTGCGCAACAGTCCGACGAGTCAATCGTGCATTGGGAGCGGATCGTCGGCGTCATCACCGCACCGAATGTCGACAACCCGGTCGCCGGCATCAATGCGGGAGCAGGTCCGTGGACCACTCGCAACGGCCATGCTCGTATCGATCTTCTGACGGGTCGCGCCAGTTTCGACGTCGAGGGTCTGGTGCTGGTGGGCGGCAACGCGAGCGGTACGCCGGGACCGGTGACCACGCTCAATGGAACGTTGGTGTGCAATGCCGGTACCCGCAACCAGGAAATCATCGACACGGCGGAGGTCAAACTGAGTTCCGAGGGCAACGCACACTTCCGCGGACAACTCGACGGTTTGCCGCCGGCGTGCCTCAGCCCGTTGTTTCTGGTCCGCATCGGGCCCAGCTTGCCCGCAGCCACCGGCCGCTGGCTCGGCACGGGTGCGGCTCGCGTCTTCGGAGATCGCGACTAATGAGGATGCTTTCCGTGCAGAACGAGGCGTACTTCGCGCCGTTCAGCCGCTGGCAGGAATTTTTGCGCAGACTGTGCGCGGAGCAGCGTCAGGCGACGCCACCGCGCTCGCCGCGGATGGCTGACTACGGTAGTGGATCAACGCATCGCCCAGCGTCTCCTCCAGCGGATTCAGCCAGGGCCGGTAGCGGCGCCACTGATGGAGTCCGTCGCGGCTGATGGGTCGGCGGACCTGCTCCGAGCTGGCGGTGCCGACAGCGCGCGCGGTTTTGTGAAACTCGAGACAAGCAGGCTCGAATGGAAGACCGCAGAAATCCAACAGGCGGCGCACGCTGCCTTCAAGATTTTCGACGACGTTCTCATGGAAAACGCGCAGCACCCGGCCGGGCAGCACCATGTCCCAATGGTTCATCAATTGAAGATAGCTGCGGTAGTAACGCGCGATGAATTCTAGGTCGTAGCTGAAGTCATGGCCGCTGGCATAAAGCTGCTTGAAATTGCCAAAGCAGCAGGCCATCGGTTCCCGGCGCACGTCGATGATCCAGGCGTTCGGCAACATGAGGTGAATGAGACCGATGTGGCGAAAGTTGTTGGGCATCTTGTCGATGAATAACCTCGCGGCCGGCTTTCGAGTGCGGTAAGCCTGAGTCTCGGCAAGATAGCGCTCCCCGAGTTTGCGTAAATCCCTTGGGGCTAGATCGCGCAGCGCGAGCGGATACTTGGGATCACTCGGATCGGAGCCGTGCTGCAATTCCTGGACGATGCGCGGAATGTCGTGCAGCTCCTGGGTGGCCTCGACCAATGAGTGTGAAGCCAAAATCTGCTCGATGAGCGTTGAACCCGAGCGCGGCAGGCCGACGATGAAGATCGGTGCGGGATCGGGCGCGCCGACGCTTTCGCGCTCGGCGAAGAACTGCCGCGTACACACCTCGATTTGTCTTTGCGTATTGATCTCGGCGAATTCCGGGCGATAACGGCTCGCCGCGCGTCGCAACGCATTGCCGTAGGTGTAGTGCGTCCAGGATTCTTCGTACCGGCCTCGGTCCTCGAGCGCTTTGCCCAAGGCAAAGTGCAAATGCAGGCGATCGGTCTCATCGCATGCGGTCAGCACATCTTGCATGCGCGCAATTTCGTCATCGGAAAAGCGGTAGGTCTTTAAGTTGGCCAGACTCCAATAGGCATCACCGAAGTCCGGCCGCGCTTTCAGCGCGGCACGATAGGACTCGATGGATTCGGACTGGGACCCCAAGGCTTTGAGGGAATGACCGAGCAGCAGGTGTACATGCGGCAAGGCATGCGCGGTCAGCAATTCGCGATACACCGCGATGGCCGACTGGTGGTCGCCGAATCCGGCGCACGCAGTGGCGAACAGCGACCGATAGTCGGTGTTGCCGGGCTCGAGCTGCAGAAGCGCATTCAATTCCTCGCGCGCCTTCAGATGCCTTTCCCGTCCAATCAAGATTTCAGCATAGTCCACGCGGGCGGCGCGATAGTCGGGCGCGAGCCTCAAGACGGATTCAATCACGCGCTCTGCCTCATCCAGCGCATCGCGCTGCCGTTCGATCCGGGCGAGAAGGCGCAAGGCCTCGACATCGTCGCCGTCCTTGAGCAGGTGAGCGCGCACCAGGGTCTCGGCGGCGCCGAAATCACCCTCTGAGAAATGACTGCCCGCCTGCACAATCTCAGCGGGCAGGCGTTTGAGATTAGCGACCTGATCGGCGGCCACCGCGGCATTCTCCCAATCCCCAGTCATTCGGTACAGGTTTTCGAGCGCCGCCCAGCTCGCCGTCAACGCGGGGTTGCGGCGCACGGCTTGTTGCAGCTCCGCAATGGCGCGCCCTGAGTCCCTGACGCTTAAGAAACAAAAGCCGCGTTCCTGATACAGCCGGCTCAAGGCTGGATGCTCGCGCTCCAGCTGCGCCAGCGTCATGAGTGCGTCGGGGATCCGATTGAGACAGCGCTGGTTGACCGCGAGCAGGTACAAGAGGTCGCGATTCTTGGGCAGCGTCGCCGACAAGGCATCCGCCGCGGCGAGCGCTTCGCTGTAGCAGCGCTGCCGGGTGAGCTCGCGGATGCGGTTCATCTCTTCCATCGTTGTCCTACATTCTAGTCCGCGCCGACCGCGCTTCCGCGCGGCGATACAAAATGTTCATGGAACTGAAACAGTGTCATCAGCACAGCGTGCGTATCTTGCTGCCGGCTGCGCGCGGTCGCTCGCAGCTTGAAAAAATTTCAAATGCCGAACGCGTTCGGTCTTAGGAGAATCATTGCCGTGAAAAACACCGATCGCCGCGAATTTATCAAGTTGATGGGCATGACGACTTTGGCAACCGCGCTGGACGCGAACATTGCGAAGGCGCTCGGTATCCCCGCCAATCACCGCACCGGCACGATTAAAGATGTCGAGCACGTTGTGATCCTCATGCAGGAGAATATTTCCTTCGACAAATATTTCGGCTCCATGCGCGGCGTACGCGGCTTCTCCGATCCACGCGCGGTGAACATCAATCTGCCGATGGCGAGCGGCACCGGCACCACTTCCGTGCCCGTCTTCCTGCAGCCGGCGGGGTCTGCGAACATTGCGGCGGGATACTCGGTGCCGCCGGATTTCGGAAACCTGGGCGGCCCGTCGGACGGCGTTCCCGTGCTGCCGCCGTTCCGCATCAATCCGGCCGAGGTCAGCCCGGGCTTGAAGAGTTTGGGGCTCACGTACTTGCCGGGAACCGATCACGGATGGCCTTCGCAACATGGGGCCTGGAATCAAGGACACTACGATGCGTGGCCGGCCTCAAAGGGCCCGATCACCATGGGGTATGTCAATCGTGATGACGTTCCCTATCACTACGCCTTGGCCGATGCCTTCACCGTCGGCGACGGCTACCACTGTTCCATCTTAGGTCCCACCAATCCCAATCGCATGTACATGTGGACGGGATCCATCGGCAACGTCAGTAACTTGGGCTCCGGCGGCGTCGATGGCCAGGGCAGCGGACCCGTGACGGCCAACGGTTTCGGCAAGAACAATGCAGCGTACGTGTTTCACACCTTCCCGGAAGTGCTGCAGTCAGCGGGGGTGAGCTGGAAGATTTACCAGGATCTGGCGGGAACGACCTTTTTCCCGGACGTGGGGGACGGTACCGGCAACGCCTTCGCCGGCAACTTTGGTGATAACACGATGTTGTACTTCAATCAGTATGCGACGGCCGCGACGACGTCGCCCCTGTTCCAGAACGCCTGCACCGGCACCAATATTACGAGCATCACCCCCGCGGCGACCGCTCCGGAGCAGGCCTGGCAGGCATGGGCTGAGCACCTGTTCGATCAATTCCGCAGCGATGTGAACAGCGGCAAATTACCGCAGGTGTCTTGGATCGTGGCGCCGGCGGGTTACACCGAACATCCCGATTGGCCGTCGAATTACGGCGCCTGGTACATCTCGCAGATCTTCGACATCTTGGTTTCCAACCCCGAAGTTTTCAGCAAGACCGTATTTCTCATCAATTACGATGAGAATGACGGGGCCTTCGATCACATCGTGCCGCCGACGCCGCCGCAGACCAGCGCCAACGGCGCATCGACGGTCAGCATCGAGAACGAATTGGTGACCAACACGCAACCGAATGGACCGATCGGTCTGGGCGTGCGCGTTCCCTTCATGGCGATCTCACCGTGGAGCAAGGGCGGCTTCGTCAATTCTCAGCTGTTCGATCACACTTCGGTGATCCGCTTTCTTGAGAAGCGCTTCGGAGTCCATGAGGCCAATATTTCTCCCTGGCGCCGCGCGGTCGTGGGCGATCTGAGCTCGGTGTTCAATTTCTCCAACCCGAACAACAGCCGCGTGCATCTGCCGGACACGGACGGATTTCTGCCGCCGCAGAACGAGCTGGCGGGCGGGAATGTCAACACCTTCATTCCCACGCTCAATGGGGTGACGATCGGCGTTCCGAAACAGGAACACGGCATCAGGCCGGCCCGCGCGCTGCCTTATGAACTCAATGTTCACGGCACCATCGATACGGTGCGCAACACGCTGCGATTGGAGTTCATCAACACGGGCGATGCCACCGTCGTGTTCCAGGTGCGCTCCGTGGACCCCGCCGCCCAGGTGCGCAACTACACCGTTGAATCGCACAAGAAGCTGCACGACACGTGGAATATTGTGTCGACCTACGATGTGTCGGTGTATGGACCCAACGGCTTCGTGCGCTATTTCAAGGGCAGCGTGGGACCCAAGGCGGCGGCGCTCGACATTCAATCGAACTACCGGAACGACGATGGTGGCGCGATCACCTGGCGAATCAGGAATTTCGGCGAGCACAAAGCCTCGGTCGTCGTGCTCGATGCGTACACCGGCAGAAACGTGGTCGAGCTGCTCCGGCCGGATGAGGAACTCAAGGACGATTGGTCGTGTTCGCGGTTTTTCGGCTGGTACGATTTGGTGGTGACGGTGGTCGAAGATCCCAGCTTCAGCTACCGCCTTGCCGGTCATGTAGAGACCGGTCGCGACAGCTTCTCCGATCCGGCCATGGGCGGCATCGTGACCCTGAAGGCCTAAAGCGATGCAGCAGGATGAATCGTCCGACTATGTCGCCTGGATGCAGTTGGCGAATGATCCGAGTCAGACTGAGGAGGCTCGACAACAATACCGCGCGCGCATGGAGGAGTTCGTGCGCGCGCGGATGGTGTCGGCGTTTCGGTTGGCCTCCAAGGCGAGCGAGATCCCTCGCTAGCGCGCACGCCTGGCTTGTTTGATGCAGCGGGCGGCGGCGGCCGGGCCCTTGAGCGCCAGGATTCGATATTGCATGCCGCCCAGTCGGTGGTAGTTCACGAAGAACTCTTCCAGTTCCTTCTCAAAGCGTTTGCCCAAATCATCGATGCGCTTTACGTGAGCGAAGCTGTGGTTGCCGCTTTCCACGGCAACTACCCGATCATTCCGCTCCGTCTGTTTTCTGTCGCTCTGTTCTCCTTCGATGACCCCGACGATCCTGCACGTGACCTTACAGCCGGGGAAGGCCGGTTCATCCATGAGAACCAAAACGTCAAGCGGATCGCCGTCGCCGCCGCGGGTCGAGGGCACGAAGCCGAAGTCGTAAGGGAACGCCATGCCCGCCGGCAGCACTTTTTTCAACGCGAAGATGCGCTCATCGGGATCGTAGGCGTACTTGTTGCGGCTACCTTTGGGCGTTTCGATTATGACCACCGTCAAGTCCTTGTCGTCGGCATCGACGGCCGGCAAACGCGAGGGATCTGCGAGGCCGGAACGCGGTTTTGAATGCTTGGACATGCCCCGACGATCTGGCATCGGCAGGGAATTGCCCATCAGATTTCAACGCCAGCCGTTGTGCGACAAGCGCCGACAAGCGAGCTTTCCGAATTCACTTATGCTTTTTTGGTATAAAGCTTTGCAGCCGACAAAGGGCTGATTTCGATATAAGTACTTGATTATAAATATTATAATGCCCGATTGACACAGCGGTCGTTCGGCGCATAATAGCTGCCAAAGCAGTAATTGCCGAGGCACTCAATGTCCAAGCAGCATTATAAGGTCGCCACCTACAAGGCGCAGATGAGCGTCGGGTACCTGGTGAAACGCGCCCATTCGCTGATGCTCGACATCATGGAGCCGGTGATCGAGCAGCGCGGCTTCAGCTTCGTGCAATACGTCGTGATGTCAGCCCTGCGCGATGGCATCGCTATGAATCCGAAAACTATCTGCGCGCAATTTCGTCACGACAGCGGCGCGCTCACCCGCGTCATCGATCAGCTCGCCGAGCGCGGCTTGCTGGAGCGCACGCGCCGCGATCGCGATCGCCGCAAAGTTGAATTGCAGCTGACGCCGGCCGGCCGCGAGACGATTGAATCGATCATTCCCTTGGTCGTCGCCAAGCTCAACGAAGTCTTGAGCGACTTCAGCAAGGAAGAGGTTCAGGAACTATTGCGCCTGCTGATCAAGCTCAATACCACGCTGCAGGCGCACGTCGATCCGAGCAGGGTGGCCGTCGAGGCGTAACGTCATGTCATTCAAGAACACACTATTGCTCTTAGGCGTTCTCTTGGCGGGATGCGTGCTTCCGCCGAAAGAATCCCCCCACCCTGCAGCGCTCGCGGAGACTCGCGTTGGTTTGAGCGGCGCCACGGTGGAACCCATCCCTGACGGTTGGTGGAAATCCTTCGACGATCCGCAGCTCGACAACTTGATACGTGCGGGCCTCAAGGACAGTCCGAACCTGGCCCAAGCCCAGGCGCGCGTGGCTGAGGCCTTGGCGCGTTCGCAAATTGCACAATCGAAGCGGCTTCCATCAGCGAACTTGGATGCGAGCGCCTTTTATCAGCGCGCACCCGAGAACTTTGCCATTCCGCCGCCGCTCGCCGGACACTCCTTTTGGGAGGGGCAGGCCGGAGCCAGTTTGAGTTGGGACCTGGATTTCTTTGGAAAGCAGGCAAACGCGGTGCATAGCGCACAGGCGTTGAGCCATGCCGCGGAACTGGACGTCGAGAACGCGAAGCTCTTGCTGGGCACGGCCATTGCACAGTCCTATGTGGAGCTGTATCGCGAAAACGCTTTGGCGGACATCGCGGAACGCTCGGCGGCACAGCGCGAAAACATCGTCGCCATCACACGCCGCCGCGTCGCGGCGGGGGTCGACACCCAGCTCGAATTGCGGCAGGCCGAAGGCCAGCTGCCGCAAGCGCACGTGGCGCGCGATCAAGCGCAGGCCGCGGCGGACCTGGCCGTGCACGAACTCGCCGCATTGACGGGGCAGGGGGCCGATGCCTACGCCTCGATCAAGCGGCCGGTGCTCAATCTTGACGCGGCGCTGCCCGTGCCGACAGCGTTGCCCATCAATTTACTGGCGCGCCGCCCCGATGTGCTTTCCGCCCGTTTGAACATCGAGGCAGCCGACTCCCAGCGGCTTTCCGATCGCGCCGCGTTTTATCCTGACATCAATTTAAAAGCGCTCGCCGGCATCGGCGCGTTTGGCCTCAACAACCTGGTGCAGTGGAGCGCGCGCGGTTATGGCGCGGGTCCGTTGATTTCGCTGCCGCTCTTCGATGGTGGACGCCTGCGTGCGCAATATAAGAGTAGCGAGGCGCAGTTGGACGGCGCGATCGCCGGCTACAACGACACCGTGCTGCGCGCCGTGCAGCAGACGGCCGATCAGCTCACGCGCATCGACGCCCTGGCGCGCGAGCGAGTGGAACAGCAGCAGACCCTGGAAGCCAACGAAGCGGCCTACAAACTGGCCGAGGAGCGCTATCGCGCCGGCCTTGCGAGTTACCTTTCCGTGCTCAACGCGGAGACCCAGGTCCTCACCGCTCGCCAAACGATGGTCGACATCATCGCCAATCAAGCCATCGCGCGGGTGACGCTGCTCTCCGCCATCGGCGGCAGCTTCGATGCGCGCACCATGGCCGCGAGTGCAACACCTCATTCCAATCAAGTTTTGACACGGGTAATACCATGAACAGCAAAGACTCCAACGACCCCTCTCCTTCGGCTGCTCCCGCCGCCCCACGTCCCGGACGCACACGGCGCTTGGGGCTATTCGGCTTGGGCGCCGTGGTCTTGTTGAGCGGCCTGATCTACGGCGGCTATTGGTTTTTTGACGCCCGGTATTTCGAAAGCACCGACGATGGCTACGTCAACGGCGATGTGGTGCAGGTGACGAGCGAGGTGCCCGGCACCGTGCTGTCGCTCAACGTGGACGACACCCAGTTCGTCACCGCCGGACAACCGCTGCTCACGCTCGATCCCGCGGATGCGAAAATCGCCGAGGCGAACGCCGAAGCGGATCTGGCGCGCGCTGTGCGCCAGGTGCGCGGACTGTTCGCGCAGGGGCAGGAATTGCGCGCGCAGATCACGCAGCGCGAACAAGCCGCGCGCACCGCCGATGATGATTTGCAGCGCCGCGGTACATTGATCGCCGACGGCGCCATCTCCGCCGAGGAACTCTCTCACGCGCGGGATGCGGTAACGACCACGCGCGCCAATGTCGCCGCGGCGCGGGAACAATTGAGCCAGACCGTGGCGCAGATCGACGGCACCACCATCGCGAATCATCCGCAAGTCATGGCGGCGGCTGCCGCGGTGCGCAATGCCGCGCTGGCCTTGCATCGCACCGAGCTCACCTCGTCCGTGAGCGGCGTCATTGCCAAACGGTCGGTGCAGGTGGGCCAGCGGGTCGATGCCGGCACGCCGCTTTTGGCGGTGATACCGCTGGAAAACGTCTGGGTGGATGCCAACTTCAAAGAGGTGCAGCTGGAGCGCATGCGCGACGGACAACCGGTCACGATCAGCACCGATTTGTACGGACATCACGTCACGTATCACGGCCGCCTCGCCGGCATCGCCGCCGGCAGCGGCAATGCCTTTGCGCTGCTGCCCTCGCAGAATGCCTCGGGCAACTGGATCAAGATCGTGCAGCGTGTGCCGGTGCGCATCCTCTTGGATCCCCAGGAGCTGAAGGCGCATCCTCTGCGCATCGGGCTCTCGACCACGGTGCGCGTGGATTTGCACAACACCTCGGGTCCGCTTATGTCGACCGCCGTGCGCAATGTGCCGCTGCCCAAACAGGTGAGCGCGGGCGATGATCCGGGCGTGGATACGCTGATCGCCTCCATCATCGCCGACAATGCCGGACCGCGGGCGCATGAGCCGGCGAAACTCGCCCGCAACAAGCGTGCCGTAGAAGGTGCGCGGCTGCTAGCCGCCCGCCCGTGAGCGCGAATGCCGCCACGATAGGTGCCGCGCCGGCGCTGCTCGGCAGTCGCAAGGCTGTCACCGCCGTGGCGCTGGCCTTGGGCACGTTCATGCAGGTGCTCGACACCTCCATCGCGAACGTCTCCATTCCCACCATCGCGGGCAACCTGGGCGTCAGCACCGATCAAGGCACCTGGGTGATCACCTCCTTCGCCGTGGCGAACGGCGTGTCGGTGCCCTTGACCGGATGGCTCATGCAGCGCTTTGGCGTGGTGCGCACCTTTGTCTTCTCCGTCGTGCTCTTCACCATCGCCTCATTACTATGCGGCCTGGCCTGGAGCCTGCCTTCGCTGATCGCGTTTCGCGTGCTGCAGGGCGCGGTCTCGGGTCCCATGATCCCGGGCAGTCAGGCCTTGCTCATTAATGTGTTCGGTCCGGCCAAGCGCACCCTGGCGCTCACCATCTGGTCGATCACCACACTGGTGGCGCCCATCGCGGGTCCCTTGCTCGGCGGCTACATTTCCGACAACTATGTGTGGCCGTGGATTTTTCTCATCAACGTGCCCGTCGGCATATTCTGCGCCTGGCTGTGCTGGACCAATTTGAAGTCGCAGGAAACCCCAACGCGAAAAATTCCCATCGATCGCATCGGACTCGCGCTGCTCTTCGTGTGGGTGGGCGCGCTGCAAATCATGCTCGACAAGGGCAAGGATTTGGACTGGTTCAACTCGCCGACGATCGTGGTGCTGCTCATCGTGACGGTCGTCGGCTTCGCAGCCTGGCTGATCTGGGAGCTGACCGAAGAGCATCCCATAGTGGACTTGAGCCTGTTCAAGGGACGCAGTTTCGCGCTTGGCACACTCGCCCAATGTTTGGGCTATGCCGTGTTCTTCGGCAACATCGTGCTGATGCCGCTCTGGCTGCAGAGCAATTTGGGTTACACCGCAACCTGGGCCGGCCTCGTATCCGCCCCCAGCGGCATCACCGCCATTCTCACCTCCATGATGATGGGCAAATTGATGCGCCGTTTCGACCCGCGCATGCTCGCCGCCAGCTCCTTCGCTTTGTTCGCCATCTCTTATTTCATGCGCGCGCAGTTTACCGCTGACTCGAGCTACTGGGTGTTTATGGCGCCGCAACTGGTGCAGGGCCTGGCGATGGGTATGTTCTTCGTTTCCATGCTCGCTGTTGCCTTCGATGGATTGCCTGCGCACAAGGTGCCGGCCGCTTCGGGGCTGTCGAATTTTCTGCGCATCACGGCCGCTGGTTTCGCCACCTCGATCATTACCACCTTCTGGGACCGCCGCGAGGCCCTGCATCAATCGCAGCTGGCCGAAGCGGTGACGCAGTACGCGCCGGCTTATCAGGTGATCTTGAGGCAGCTGCATCACGTCGGATTGACCGATCAGGCCGCGGCCGGCGCGATGACTCAGGTGATGATCGGCCAAGGTTATCTCTTATCGTCCTTGGACCTGTTCTATGCTTCGGCATGGCTCAGTGTCCTGATGATCCCTCTGTGCTTCCTGGTGCACCGTCCCGCCGCCGGGGGCAGCGCGCCGGTCGCCGCCGAGTAGAGCTGTGAATTTCGACTGGCGCACCGGCTATCCCTCACTGCGGCTGCCGGTGTTCGCGCGCAACGTCGTCTCGACCTCCCATCCGCTCGCCGCGCAGGTCGGCCTGTCGCTGCTGCGGCGGGGCGGCAATGCGGTGGACGCCGCCATCGGCGCCGCCGCCGCCATGACCGTGTTGGAACCTTGCAGCAATGGCTTGGGCTCCGATGCCTTTTGTATTTTGTGGGATGGACAAAAGCTGCACGGGCTCAATGCTTCGGGGCCTGCGCCCGCCGCCTGGACGCCGGATTATTTTCGCCAAAAATATGGCGAGGCGGCGACGCCGCCGATGCGCGGCTGGGACTCGGTGACGGTGCCCGGCGCGGTCGGCGCCTGGGTCGAGCTTTCCCGCCGTTTCGGCAAGCTGAGCTTCGGCGATCTGCTCACTCCCGCGATCGAGATTGCCGAGCGCGGCTACGCGGTCCCGGTGGTGGTGCAGGAGAAGTGGGCGGCGTCGGTGCCGGATCTCAAAGAACTGCCCGGCTTTGCGGAAGTGTTCATGCCGATCGGCCGCGCACCGCAGGTCGGCGAGCGCTTCGCATTCCCGGGCGCGGCCCGTGCGCTGACGAGGATTGCGGTGACGCAGGGCGCGGCCTTTTACGGCGGTGAAATCGCGGCTGCCGCGGCGGCGCATTCCGCAAAACACGGCGGCTCGATGCGCGTCGCGGATTTCGAGGCGTACTCGCCCGAGTGGGTGGAACCCATCGGCATGGATTATCAAGGGCATAGGCTGCACCAGATTCCGCCGAACGGCCAGGGCATCGCGGCGCTCATTGCGCTCGGTATCCTGCAGCATGCGGATGTTGCCGCGCATCCGGTGGACAGCGCGGCGGCACAGCATCTGCAAATCGAAGCGATGAAGCTGGCTTTCGCCGACACCTATGCGCACGTGGCGGACCGCATCGCCATGCGCCGCACCGCCGAGGAAATGCTCGATCCGCAGTATCTGGCAAAACGGGCCGCGCTCATCGATCCCACACGCGCGCAAACCTTTGGCGAAGGGCATGCAGACAAGGGCGGGACCATTTATCTCACCGCGGCGGACGAGCGTGGGATGATGGTGAGCTTCATTCAGAGCAACTATATGGGATTCGGCTCAGGCGTGGTGGTGCCGGAGTGGGGACTGTCGCTGCAGAATCGCGGGCATGCCTTCTCGCTCGATGCGGCGAGTCCGAATTCTGTCGCACCGCGCAAGCGGCCGTTTCACACCATCATTCCGGGATTCTTGACCAAGGACGGATTGCCGCAAATGAGCTTCGGCGTGATGGGCGGAAATATGCAGCCGCAGGGACATGTGCAGACCTTGGTGCGCATGCTGCTGTATCGGCAGCAGCCGCAAGCCGCTTGTGATGCGCCGCGTTGGCGGTTCAATCAGGGCCTCTCGATCAACGTCGAGGCATCGATGCCGGACGCAACTACGAGCGAGCTGCGCGAGCTGGGCCATCAAATTGAAGTTATTCAAGATAGTTATCAGGATTTCGGCGCCGGCCAATTCATCTGGCGCTTAGGGGACCCGGCCGTGGAAGGCTATGTCGCCGCAAGCGATCCGCGCCGCGATGGACAGGCAGCGGGATACTAGGAAACACGCTCGCACGAAAGCCCGCGCCCGTTAGCGGAAACGCTTTCATATATCAAGGTCAGCTGGTATCCCCAACCAACGCGTGGTTGCATATCGCGTTCTTGAGTCCTAGACTCAAGCCAGACAGACAAAAAAAGCCATTCATTGGCAGCGGATGAACAAGACGAATTCGTGTTGGCGCGCAGTGCCTGGACGGCCGCGCGCGTGGGGAACGGCGTGACTTCGAATTGAAGGGAGCATTCGATGATCGTAAGGACACGGCGGCGCGCTTTTGCTTCAGCTTGGGCGGATTTTTTCAATCCTTTGCCCAAGCCTCGACCGCGCCAAAAACACCAATCATTACTGGGAGATCCTGCATGAAAATTCTAGGAATAGTCGGCGGCGCGGCGGCTCTCGCGCTTACGCTATATGTAGCCACTCCGAATGTCGCCGTTGCGCAAAGCACACCCGATGCCGCCAATGCGGCGCCCAATGATCTTGCCGAAGTGATCGTCACGGGAACGCGCCGTCTGGATCGCACCGTCGCCGAATCCTCGGCGCCGATCGACGTGATCACCGGCACGGAGCTCACGAATTATCCGGCGGCCAGCATGCTCGATACGCTGTCCAATCTGGTGCCATCCTTCATTGTGGGACAGAACTCCATTTCCGACGCGTCCAGCTTCGTGCGATCGCCCTCTTTGCGCGGCCTGCCTGGGGACGAGATGCTGGTCATGCTCAACGGCAAACGCATGAACCGCTCGGCACTCGTGCAGGTTTACCAGGGCGGTGAAACAGAATTGGCGTTCGGCTCGCAAGGTCCGGACCTTAATTCGATCCCGTCCATCGCGGTCAAGTCGCTGGAAATTCTGCGCGACGGCGCCTCCGCGCAGTACGGCTCGGACGCCATCGCCGGCGTTCTCAACTATCAGTTTCGAAACAGCCCCAGCGGCATACAGATCGATGGACGCTACGGCAAATACTTTCCGACCGGTTTTGACCGCGATGGGGGCGACGGGATACTGGCGGCGAATGTGGGATTGCCATTGGGCAGCCAAGGGTTCGTGAATATCAGCGCCGAATGGGCCAAGAGCGAACAGACGGTTCGCAACCCAACGCGCCCGTCCGCCTTGGCCTTCGCTCAGCTCTTTCCGGCTCTTGCGCCGCAGTTGCCCAATTACCCGGGCCCCGTGCAGCAGTGGGGAACGCCGCCCTCCGACAGCGTCAAGACCTTCTTGAATTCCGGCATCAAGCTCGACAACGGCGATCAAGTCTATTTCTTCATGAACTACGCCAATATTCAGATGAACGAGAGCTTTAATTACCGCCTGCCGGTGACCGTCACCGACTCGACCGGCACCACTTTTGGCAACCATCCGGCCTTCAACAACATTTTTCTGGATCCCTGCACGCCTACGCTGACCGGTTGCCCAACCGGCGGGTACATCAATGACGCGCACACCTTCAATTTCGGGACGGTCTATCCGGCGGGCTTTACCCCGCGCTTCTTCGACGTGACGCAGCAGTTCTTCGCCGCTTTGGGCTACAAAGGGACGAACCGCTGGGGTATCAACTACGACATTTCGGGCACCACCGCCCAAAACTCCGTGGCACTCTCCTTGAGGACATCCATCAATCCGTCACTGGGGCCGCAATCGCCCACCAGTTTCTATGACGGCAAGTTCATTCAAAAGGAAAACAACTTCAATCTCGACCTAAGTTATCCCTGGGTGGTCCCGGGATTGGCGAGCCCGATTTCAATCGCGGGCGGCTTTGAGTGGCGCGACGAGAACTATCAGCAGCTGCTCGGCGATGCAGCCTCCTACGCCTCAGGTCCGTATGCTTCGCAGCCGCTCTATAACTGCGCGGGCGGTGCATGTACTCCCGCCCTGGATGGCACGGGTACGCAGATTACGGCCACGCAGTCGACTGCTTCCAACGGCTACGGCGGCATTTCGGCGCCGGTGGATGCCTCGCAGGTCAGCTACGCCGGTTATCTGGATGTCGAGGCGGACGTCGTGAAGGATCTCACGCTTGGCCTCGCCGGACGCTTCGAGCATTACGCCTCCTTCGGCAATACCACGCTCGGAAAAGCTCAGGCTCGCTGGAAAGTGGTCGACTGGCTCGCCTTGCGCGGCACCGCGAGCACGGGATTCCATGCACCCACTCCCGGGCAGAACAACGTCGAGACTTTGAGCACCACCTTCCTCCCCGGCACCACGACCCAGGTGCAAATTGGCACGTACCCGGTCACGAGCGTGGACGCCAAGTACTACGGCGCCGTGCCGCTGAAACCGGAGAAATCGACCAACTTTAGCGGCGGCATCGTGCTCACGCCGCTGCCGAACCTGCTCGTCACCGTTGATGGATACCAGATTTCGGTTCGCGACCGCATTGGCATCTCGCAGCAGTTCAACGTGACCAACGCGGATATCACCGCACTCCCGGCGCTCGGCTACATCGGTGCCGGTGGCACCGTGCAGTACTTTACCAACGGGTTCAACACCAAGACCAAGGGTGTGGACCTGGTGATCAGCTATCCGCTGTCGCTGGGCATCGCGGGCACCTTGGACACGGCGTTTGCCTACAACTACAACAAGACCGACGTCACGAAATTTGATCCCACCGTCATCAGTGCGGCTCGCATCATCGACATCCAGCACTATGCCCCCAACAATCGGGCCAACCTCAATTTGAGCTACGGCTGGGGACCGATTCGCACGGTGCTGCGCGAAAATTACTACGGTACGTTTCGCGACCAGAACGACTACCCGGGCCAACTCTTCTCGGCCAAGTACACGACGGATCTGGAATTCGGGTATCAGATTCTCAAGAACATCACGGCAGCGATCGGCGGACGGAATATTTTCAACGCGTATCCCGACAAGATTGCCAATACCGCAGCCTCGCCAATCTATCCCACGACCGGCGGAGAGGCGGACGGTGAACTCTATCCGCGCACGGGCGGTCCGTTCGGCTTCAACGGCGCGTTTTGGTATGTGCGGGTGAGTGCAACATTCTAAGAAAATGACAGGGACCAGGGTCGAATATCTCATCGCCCTGACTTAGCTCGTGCGCCCGGCAAAAACCGGGCGCACGGTTTCATTAACACGATCCCTTGCGTCATCGAAAGCCCCTCGACGTTCCCGATTCAGGTTAGTGTCCTGAGTTCCATCAAGTCTTGAAACTCGGGAGTACGGAAATGCGCGTTCCAGCTTTGGTGGCTTTAGTGGCTTCGCTCTTGGCTGCATCGGCCCTGGTTGCAGTCCATCCGTTTCCGAGTGCATTCAAAACGCAATCCATCACCGTCAACGGAGCGCGGATCTACGTCAGGGTTGGTGGTCACGGACCGGCGGTCGTGCTGTTGCATGGCTATGGCGAGACGGGCGATATGTGGGAGCCGCTTGCCGCGAAGTTGGTCGGAGATCACACCGTGATCGTGCCGGATTTGCGTGGCATGGGCCTGTCGGAACACGTGGCCGCCGGCTACGACAAGAAGACCCAGGGCCGCGATGTCTCAGCAGTCCTGGATGCGCTAAAGGTCGGAAAAGTCGAACTGGTCGCACATGATATCGGCAACATGGTCGCCTATGCTTTCGCGGCCGAAGAGCCCGACCGGGTGACAAAGCTCGTCCTGATGGATGCGCCGCTACCGGGCGTCGGCCCCTGGGACGAAATCCTGAAGAGTCCACTGCTCTGGCATTTTCGCTTCGGGGGCCCGGACATGGAACGGTTGGTGAAAGGGCGCGAGCGCATTTACCTCGATCGCTTCTGGAACGAGTTCTCTGCGGATCCCAAACACTTTGACGAAGCATCGCGTCAGCATTACGCCAAACTCTATGCTCTTCCCGGCGCCATGCATTCTGGGTTCGAGCAGTTCCACGCCTTTGATCAGGACGTCATCGACAACAAGGCTTTCCTCGCCAAGGGTCCTTTGCACATGCCGGTTCTGGCAATCGGCGGCGAAAAATCCTTCGGGCCCACGATGGCGACGGTGGCGCGTGCTGCCGCCACGAACGTCCAGGGCGCTGTGATTCCCGGCTCCGGGCATTGGTTGATGGAAGAGCAACCCGAAGCGACGGTGGCCGTTATCGTGAAATTCCTTCGTTGAGTGGCATCACGCAATCAAAACTTGACGTTACGGCGCGCGGAGCTGGGTGACGAACCCATCTTGCGCGAATTGCGCCTTCAGGCATTGTCTATCGCTCCCGAAGCTTTCGGCTCGACCTATGAAGCAGAGGTAGGCCGATCGACAGCGGATTGGCAGCGCTGGTTCTCGCCGGGCGTTACATTTATTCTTGGGAACGCTGCCGGCGCGCAGGGCATGGTGCATGGCAGGCACGATGAGGCTGATTCGGCAGTCGTTCATTTATTGGCGATGTGGGTGAGTCCCGCGCTCGATCGGGAGCCGCGGATGTGCTGGTAGCGGCGGTTCTCTCGTGGGCCAAATCGCAGGGCGCTGCGTCAGTTCGCCTGAATGTCATTCAGGAGAATGGCCGCGCCCGGCGCGTATATGAGCGCAACGGATTCTCTCCGACCGGCCGCCAGGCAGTTCGCGAACGCGACGGCCGCATCGAAATTCAGATGGAGCGCCTCGCCGGCCTGACCTCTTGAGAAGCAGCAGAAAGCGCTCGGGGTCGAGTTTGCAGAATTCCGAGGTTTTCGGCGGTTTTGGCCGGAAATGCAGCCCGGGCTGCGGTTCGCGCCCATTTGCGGTACGCTTGAGGCATGGGTGCTATCGCGGATGGGGTCAGCGAGCTTCAGGCGTTCCTGAACGCGCACCCCCGCCGTCCCTATCGACAGGGTGGCGGCTCCATCCCAATCAAGGCAATTCGCGCCAGTTTGCAGCCGACGCGCACGGAATCCCGGCCCGAACTCCTCGAGGAACTGGTCGCCTCAATCAAGGCCACCGGCCTCATCCAGCCGCTCATCGTGCGGCCGGTAGCCGAGTTCCCGCATCAGTTCGAGGTGGTGGCGGGCGAGCGTCGCTTGAGGGCTGCGCAGCTCGCGGGTCTCACCGATGTCCCGGTAATCATTCGCGAGTTCACTGACCATGAAGCGCTCGCGGTTTCGCTGATCGAGAACATTCAACGCGAGGAGCTGAGCCCCGCGGACGAGGCGCGTGCTCTTAAGCGGCTGATTGAGGAATTCGCGCTCACGCACGAGCAGGTCGCACACGCGATCGGCCGTTCGCGCGCGGCGGTGAGCAACCTGCTGCGCCTCCTCGACCTGCCTGCCGAGGTCACCACGATGATGGAGAGCCGAGCGCTGAGCATGGGACACGCGCGTGCGTTGCTTGGTCTCACCGACGATGCGGAGCGCGTGCGCCTGGCGCAAATGATCGCGACGCGTCAGTGGAGCGTGCGCGAAACCGAGTCCCAGGTCCGCAAGGCCTCGCAGACCCGCATCGGGCGCGCACCCGCGGCGCCTCCGCAACTCGCGGTCATCAGCGAGGTGATGCGCGGTCGCGGATTGCGCGTGGAGTTGCACCAGCGCGCCGACGGCACGGGAAAATTCGTGATCGAATTCGACGATGCGCAGACACGCGATGCCGTGCTCGGGCAGCTCGGGACGCTCTCGACCCCCGATGAGCCGCATCACTCGAAGTAAGTCTGCTTAACCTGGTAGAGGTGCTTTGTGGCCAAGGCGAAGCGAGTACCGAAAGTCGAGTCCGTCAAGAAATTCGAGGTCCGCGCAAAACTCGCCAATTTCCATCTTGCCAGAGCCAAATCAGCTTTACGTCTGGAAATTTACGCGCGCGGTATCAAGGCCGGCGAACTTCAAGTCGGCCGCGGGTCGTTGTATTGGTCTGGACACAATCGCAAATCCGCGAAACGTGTTGCCTGGGGGCGATTCGCCGACATGATGGACCGTCTGGCCTACGGCGACTGACACTTAAGACCTAAGAACAGGGATCTCATGCAAGAAACGACGCATCGCGCGCTTGCCTTAAGCATTCTTCTCTCCATCGCGGCAACCTCTTGGGC
>DASYIN010000059.1:0-9282 GCA_035997505.1 Steroidobacteraceae bacterium | reverse complement strand
GCCGCGATCGCCGAATAATCGGGCGCGCGCATCCAGTCGCCGATGATGCGCTCGTGGGCAATGCCATAGTGGGCACAAATCAGCGCAATGCGCTCGCCATAGACCCCGTTCTCCACGACGAGCAGCCGGCCGTTTTGCGGCACCAAGGTCGCCACCATGCTCTCGACCGCGGCGGTACCCGACGCCGTCAGCAGCACGGCGGCCCAATGCGCCGGATCCAAGTCATGGGTTGCCAGCAAGCGGCTGCGGGCTTCGTCCTGCAGATCGAAGAATTCGCTTTCGCGGTGGCATAAATCCGGATTCAGCAGACTGCGTCTGACGCGTTCGCTCAAACTGACCGGCCCGGGGTTGAGCAGCAGCACTAGTGCGCCCCGCTCGGCGCACCGATGTGCTGCATCAAACGCGCCTTCACCTCGACGGGCGTGACCGACGGGCGCGGCAAATCGGCGGACGTCCCTGGGCGGATAAAAAGCCGGGCAAAGCGCGCGCCTTCGAGGGCCGGTTCGTTCAGCCAGGCGGCAATCCGATCAAGTTGGTCGGTTTCCAGCGCCGAGGCATAGCGGCAGCCGGCCGCGACCTCCGCGAAGCTGATCAGCGGCGAAACCGTTGCTTGGCCGCCGGTGGAGTCGTGCACGCCATTGTCCAGCAGCAGGTGCCACAAATTGCCGGGGCCGTACACGCCTGCGGTCGCGAATGCGCCGAGGCGCATGAGCGCCGCCCCGTCGCCGTCCAATGCGATAACGCGCAGGTCCGGACGAGCCAGTGCCAGTCCCAGCGCCAGCGGCAGCACGCACCCCATCGAGCCGACCATGTAGAGATGATTGGCGCGATCCTCTATCGCGTACAGTTCGCGCCCACAAAATCCGGTGGATGCCAGCAGCACCGTCGCAGCCGGCGGGGTTTGAGCCACCACAAGGCGCAACGCCTCCTCGCGGGTCGGTCTCATCTCTGCTGACGCGCCGCGAGTCGCCAGCACGGCGCTCGACCGGCCTGAGCGGCCCGCGATCGCCCCGATCCCGGCCTTCAATGGATAGGCTGCCACGCTGCCCTTTTGCATCACCAACGCATAGGGCCGACCGCTTTTGTCCATATGCGCTGTTGCGCGATCCAGCGCAGCATCGATCTGCGACGTCTCCGTTGGAAACAACTCCCAGGGGATCTGCATCGTCTCGAGCATGTTCGGAGTAATCGGGCCCATCAAAGCGTGCTGCGGCTCATCGGCGATACCGGGTTGAGCACGCCAGGTCACGATCAGCAATTGCGGCAGCCGAAAGGTCCAGGTCAACGAAGTCAAAGGGCTGACGGCGTTGCCCAGTCCGGAGTTTTGCATCATGGCAATGCCGCGGCCGTGTGTCGCAGTCGCGCTGCCGCCGAGCGCCACGCCGGCAATCAGCGCCACGGCATCGCCTTCGTTTGCCGCGGAAACGTAGCGTAAGTGCGGATCCTGGAGCACATAGTTGATGAACGGCGTGAGGAAGGAGCATGGCACACCGGCATACCAGTTAAAGCCTCGCGCGCGCGCTGCCTCGACGAAATGCCGCGCCTCGATCATCGATCGAAAGGCGCTTGAGCGTGAGCAAAATCCACAGCCTGCCGCAAATCGTCCAGATCATTGACGCCGCGCCAGTGCCCATGAACATACACAACTTCGATGGCCGAACCGGCGGCCGTCAAGGCGTTGAGCAGCGCCGGCAGGTCCAATTCGTCGAAGTCAGCTTCAGCGCGCAGCGTTGCGATCATGGCTTTGAGTTTGCTCAGGCCCGCGCGGCTGACGCCCAGTAAACCGACCCATCGACCGTCGGGAGCGCGCTTCTCATCCGCGGCGCTCGTGACCCGCTCGAGCAGGACCGGTGTGCCGAACAGGCCGCGATCGTCGCTGCGGGAGCAATAAGCAAAGTCTCGCACCGTGAGATTGCTGTCGCCCGTCATGAACGAATCGACGACCACGGCAAAATCCGCCTTGGCTTCCACCAAGTCTCGAAGCACGTAGCTGCGGAACAATAAGTCGCCGTAGGCAATGACCGCATCCGAGTCAAGTGATTCCACGGCGCAAGCCAGCGAGGTCAATTCCCCGGTTTCGGCGTAGCGCTCATTCACCACGAGTTTGATCCCAGCCGAATCGATCGCATCGGCCCGGTAGCCTCCCACCACGGTTATATCGTTGATGTTTTCCTTCTTGAAGCCGTCGACCAACCAACGCAGCAGCGGCTTGCCGGCGATGGGCAGCATCACCTTCGGGCGATCGACCGTCAGCGCCTCCAGCCCGCTGCCGCGGCTCGCGGCCAGCACGATGGCGGCGCGCGGCGCACCGGCATTCGACAAATAGATCCGCTCCGCCGCCGAGTACTCCTCGGCATCTTGCAGCCGGAAGATCTCATTCACCGAGACGATGCGATCTTCGACGTTCACCAACGTCTGACTCTCGAATATCTCCTTGGCGACGCCCTGCATCGCGGAGGCCGCCGCACGCAAAAGATGATTGGCCCAGATGACGGTGCTGATGCCTGCCCGGCGAAAAACATCGGTCGGCGTACTGTAGTAGCGGGTCGGCACAATGACCAATGGCGCGCGGCGCGCCCATTCCTTGGCGAAGGTCACGATCTCATCGGGCTTCGACAATTTGCTATGGATGAGAATCGCATCGGCGCCGGCGAGACGGTACGCTTCGGCGCGGCGCAAAGCCTCGTCCATGCCCCAGCCCGCGATCAGCGCCTCGACGCGCGCAACAATCGAAAAGTTGGCGTCTTGCTGAGTATCTTTGCCGGCCGCGATCTTGCCGACAAACTCCTCGATGTCGGCAAGCGGCTGTCGCTCGCCGTTCAAGAAACTGTTGGTTTTGGGAAATTGCTTGTCCTCAATGCAGACGCCCGCAATGCCGCGCTGCTCGAGCTTGCGCACCAGACGGCGCATGTTGTTGAAATTGCCGTACCCGGTGTCGCCGTCCAGCAAGATGGGCAGGTCGCCGGCGTCCGCCATGAATTCGAGCATGTCCACAACCTGGGTCCAGCTCGCTTCGTTATTGTCGCGCACGCCGAACTGCGCGGAAATCGTCAGCCCCGACGCCCAAATTCCCTTGAAGCCGGCCTCGCGCACAATGCGCGCCGAAAGACCGTTGTGAGCTTCCATCAGAAACTCCAGTTCGGCGCTCTGCAGCATCTGGCGCAGTTTGGCGCTTCGCGTTGGCGCGGTGCTCCCAGCGCTCCTCTGATAAGCGGACCCCGCGGCGGGGCGAGTCGTCGTATTCATCGGCCACCTCTCGATAACGGTTGAAGTTGCGGCAACACTTCTTGAGTCGCGCGCACAACATCATTGGAAAAATCTATTTCAATCCAGGGAAATCCTGTTACATCGGCAACTT
The DNA here is from genome assembly GCA_035997505.1 of Steroidobacteraceae bacterium. Classification (GTDB taxonomy): domain Bacteria; phylum Pseudomonadota; class Gammaproteobacteria; order Steroidobacterales; family Steroidobacteraceae; genus Bog-1198. Next base: position 5,924 of record DASYIN010000059.1, on the reverse strand, counting down.
CGATCAGCTGGCTTCTCTCTCGTAGGAAATCACGCACCGCTTCTTCATGCGGCATGTGGGCGCGTCCCGTCTCGACGTACCCGGCGACCAAGGCCGCCACGCGCTTTGCGCCAGCCTGATCGAAGCGAAAAAAACCCACCGACTCGCCGATGGTGTCGAATTTCAAATCCGCTGCCAATTGCTTGCGCAGCTCGATCGGCACCCCGCCTTGCACGCAGAGTTTCACGGGTTCATCGCCGGCCTCAAAATCGCGGTCGATCAGCAGGCGATTTACCGGCCGGCTCCCCGCCACCAAGGCCGAGAGGATGCGCTCGTCGTACAAGACGTCCGCATCCATCAGCAAGACATCGCCGCCGCGGGTCATGGCATCAGCGACGGTATGCACGGTCAGCACGCTGCCGAGCTCGAAACTCATGTTGAGAACGATCTCCGGGCGCGGCGCCCATGCCAGCCGATCGAGTTCCGCCGCCACGAGCTCGTGGCGAAAGCCCAGCGCCAAAACCACGTCGGTGATGCCGGCGCTCTTCAGCATGCTCAGGTGCCGCTCGAGCAGAGTCATCCCGTCGAAGCGCAGCAAACACTTCGGTAGCTGGCTGTCCTCGGGTAGTTGCAGACGAATACCTCGCCCAGCCGCCAGAATGATCGCGCGCATCAAAATCCTTCCATACATCAAGCGTTAGAATATTAACTCAAGGCGGGGCCGCGCCGGCGGCGGCGGCGGCTTCTCGGTTGGCAAACCGCAAGTACAGCAATCCGGGCAAACCCAGCAACAATTCGCGCGCGCGTTTCGCCAGCGATATTGCCAGGGCCGAACCGGGCGCCAGTCCCGCCAAGGGTGCCAGCAACAAATAGCCGCCCTCTTGCACGCCGAGCGCTCCGGGAATGGCAAATCCAGCGCCTCGAATAGCCTGGCCCAAGCTTTCGAGCACAAACGCATCGCGCCAACTCACTGGCGTGCCCAGAAACCCGGCAATCAAATAAACCTCGCCAGTCCCCACGATCCAGCCGACCAGGCTGAGCAGGAAACTGGCCGTTACAGGTCCGTTGCGCCGATATGTGCCCTGCACGGCAAGATCGATGGCCTGTGCCTGAGCGACCCATTGGGACCAATCACGCTTGCGCGAGAATCGTCTCACCGCTGCCATCAGTTTGCTGAACAGACCCCGCCTCTGAATCAGATAAAAGCCACCCACCTGAACGGCCAAAAAGGCGCTGGCAACCAGCGCCGCGGTTCGCAGCGCCGCCGGCGAGAAATGACTGGTTTGCGTCCCGAGCACGACGACGCCGAGCAACGCGAAGGCGATTTGCGCAAAGGTCTGCAGAGTCGTGCTGACGGTGATGGCGGCGGCCGCCTCCTCCATTCGCAACCCGTGCCCCGCCAAATATCGAGCCATGAGCACCGGACCGCCCAACTGTCCCGCGGGCATCAGACTATTGGCGGATTCGCCCACCCACCGCGCCAATATCGAGTCTCTCATCGGTCTGCGGCTCGACCCCGGCTCGAAAAGCACGCGAATGGCCGCCGCATCGAGCCAGAGCGGCAACAGGTGAAAGGCGGCCACCAGCAGAAGTCCCCAGCCTGCGTGTGCCAGTATCGCGATGATCGCGGGCAGGTCCTGCGAAATCAGCACCGCCACGAACAAGAGCACGCCGATGCTCAGAAGCCAGCTCGCCGTCTTCGTCATTCCCGGCCCAGCAGACGATGGAATACCTGGCGGAAGCCGAAATAGGCAAACGCATCCTTCATGTTGGAAATGAGCCGCCAACCCGGATGCATGCGTGGGTCTGTCACGTACTCGAAGGTCAGGGAGACGCGGGTTTCACCTTCGCGAGAGGGACTGATTCGATGCCGCAAAGCGTCGCCGTTGAAGACCACCAAACCACCGGGTGGGATCTTGATGGAACCCGCTTCCACCGTTGCACCCCTCTCGCGCGTGTGCAATTGATAGTCCAGGCTGCACGAGGAGTCGTCGATCACGCCGAATAACAATGTATAGCGCCGGCCAAGGTAGTACGAAGTGTCGTAGTGCCAACCGATGTGATCGCCCGCGCGCGTATAGAAATAAAATGCGTAGGCGTGCGGATCCTCGACCGGAGAGAGTTGCAAGCGCTCGCCCGTCAGCCCATCAAGCCAACCTTTGAGCGCGGCTGAACGGTAGAGTTCTGCGATGATCGGCGCCTGGCTGTCGATGACGTGACGGCTCACGCTGCCCCCCTGTTTGTGTCGGGGCAGGTAGTTGCGATTGACCGCACCGTTCACCGCGGCGACCGCGGCAACCAGCTGCGCCGTAAGTTCGGGCGGCAGGAAATCTTTGATATAGAGAAAGGAGCCTTGCGAGGCGTACTCGCGACGCAGGCCCTGCAAGTCTAGGGAGTCCAATCGTGAGACTAAGGCCGGCTCGGCTCCGGTTGCGGTCGCCGCCACGCTTATCCGGCGACCCCAGCCGCCATGCGGCGATCCCGACGCAGCAACCGTTGATAGTCGATGACCACCCAAACAGCGAACAGCGGCGCGCAAATCGCTGCAGTAATCAGTGTGGGCACCAGCGCATTGCTGAGTGTCGCCAAGGGAAACAAGTAGAGCACGTCCTCGGTTTCGAACCCGCCCAGCGTAGCCTGTTGCGTCGCGGCTTTGCCCAGCAACTCCTCGATGCGCATGCGTAGATAAAAAATAAGGGCGACTGCGGTACCGGCCACCAATCCCAAAATCGCAGGCGGTAGCCCCAGCTCCACTCCAGGTCTCGCCGAAACTCCAATGCCGATGGCGATGAACAGCAAAATCGTCACGACAGCGTCGCTGGCCAAATCGTAGATATGCCCGATACGGCTGGTCTTTCCGCTCATGCGCGCCAGTTCGCCGTCGGTATGATCTAGGAAATTCGAAACGATCAGCAGCAGCGCGGCGAGATTGGACCAAACATAGCTTCCGGGGATGAAGGCCGCCGCGGCCGCCAGCCCGACCACCAGACGCAGCGTGGTCAGATGATTGGGCGTCACCCAACTATGGATGAGCGGCATCACCAGACGTCGCGCCAAGCGGGCGTCCCAGGGGCGCGCGGCCGCAGCGACGGGTTGCGGCGAGGGTGGTGGATTTAGCATAGCAGCATCACAGAGACGTATTTTACGTCAGATCTTGCCTGGTCATCAAAGCGAAATATTGAGCGCGTAGAGCGGCGACGCCGCACGGGCCTATTTCATCGGCACGCCGCAGCGCGCCAGCACGCCGCGCAGATCTCGGATTGGGGGGAAAACTTCGTTGTTCCAGTCCGCCCCCTGCGCATCGTAGGCCCGCTGCTCGTATTCAACGATGTCTTTGTCCTCGCGGAAAATATTCTCGGTGAACCAGGTTACGAACGGCCAGACCGCATGAATGATTCCCGGGAAACTCGGCTTCTTCACCGACAGATAGCCGTAGGTTCGATTGGTTCGCTGCGCCGCGTCCAGCGGGGTATAGCCCAACCAAACATCGAGAACCGGCGCGTCGGATTGCTTGATGTCGCGCCCAACCCAGACCTTGAGACTCTGCGTCGGGTAGTCGGTGCGAATGCGCATGTGATCGGAGAAATCCTTTTTGGCCTCGCCGCGCTTGCGCATGAGGTCAACGATGACTTGCTCGCCGACGGATGATTTTCCCTCGGTGCGACTGAAGCTATACTCCACTTCAGCCCAGTTTTCACCGTGATTGCGTCCCAAGCAGCGCGCGCGTATCGATCCCATCTGCTTTCGGTGCATGAACTGATGATTCATATCGAAAAGGTTTTCGTGCATGAAGGTGTAGTGGCACGCGACCTCACGGTTGAGCCTGCGGGTTTTGTAGTCTTTGCGTTGCGATGAGCCCAGGCTCGTCGGTACCCGACTCTCGGCGAGCGTCGCATCCCCGGGGAAAACGAAAATCAGCCCGTCGATCTCGCGCGCGGGATAGCTCCTAACCCCGGTGGGCGAGCGCTCGGGACCCAGGTACGGCACGTTGACGCATTTGCCGGTGCAGTTGTACACCCAACCGTGATAGTGGCATTTGAGGTCATCTCCGCTCACGACCCCTAAGTGCAGGGGAACTTGACGGTGTGCGCACCGATCCTCCAGCGCGAACACCTTGCCGCTATTGCCGCGGTAAAGAACAATGGGCTCGCCGGCGAAGCGCCTGCCCAAGGTCTTGCCCGTTTTCAGTTCATCGGCCCACGCCAAGGGATACCACTGGTCCGGGTGCGCACCGATGCGGCGCAGGTCAACCGCGTCCGCCGGGCTTGCGGGCCGCAGGGTCGCCAGGTTTGAGAGTTCTTCCGTCATGCCGCGATTCTACCCGTTCATGGCGGCGCGTGAAATCCGCTGTGTTCCCGCGCCCATAGGCCAGGGCCTCGAATGCAGCGAAGAAGACTTCGTCGGGAAAAAGCTCCGGGGTCAAGATTCGTTGCAGCACCAGACCCTCGATCAGGGCATGAATCACGCGCACCAGGAGTTCCGGCGGCATGGGTAGCCCGCGCTTATCCGCCAGTGTGCGCAGCCATTCCGCGCCAAACTCATAGCTGCCCGCCGTAACCTCGCGAACTCGAGCGCGCAACTCGGGGTGGGTCAGCGTGTAAGCCAGCCCCGTCAACCGTCCCACCGCCGCCGTCGTGCGCTCCGGGACCACATCAAGCGTCGCTTCGGCCAGGGCGCGCATTCCTTCGGCAAATGTCGCCCCCGGTTTGATTCGGGGCGCCACCGGCGCCCAGTAGGTCTCGCCGAGCGCGATGAACAGCTCGTCGCGGTTCTTGAAGTTTCCGTAGATCGCCCCTGTGGTCATGCCGGCGCGTCGCGCGACCGCTTCGAGCGTGGTACGCGCGTAGCCCTTTTCCCGCACCATGGCGCGTGCCGCTTCGAGCAGCGTGGCCCGCGTGCGATCACGTTTGTCACCCTTGGGTCTGCCTCGCGAGGACTTGCGGCGTTTCTTCGGCATCGGCCTATAAAAGAATTTACCTATTTAATAACTATATTATATTATTCACATCATGTCTCCCCAGAATTCAATCGAAGCGGCGATTCGCGGCGATGTAGGGGCCGGAGAACTTGCCGGTGCCGCGGCGCTGGTCTGGCGCGACGGTCGCATCGTGCAAACCGCGATCGCGGGCCGCCGAGATCTCGCCACGAATCTGCCCATCGAGCGGGACACGATTTTTCGAATCGCGTCGATGACCAAGCCGGTGACCACCGTGGCCGCCTTGATGCTCTACGACGAAGGCCGCTACGCCCTGGACGAGCCGATCGTGCGCCATGCTCCAGAACTCGCGCACCTTCGCGTTCTGCGCGATCCAGAGGGCCCGCTGGATCAAACGGCTGCGGCGGAGCGGCCGATCACCTTCGCCGATCTCTTGACGCACCGCTCGGGCCTCACATACGGCGAGTTCCATCGTGGTCCGATTGCGCGCGCCTGCGCCGAAGCCCTCGGAGGCCAAATCGACAACTCCCTGGCCCCGGATGAGTGGATCGCACGACTAGGCACTCTGCCCTTGATCGATCAGCCCGGGGCCGGCTTTCACTACGGGGCCTCGACGGACCTGCTCGGCTTCCTCATCGCGCGTCTGGAAAATGCATCACTCGGCGCTGTTCTGGAGCGGCGCATCTTCAGGCCGCTGGGAATGCGCGACACGGGTTTCAACGTTCCTCGAGAGAAGCGAGCTCGCCGCGCGGGTCTCTGCGGGTTCGACGCCGAGGGACAGTTGACGGCCTTGAGCGCGGCGCCCGGCGGGCACGCGCGCGCCGAACGGCCTGATGGCATGACCTTCGAGTCCGGGGGTCAAGGTCTGTGGTCGACGTTGGACGATTATCTCGCCTTCGCCCGCATTTTCCTCGGCAATGGAACCGTGGATGCTGTGCGGCTGCTGCGCCCTGAAACTTGCGCCATGATGACCTCAAACCAACTGACGGCCGAGCAGCGTCGGACGGCT
>DASYIN010000058.1:0-3984 GCA_035997505.1 Steroidobacteraceae bacterium | reverse complement strand
CCGCCGAATTCGCGGCGCATGTCGGGCACCAAGAAGGACACATTCAACATGTGAATCTTGTCCGGCAGAATATGGGCTTTAAAGCGGTCCGGAAACAAAAGAATCGTGTCGTAGGCAACCGATCCGCAAATCAACGGGATCGCGTCGGGAGAGAACTTGAAGGACATCCAACACCGCAGGTGATTTCAAACCGACATTCTACTCGGAAAGTCCCTATTGGTCGGCCGAAATGCCCAAATTTGCCCGCTGCCCGGCCAGAACGGTTATACGATGGAGGCAATGAGACTCATTTTGTACGCCTTGGCTGTGCTGTTCGCAGCGGGTTTCGGTTCGCAGCCATGAGTACCCTCGGGCGCCCACTATGTGGAACTTGGGAATCCGCGTCGAAATACGAGTGGCTGGTGACGAATGGCCTCGGCGGCTACGCAAGCGGCACGGTGGCGTCTGCCAATACGCGCCGCTACCACGGCTTCCTCATGGCGAGCCTTGCTCCGCCGGTGCAACGCACGCTGCTGGTGGCCAAGATCGACCTCAGTGTCGACTACTTGGGCGCCAAGTCTGAACTCAGCGCCAACGAGTTTGCCGATGGCACGGTGAGCCCCAAAGGATTCACGCAACTCGAGTCCTTCGCCGTACTCGACGGCATTCCAACCTGGCGCTACGCGGTGGCGGATGCGATCTTGCAGCAGCAGATATTCATGGCGCAGGATGCCAATACGAGTTACTTGATGCTTGAGTTGCTGCGCGCCTCCGCGCCCATGCGCATTGAGTTGAAACCCTTCGTGACGTATCGCGATTATCACAGTCAATCGCGCGGCGAGCACCCCTACAAAATCGAATCCGATGCGGCGCAATGCCGCATTCAGGCGTTTGATGGCGCCCGTCCCTACAGCCTTGGTCTCAGTCAGGGGCAATTCAATCTCGCGCCCAATTGGTATTGGAATTTCTGGCATCGCGAAGAAGCGCAACGCGGACTCGATGCGACGGAGGATTTATGGGGACCCGGAATTTTTAGCGCCGATTTGGCGCCGCAGGGGCAACTATTCTTGATTGCCAGCGCCGAAGGCTCGCCTGCGAAATCAGGCACAGAGGTATTGGCAGCATTGCAGACTGATTCGAAAACCCTGACCGCACGCCTACCCAAGAGCGCGCCTGCGTGGATACGCGCACTGGCGCGTTCCAGCGACCAATTCATCGTGCGCCGGGGCGCCGGCGCGGTCAGCGTCATCGCCGGATATCCCTGGTTTGCCGACTGGGGCCGCGACACGATGATTTCGCTGCCGGGTCTCGCGACTCTGCTCGGCCGTTACGATGTCGCTGCCAGCATTCTTAGAACCTATGGCTCCTTCGTTGATGGCGGCATGTTGCCGAATCGCTTTCCCGACAACGGCGAGGCGCCCGAGTACAACACGGTCGACGCGACCTTATGGATGTTCCATGCACTCGATGACTACTTGCAGGCCAGACCCGATCCGGGCCTGCTGCGTGAGCTGTTCCCCACGCTTGTGGCCATCATTCACGCGCACGTGAGCGGAACTCGTTACGGGATTCACGTCGATGAGGCGGACGGATTGCTGTTTGCCGGCGAAGCCGGGACACAGCTCACTTGGATGGATGCTAAAAATGGCGAGCAGGTATTCACGCCGCGCATCGGCAAGGCCGTGGAAGTCAACGCGCTATGGCTCAACGCCTTGAACGTCATGGTGCGGCTTGCCGGCCAAGTGCGCAGCCTCACCGAGAAACAATTCTGTGCGCAGCTTCTGACCCGCGCCAGCGCGAATTTTGGCCGCTTCTGGAATGCGGAGCGCTCCTGTTTGTACGACGTCATCGACGTCGACGGGGGCAGCGCGCGGGATGATCGTGTCAGACCCAATCAAATCCTTGCGATCTCGCTTCCCTACTGCACGCTGCCCTCGCCGCAGATGGGCGCTGTGGTGGAACGCTGCGGCCGAGATCTTTTGACGAGCTATGGGCTGAGAACTTTGGGTCCTGCCGAAGCCAGCTACATCGGCAGCTATACCGGCGATCCCTGGCAGCGCGACGCCGCCTATCACATGGGGACGGTATGGAGTTGGCTCCTCGGGCCCTTTGCCCGGGCGCACTTCCGTGTGAACGGCGATGCCCGCGCGGCTCAGTCCCTGCTCGATCCCATGGCTCAACATGTGAGCAGCGCCTGCATGGGCACGGTCAGCGAGATATTTGATGGTGACGCACCTCACACTGCGCGCGGCTGTTTCGCGCAGGCTTGGGGCGTGGCTGAGATACTGCGTTCATGGATCTACCTCGAGCGCAAGATCGCGAAGGCCTAGAGTGTCCGGGATGAACACCGAACGCGAGCGTCTGCGTGGCAATGTGCTGGGCCCCGACGGCTGGAAACACTGGGGACCTTATCTCAGTGAGCGCCAGTGGGGCACCGTACGCGAGGACTATAGTGCGAGCGGCACCGCCTGGGACTACTTCCCCCACGATCATGCCCGCAGCCGTGCCTATCGGTGGGGCGAAGACGGCATCGCCGGGATCTCCGATGCGGAACAATTGGTCTGCCTGTCTCTTGCGTTGTGGAACGGCGCCGATCCCATTCTGAAAGAACGGTTGTTCGGCCTGAACAATGCGGAAGGCAATCACGGCGAGGACGTGAAGGAGCACTACTTTTATTTGGATGCGACGCCGACGCACTCCTACTTGAAGATGCTCTACAAATACCCGCATCGCGCATTTCCGTACGCGGATCTGGTCGCCGAGAATGGGCGGCGCGGAACCGACGTTCCGGAATATGAATTGTTGGACACCGGCATCTTCTCCGAGAATCGCTACTTCGACGTATTCGTCGAGTACGCGCAAGCCGAGCCCGGCGACATCCTCATGAAGGTGACGATTTGGAATCGGGGTCCCATGGCTGCGCTGCATCTCATTCCGCAATTGGTCTTGCGCAATACCTGGAGCTGGGAGCCGGGTGCGGAGAAGCCCGAGCTTAAGGCGGCCGAGGCCGGCGCCATTGCAGTGGAGCCGGCGAGCCTGGGCATCAGCCGCTTGTACTTCGACGGCAACGCCGAAGTGTTGTACACCGAGAACGAGTCGAATGCGCCGCGCCTCTGGAACTATGGAGAACCCGGTTACTTCAAGGATGGCTTCCATGAGCGCATCGTCAGCGGTCGCAAGGAATGCGTGAACCCTGCGCACAAAGGCACCAAGGCCGGCGTTTGGCAGCAGTGCACCATACCCGCGGGCGGCAAGCGGGAATTTCGCCTGCGGCTATCGCGGCGCACATTCGCTTCGCCCTTCGAGGATTTCGACAGCATCTTAGGTCAACGCCACCGCGAAGCCGATGCCTACTACGCGGATCTGCAGAAGGACATGAATTCGGCCGACGAACGCCTGGTGCAGCGTCAAGCCTTCGCAGGTCTCATCTGGAGCAAACAGTTCTACTATCTCGATTTGCCGCGTTGGCTGAAAGGAGACCCTGGACAGATAAAACCGCCGGACTCGCGCCTGCGCGGCCGCGACACTGACTGGCGAAATCTCAACAACGCCGACATTCTGTCGATGCCCGACAAATGGGAATACCCCTGGTATGCCTCCTGGGATTTGGCGTTTCATTGCATTCCATTTGCACTGATCGACGCCGAGTTCGCCAAGCATCAATTGGTCCTGCTGACGCGCGAATGGTACATGCACCCCAACGGCCAGATCCCTGCGTACGAGTGGGCCTTCAGCGATGTGAATCCGCCGGTGCACGCCTGGGCAACCTGGCGGGTATATCAGATTGATCGCAAGCAGAATGCCGGCAAAGGCGATCTGGCATTCCTCGAACGGGTGTTCCACAAGCTCATGCTGAACTTCACCTGGTGGGTGAATCGCAAGGACAACATGGGCCGGAATATCTTCCAGGGCGGATTCCTGGGACTGGACAACATCGGAGTCTTCGACCGCAGCGCAGAGCTCCCCACCGGCGGCTACATCAACCAGTCCGACGGCACCAGCTGG
>DASYIN010000057.1:0-4190 GCA_035997505.1 Steroidobacteraceae bacterium | reverse complement strand
CCCAATACCCCGGTGTGGCACGCGGAAGGCGAAGCCATCCGCCCAGACTTTGTATTCTCCTTCTACTACCGCTACATGCTCGACAAGGCATGGCTCGCCCTGCCGCGCTTGGGCGCGCTCAACATCCATGGCTCGTTATTGCCCAAATACCGGGGCAGGGCACCCGTGCACTGGGCCATTATTCACGGCGAGACCCTGACTGGCGCCAGCCTGCACTACATGGTGGAAAAGCCGGATGCCGGAGCGCTGGTGGATCAGGAGGCCGTGCCGATTTTGGAGAACGATACGGCGCTCGAGGTCTCCATGAAGGTGGCTGCCGCGGCCGCAACGGTATTGCGCCGCAGCCTGCCGCTGTTGATTGCGGGCACGGCAGCGTCTCGCCCATTGGACTTGAGCAAGGGTTCATACTATGGGCGCCGCCGACCCGAGGACGGGCGCATCGATTGGTACCGTGGGGCGCGCGCCATTCATGATCTGGTGCGTGCCGTTGCGCCGCCCTTCCCCGGGGCCTTTACCGAGGTCAATGGATGTCGGCTGGGGGTCTTGGAGACCCGCCTGGATACGCATCCGGTGACTTACCCCGGCCGGACTCCCTGTCTGTATGCCGCCGGTGGGGAGTGGTACGCCGACTGCGCCGACGGCCGGCGCCTTAAAATTCTGCAATTGACTGCAAATGGCGAGCCCGTGGCCCACAATACCGTGCCGCGCGCGCTGTCGGATCAACCGCTGGCGCTGGGCTAAAGTAATCGAGCAGGGGTTCATTTTGAAAAACGTTCTCATCCTTGGCGTCAATGGCTTCATCGGCCATCACCTGAGCAAGTACATTCTGGCCCATACCGATTGGCACATATACGGCATGGACCTGCAGTCCGAGCGCGTGGGCACCCTCCTTTCGAATCCGCGTTTCCATTTCGTGGAAGGCGATATCACCATCAACCTGGAGTGGGTGGAGTATCACGTGCGCAAGTGCGATGTGATCCTGCCTCTCGTGGCTATCGCTACGCCGGCAACCTATGTCCGGGAACCGCTGCGGGTGTTCGAGTTGGACTTCGAAGCCAACCTGCCCATCATTCGCCATTGCGTCAAATACAAAAAACGCGTGGTGTTTCCCTCGACTTCGGAAGTGTACGGCGCCAGCCGTGACAAGGAGTTCGACCCTGAGACCTCGGAATTGGTTTTGGGTCCCATTCACAAGCAGCGCTGGATCTACTCCTGCGTGAAGCAGCTGCTGGATCGCATCATCTGGGCCTATGGTCAGCAGGGGCTGCAGTTCACGCTATTTCGTCCCTTCAATTGGATTGGATCCGGACTCGACAGCATGGATGATCCGAAAGAGGGCAGTTCGCGCGTACTCACGCAATTCTTGGGGCACATCGTGCGCGGCGAGCCGATCAAGCTGGTCGAGGGCGGCACGCAAACGCGCGCCTTTACCTTCATCGATGATGCGGTGGAGTGTCTCACCACCATCATTGACAACCCGAACGGCATTGCCGACGGCAAGATCTACAACATCGGCAACCCGCTCAACCTGTACTCGATTCGCATGCTTGCCGAAATGATGCTGGAAATCGCCGTGTCCCGCCCCGAGTACGCGCCCACGGCGCGCAACACCAAGCTGATCGACATTTCGGCCTTGGACTACTACGGCAAGGGCTATGCGGACATTCCGGCGCGTCTGCCCTCCATCAAGAACACTACTGCGGAACTGGGCTGGACTCCGAAGACCGACATGCGCACGGCGCTGAAGTCGATCTTCGATTCCTACGCGCATGCCCTGCCGTCTGCCTCGGCGCTGTTGTCGCGCGATGCTTAATGACACGCGCATCGGCCTGAAGGTCGATGTCGACACCTTGAGGGGTACGCGCGAAGGCGTACCCCGGCTCAGCGCGCTGTTCAAGAGACTCAACGTGGATGCCACGTTTTATTTCTCGGTGGGTCCTGATCACACCGGGCGCGCCATGCGCCGGGTGTTTCGCAAGGGCTTTGCGCAAAAAGTCGCGCGCACCTCGGTGCTCAAGCACTATGGGTTGAAAACCTTGTTATACGGCGTGTTGCTCCCGGGCCCGGATATCGGGCGCGAAGCCGGCGACATCATGCGGGCCGTGCGGGATGGCGGTTTCGAAGTGGGACTGCACAGCTACGATCATGTGCGTTGGCAAGACTACGTGGCCGACGCTTCGGCGGCTTGGACGCGGCTCGAATTCGAGCGTGGCATGAATGCGTTTGAGCGCGTCTTCGGCTTCTATCCCAAATCGCATGCCGCCGCCGGCTGGCAGATCAACTCGCACGCGCTGGAGTTGGAACGCGAGTACGGCTTGACGTACGCCAGTGACACACGCGGCCGGACGCCGTTCTGGCCCCTGGTCGGCGGCGCGCGCAGTTCCTGCCCGCAACTGCCGACGACGCTCCCCACCTTTGATGAGCTGCTCGGCCGCAACGGCATCGAGGAGTCGAACCTCGCCGAGGCGGTGTTTCAATTGTCGGAACAGAACGCGGCCGCTACTCCCAGCCGTTTGCAGGTATTCACGCTGCACGCCGAGTTGGAAGGGATGCTGCTGCTCAACGCCTTCGAGTCGCTGCTGCGGAAGTGGCAGGCCGCCGGCGCGGAGATCTCAAGGATGGCGGGGATTCGTGAATTGGCCGTTCAAGAAGTGCTGCCTGATCAGACCGTCATCATGGGCGAAGTGCCGGGGCGCTCGGGGTTGCTTGCAATTCAGCCGCCGGGCGCGGAGGCGGCGTGAATCAAGGCGTGGCGTCGAGCTTTCGCGACCGTTGGCTGTACGTCGGGCTCGCGGCGCTGGTTAGCCTCGTGTGGCTGGCGACTCTGTCGAGCCGGCCGCTGTTCAATCCCGACGAAGGGCGCTATGCGGAGATTCCGCGCGAGATGCTCAGCGGCGGCGATTGGGTGGTGCCGCATTTGAACGGACTTGTCTACATTGAAAAGCCGCCGCTGCAGTATTGGGCGACGGCCGTGACCTATCGACTCTTTGGCGTCAACGAGTTCTCGGCGCGTCTTTACACGGCGCTCACCGCGCTCGCGAGCATTGCGCTTGCAGGATTTCTCACGGCCCGCTTCTGGGGTATCGAGTCCGGCTGGCGCACCGCGGCGATCCTGTCCGGCATGTTCATGTTCGTGGTCTTGGGTCAGCTCATGACGCTGGACATGAGTCTGACTTTTTGGATGACGGCGAGCCTTGCGGGGTTTTTGCTGGCGCAGCGCGCCGAGCAGGGGCAGCGCGGGTGGATGCTCTTGGCCTGGGTTGCCGCCGCTTTCGGCGTACTGACCAAGGGTTTGGTGGCCGCGGCGATTCCCGCCGCGGTGCTGGTCATTTACAGTCTCTGGTCGCGCGATTTTGCTCCCTGGCGCAGGCTGCATCTAACGCTGGGATTGCCCTTATTTTTGGGCATTACGGTGCCCTGGCATTGGCTGGCGGCACTGCGGCTCAACGATTTCCTGCAGTTTTTTTTCGTGCATGAACACTTTGCGCGCTATTTGACGCCGATCTCCGATCGCCAGGAGCCCTGGTGGTTCTTCGGTTGGGTGTTCTTGGCGGGCACGGTGCCCTGGACTGTTCCGGCGCTGCGGGTCGTGGTGAGCGGTTGGGGCGGGTCTGCGCCGCGGGGTCGATTCCGCCCCACGCTGTTTCTGTGGATCTGGGTCATCTTCATCTGTGTATTTTTTTCCTTATCCGACTCGAAACTGATGCCGTACATCTTGCCGGCGATACCGGCGTTGGCAGTTTTGATCGCGGCGCTGCCCGCCGCTTCCCTGAAGCGCGATTTCCTGGTGACGAGCATTCTGACGACGGCTGCTGCGCTGGCATTGGGCGTAGCGTCTTTTCGGCTGCCCGCGCTCATCCCCGACTCCGGCGCGCGGCCCTACTTTTTGCTGTTGGCAAACCCTGCGCGGGAAGTGGCCGCGGTGCTGTTGGTGTCCGGCCTGTTCGTCTGGGTTCAGGGGGCCCGCGAGGTGACCCGATGCGGCGTCGTGCTCGGCGTGGGCTGGAGTCTGGCGGTACTGCTGCTGATCCGGGCCGCATCCTTGATCGCGCCGATCTATTCCGGAATCGATCTGGCCGCGGCGCTGCCCCCGGCAGAACGGGATGCGCCGCTGTACAGTGTCCGCACCTACGATCAATCGCTGACATTTTATTTGCAGCGCACCGTAACGCTGGTCGAGTATCGTGGCG
>DASYIN010000056.1:0-1516 GCA_035997505.1 Steroidobacteraceae bacterium | reverse complement strand
TGACGGTTCGGCTGGGGTAAGCCGCCTGCGCTAAGGCCGGCAGTCCCGTCAGCATGGCGAGCCCACCGCCACATCCGGCAATCGCCTCACGGCGCGTCAACAACATGGGTACTCCTGAAGACACACTCGTTTTTTCCAGGCGCGTGCTTTTGATGGGCGAGTGCGCTCACCAGCCACACTAGCCGCCATCGCGCCCCATCAAAAGCCACTAAAGTTCAACCCAGCTATTGCGGCAGTGCAATGGCTGCCATAACAATTTGATCAGCGTGCAACACTCATGGTCTATTATCAGGGCTAACTTTTCCGAAAACTTGAATTGCTGATTCCGGGTCCCACCCGATTCATTCGGCTTGAACCGCCGAGCTTGTCTATTTCAGCGTCAGCGCCGTCATGACGCATTCCAAGGGCACTCAACATGCGAACCATGACAATCGTTGCCATCGCCACGATGCTTGCGACGGCGTCGGCGTTTGGGCAAGGCGCGGATTCGGCTGGCTCCGGCACCGCACCGCTCCCGGCCAAACCGGGCACCGCACATCCCGTGCACGCAACACCGGCCAGGCCGGCAGCCGCATCGACTCCGGAATCGCGTTCTGCGGCGGCTTTGGCACTGTCGCACGAACCGACATTCGACGAAGGCACCGCGCAACGGATCAGGGAGGCGGCGCTGAGCTATTCGGACATCGCGGTGCGCGGCGGCTGGCCGGCGATACCCGCCGAGGCCAAATTCGTGCCGGGCGCGCAGGGACCGCATGACGAACTGCTGCGCCAGCGTCTGTTGATCAGCGGCGATCTGGCCCCGGACCAGGCGTCGGGCGCTTACGACGAATTTGTCACCGAGGCCGTGAAGAGTTTCCAGTTGCGCCACGGGCTGGCGGCCACGGGAACGATGACGCCGCGCACCCTCGCCGCGCTCAATGTCCCCGTGCAGAAGCGGATCAAGCAGCTTGAGGCTTCGCTCGAGCGCCTTGCCAATATGGATTTCGCCTTTGGGCAACGCTACGTGGTGGTGAATCTGCCCGCGACGTTCGCCGAAGCTGTCGAAGACGACAAGGTGGTTCGGCGTTATCGCGTGATCGTCGGCAAGACCGAAAAACCTTCGCCGACGCTGACCGCTGAAATCACCAGCGTCAATCTCAACCCCACCTGGACCGTCCCGCCATCGATCGCGAAAACCGAGATCTCGGCGCATATGCGACAAGATCCCGGCTATCTCTCCCGCATGCACATGGACGTGCTCGATGCGCACGAGATTCCTATCGACCCGCGATCGCTGGACTGGTCCGGCGTCCACACGCCGAATTTCACGGTGCGCCAGCAATCCGGCACATGGAATGCGCTGGGTGCTGTAAAAATCGACATGCCGAACCCGTATTCGGTCTACATGCACGACACCAACCAGCGCAATCTGTTCAGCGACGACTACCGCTTCGACTCGCACGGCTGCTCGCGTGTCGATAACGTGCGCGACCTCGCCGCATGGCTGCTCAAGGACCTCCCGCACTGGAGCCGCGCC
>DASYIN010000055.1:0-97563 GCA_035997505.1 Steroidobacteraceae bacterium | reverse complement strand
GCTCAAGGCGCCTTCATGCGTTGCGCGCAAGACCACGCGCGGCGCTCGCCCTGCTTGCAGCGCTTCCTGCCACCGAGGCGCGCACAGACACCAGCGATCACTGGGCTTCAGTCCCAGAAAGCCGAATTCCGGGACCGGCGTTGAGAGATCATTGCCGCAGGACTTCGAATACTCAAGAAATCCCGCTGTCATGACGACGCACACGGTATGGCTGCCGGTGTCCTCGCGGCTGGTATCGCAGCATCCGTCGCGAAAAAAACCTGTCATCGGGCTCAACGAGCAGACTTCGAGTCGATCGCCCAGCACGTTCTTCGGCTCGTTGGGGCGGCCGGCGCCGCCCTTGCCAGCGTCCTCTCTCAACATTGGAATTCTCTGCATCGTCGATCCCTCCGCGCTTCGAAAGTGTCCATTCCGTTTGATTCGACCTGACCATCCTCTTGGATTCTATCCGAAGGCGTTGTTCGCCATTCGCGCGCGATGTTCGCGCACGGCTGCGATGAACTGCTCGCCGTACCGCGCGAGTTTTGCCTGGCCGACGCCCGGCAGGGCGGCGAATTGGTCGAGATCGAGCGGCTTGTGTTCTGCCATTTCACGAAGGGTGGAATCATGAAAAATGACATACGGAGGCAAGCCGTTCTCGTCTGCCAGCCGTTTGCGAAGTCCCCGCAAGTGCTCGAACAGCGAATCCTCCGCGTTCGATGCGCGCCTGCGATCTTTGGACCCACGCGCGGGCGTCACCGCGCGGGCAATGCTTACGGGTCGTTCGCCGCGCAGTACTGCCCAACTAAGCGCATTGAGCGACAGAACAGAATAGCCGTCCTGCGCTTCGCTGATCAGACCTTGATGAAGGAGCGCCCGCGCGAGATTGCGCCATTCGTTGACGCCGCGATGTTTGCCGATTCCGTAGACACTCAGCGTGTCGTGGCCGGCCGATAGCACGCGTTCGGTCCGGGCGCCGCGCAGGATGTCGATGATATAGGCGACGCCGTAGCGTTGATGGCGCTGGGCTAACCGCGCAACGCAGGACAGGAACTGCCTCGCCTCCGCGCTCCAATCCTCGATGGTCCGCGGTTCGCAGCAGTTGTCGCATGCTTCGCACGGGCCGGCGAACGACTCACCGAAGTAACGCAACTGCACCGCGCGACGGCATTCGGTGGAGTCCGCGAATTGCAGCACCTGGCGTAACTGCTGGCGGGCGATTCGCTGCTCGTTCTCCAAGGGTGCGCCGCTCGCGTCCACCTTCTGCTGGATCAGGAACTCAGCGGTGCGGAGGTCGGCGCCGCCGAAATACAAGGTGCAATTGGCCGGATCGCCGTCGCGACCCGCCCGGCCTGATTCTTGGTAGTAGCCTTCCAGGGTGCGGGGCAAATCGTAATGCACTACCCAGCGCACGTCCGGCTTGTCGATTCCCATGCCGAACGCAATTGTCGCCACGATGACCTGCAGGTCGTCGCGAATGAAGGCGTCCTGGGTATCACGGCGGGTAACGGTGTCGAGTCCCGCATGATAAGGGGCGGCGCGGATGCCTTCGGCACCCAGCTTGGAAGCCAGCTCATCGACGCGCCGGCGCGATAAGCAATAGACGATGCCGGCACCGCCGCTTTTCGCCTGCGCCAGCAACTCACGATACGAGCTCTTGTCCTTGGGCCGTACCCGATAGAAAAGATTCGGCCGATTGAAACTTGCCACATGCACGGCCGGATCGCGCAACTCAAGCTGCGCGATGATGTCGCTACGCACACGCGCCGTCGCGGTCGCGGTGAAGGCGAGCAGTGGAACTTCGGGATGGCGCCGCCGCAGCCGGGCAAGCTGGCGGTACTCAGTTCGAAAATCATGCCCCCATTCCGACACGCAGTGCGCCTCGTCGACGACGAAGGCGTTGATGCCGACACCTGAGCACAGCAGGTTTAAGGGGCCGTCTAAAAATTCCTGCAGCAGCAACCGCTCCGGCGCGAGGTAGAGTAGTTTGTATTCGCCGCGCAGCAGCGCCTGCGTCCGCCGCTGGATTTCGGCGGCGTCGAGGCTGGAGTTAATGAATGCCGCGGGAATGCCGTTGTTCAGCAGCTGGCGCACCTGATCCTGCATGAGGGCAATTAGGGGAGAGACGACCAGGGTCACGCCCGGCTGCAACAGCGCTGGGAACTGGAAACAAAGCGATTTTCCGCCGCCGGTGGGCATCAGCGCGAGTACGTCGCGCCGCGATAGCACGTCGCGCACGATCGCTTCCTGGCCCGGACGGAAGCGATCGAAGCCGAAGCAGCGCTTGAGTCCCGCTGTTAACTCCGCAGATGAAGCAACATCCGGAGTTGCAGGCTGGACGAGACGATGAGGCGAGTTGATTGTGGACACGTACACAGTGTAACTGCCGGTTGTAGCTTTGGTCACCGACCGCCACGTCGATTAATCATGCATTTGACGATTTATCCGGTAGGAACCTGTCCGGTGCGCTGTGCGCCATGCCTAAATCGCCCTGACGCCGGTTCGCCATCTTGAGGCCGGCGTTGAACATCGGCGGGCGGCTGGGGCTGAGGTGCCGTTCGCATCGCTTAGAGATCAGGCCAATGCTCTTGGCTTCAGCAGATCCGAACGGCCCACTCGGTTGAGCATCTCGGACCTCATCCGGTCGAGCACGGTGAAGCTGACACTCGCGCCATCTTCCGTGGGATCGATGTGAACGCGGAACGGCCGCTTACCGAACGGCGTGTTCACGACATCGACGATCGCCGCAGCCACCGCGGAAGGGTCTGCGTCGGGCGGTACGATCTCAGCGAACGCCTTTTGCACCTGCTCCCCAAAGCCCGCATAGGGACCGGCCTCGTATTCGGCGACGACCTGCTGGTCGGCAGGCTTTCCCGAATGCGCGAAGTGGTTCGTGCCACTCGTGAAGGCGCCCGGAACGATGATCGATGTTTCGATGCCCCAGCGGGCCAGCTCTCGCGCATACTGCACGGCGATCGCATCCATCGCAGCCTTCGCCGCGAAATACGGAGCGAGATACGGGGGCGTTCCGCCGGCGGAGCTCGAACTCGACACCCACACGAGCAGACCTTGCTTCTGCCGCCGAAAATGCGGTAGCAGCGTTCGATTCACGCGCTGCGTGCTGAGCACGTTGACGTCGTAGAGCTCGGCAAACTGTTCCGGCGTAAAGGCTTCGGCGGGACCGAACACCATGTGGCCGGCATTGTGTATGAGAACATCGATCCGGCCACTCTCGGCAATCAGCTGCGCAACGCCCTTGTCGACCGAGTCCTGCGACTGCACGTCGAGCTCGACCGTGCGCAGATCGATGCCCTGCTCCTCGGCCAACTGACCGATCGCCCTGACGTTGGGCGCGTTGCGCCCTTTTGTATCGCGCATCGAGGCGTATACCGTATGGCCCGCGCGAGCCAGCGCTTCGGCACTGAGGCGACCGAAACCGCTCGAAGCGCCGGTTACGAGAATGATCTTCTTGCTCATGATTCGATCTCCACTGAGTTCGTGCGTTCGCACCGCTGTTTCGATTAGATAAGCTGGCCGCCCGAGACCTCGATCCGCTGGGCGTTGATCCAGTGATTGTCGTCGCTCAAAAGCGATGCAATCATCCTGCCGATGTCATCGGGCTTCCCAGGCCGACCCAATGCGACGATCGAGGAAATCAACCTGTGATATTCGGGGTTGTCACGGATCATGCCGCCCCCGAAGTCGGTCTCCGTCGCCCCCACCGCGACCGTGTTGGCCGTGATCTGGCGGCGACCCAGTTCCTTGGCCAAATAGCGCGTGAACACCTCGACGCCGCCCTTCGTCATTGCGTACGCCGAATTGTTCCCGAGCGCGAACCGCGTGAGGCCACTCGAAATGTTGACGATGCTGCCCCCGTCCGTGAGCAGCGGAATGAGCTTCTGGGTGATGAAAAAGAGGCCGCGAAACTGCGCATTGACGAGCTTGTCGAAGTCCTCCTCGGTCGTCTCCAGGATGGACTTGGCAATACCAAACCCGGCGTTGTTGACGAGATAATCAAAGTCTTGCCGGCCCCAAGTCTCCTTCAAGGATTGGCCGAAACGCTGCTTGAAAACCTCGAAGGTGTCGCTCTTGCTCACGTCGAGCCGCAAAGCGACGCCCTTGGAGCCCTTGGCCTCGATCTCCTTGATCGCGCTGTCCGCCTCGCTCTTGTTTGAGAGGTAGGTAAAGACTACGCCGACGCCTTTCTCGGCCAGGTGAATGGCCGAGTTACGCCCAAGCCCCCGGCTTGCGCCTGTAATGAGGGCGATCTTCTGTTTGTCTGTCATGAACATTCTCCAAGCGTTTTGCCGTGCACCCGCGATTGCGACGAGCGGCTATCAAATCGCTTTCCTTATCATTAGTCCAATGAATTGCTAAGATGCCTAATATGCGTGACGTGCATATAAGGAATCTGGATCTCAATTTATTGGAGCCGCTTCGTGCCTTGCTGGAGGAACGGCATATAACGCGAGCCGCGAAACTCTGCTACTTGAGCCAGCCGGCTATGAGCAGGGCCCTGGAGAGGTTGCGGCAGATGTTCGATGATCCCCTTCTCACTCGAAGCGGCCGAAGCTACGAGCGCACGGTGCGGGGAGAGCGTCTATTGCAAGATGTGCAATCACTCATTCCCCGGCTTGAGGCGATGGTCCAGGGCGAACAGTTCGACCCTTCGCACAGCCGCGAGCGTTTTCGTTTGGCCATGACCGACCACGCTTCGATGATCATCTTGCCGGCGCTCATGGATCAGATCCGAGCTATCGCGCCGAACGTTCGGGTTGAGGCCTCTGCGTGGGACAATCGGCGCTACGACGAAATCGCGGCAGGCCGACTAGACGCCGCTCTCAGTGCAGAGGCGGCACCCCGTTTCCTTGAAACGGAAGTGCTGGGCAACTTCGACTTTGTCTGTCTGGTAGGTTCCGCCCAGCGGGTTCGTCGCAGCCGGCTCACGCTCAAGCAGTATCTGCAATTGCCTCATGTGCTCATCGACACATGGGATGGGCAACAGACTTTAGTGGATCGCCCACTGGCGCAGTTGGGAGTAAAGCGGCCCGTTGCCCTCAGTATGCCTTTCTTCGTCCCAGCGGTTTTTGCAATCGCTCACACCGATTTGATCCTGACCGTACCCCGAAAATTGGCAACGATCACGGCTGCGGTTGCCGGGGTACGGATGATTGAAGCGCCTCGCGAGATTGCGGCCTTCCCGTACTTCATGACATGGCATTCGCGAGTCGCGAACGAGGCAGCACATGTGTGGTTCCGTCAACTCCTACGCGCCGCAGCCCGGAGTGACGGATGAGCGGGCGCAATCTGTACTTTCGCCCATTGACGTTGCGATGACGTCGAGCAGTTCATCGTTACGGTCCTCGCTCAGCTCCCAGAACATCATCCCGCCGAGGTGATGCGCCTTGACGTACTGAGCCTTGATCCCGATCGACCGCGGATCGTCGTACGAGATAAAGGTTCTCGAGGCTCTATTCCACAGGTATGGGGCCATGGCGCGATCGTCCCAGTAGCGAACGAAACCCTGCCTGCCGATGAACTTGTCCGCGAGTTCAGAGTAGCTGTGCTCTCCCTCGAACCGCTTGTAAGGTTGCCTCAGCCCGTTTCCGACGGGCTTCACACCCGCAAAGCCCCTGCCGTAGAAGGCGACGCCCAGGACGATTTTCTCAGCGGGAATACCTGCCGCCAGATGTTGCCTGACCGAGGCATCGGCATCTCGATCGGGGGGCATCGCCGCCGCTGACCGATAGAGTCCTGCGTGATGGCCCGTCGTCGGCGTCAGGCTGTTGAAAAAGTCATAGCTCATGACGTTGATCCAGTCGAGATACACGTGGAGTTTGTCCATTTCGGTGTGCTCGAAATATTCCCCATCGGCGGATGCGATGGTCAGCAGATATCGGTCGCCGCTGCTACGGCCCTGAGCGGCACTCGCAGCATCGAGCCTGTCTCTCAACATTTTGAGCAGCCGGGTGAAATTCTGCCGATCTTCAGCGCGGTACTTGATGCCGGCAACACCCTGTCCCGGATACTCCCAGTCAATATCGATCCCGTCCGCGGAGAATTGGCGAAGCAACTGCACGGCACTGTCCGCGAATCGGGAACGTGAAGCTTCGGTGAGTGCCGCATCGGAGAACCCATCCCCCATCCACCCTCCGATGGAAACAATAACCTTGAGCCGTGGGTTCGCCTTTTTTAGCTCGACGAGTCGCGACAGGCTCCCTTCGACTCTGCCATCCGTGAGAGCCACCTGACCCGAGGGAGCGATCCGCGCAAAAGCCAAATTGACGTGAGTGACCTTCTCGAGATGCATCACCGCCGGAGTCGACCATCCCGCGACATAGGCCACGATTCGATACCGGTCGGCCTCCCCCACTGCTGCCTTGCTTGACATGCAAATGAGCATGCAGAGAACCAGCCAAGCGACATTTCTCACGCTACCCTCCCCCAAACACGGCAATGAATACGTATGCAGCCTCCTTGGCAAGGCAAGGGGTTGCAATAGACTGTCACAAAAGAATTACCGAGCAAATTGGTAGGGAGAGAAAAGCCGATGTTGCACACGAATTTCGTTGCAACGGGTAGATAAACGGGCTTGATTGAGGGAGAAATCATGAATAAATCGAATCGGACCCGTATCAACGGGCGGCCGGGGGCAGTCCGGCGGGTATCAGTTCTAAAAGCAATAGTGGCCCGGTGGGCAGCAGTGCTGCTCGGCGCCGCCGGTGTAATCGCCGCGCTTCCGGTGCAGGTGAAAGCCGCCGAAGAGGCCCCGGTCGAAGAAGTCACCGTTACCGGCATCCGCGCGAGCATCGAATCCGCGATCTCAGTGAAGCGCGAGTCCGGTGACATCGTCGAGGCGATCTCCGCCGAAGACATCGGCAAGCTGCCGGACCCCAGCATCGCCGAATCGCTGACCCGCCTTCCCGGCGTCACCGCCCAGCGCTCTGACGGACGCACCTCGGACATCAGCATCCGGGGCTTCGGTCCCGACTTCAATGGCACTTTGATGAACGGCCGCGAGCAGGTTAGCACCGGGGACAACCGCGCCATCCAGTTCGACCAGTACCCGGCGGAATTGATCCACGCGGTCGAGGTCTACAAGACTCCGGACGCATCGCTCATCGGCCAGGGCCTCGCCGGCACGATCGATCTGCAGACCACCCGTCCGCTCGAATACGGCAAGCGCGCGCTGGTGTTCGACGTACGCGGCATCAAGAACGGCAACGGCGATCTCGGCGCCGGCTCCACCGACAAACAGTACCGCGCCAGCATTTCCTACGTCGACCAATTCTTCGACAACACCCTGGGTATCACGTTGGGTTTCGCGCGTCTCGACACGCCGACTGATACCAAGGAAGTCGGTCTTTATGATCCCTGGCACACGAACGACCCGACCGGCTTCAACTATCACGCGGGCGTACCCACGGCGACCTGGGTCACCGACGGCATCAAATCGCTGGCGAGCACCGGTCTCGACAAGCGCGACGGCTCGGTGGCGACCTTGGAATGGAGACCAATCGTTTCCTTTACCAGCACCATCGATGCGTACTACACGACCCGAACCTGGGCGGACGACCGGCGCAGCATCGAGTCCAACCTGGGCAACTTCCCGAATACAACGAACTATTCAAACCTCGTCACCGGCGGCGACAACACGCTGATCGGCGCCACTGTCGCCAATCTCGTCCCCCTGGCGCGCAATTTCCTCTACACCACGAAGGACCGGATCTTCGCCAGCGGCTGGAACAACAAATGGACACCTGGGGACTGGACCCTCGCCGCGGACATCGGCTACTCACGCGCGACGCGCGATGAGCACGACTATGAGACCCAGGGTACCTACCAGGGCGGCGTAACCGACACCGGCACGTTCTTCATTCCGGAGAGCTCGTCGCCGAGCTTCGTGCTGAACAACGGCTACACGGATCCCTCGAAAGTTCTCGTGGGCCCGACGATCTACGGTGCCGGCTACAGCCGCTTTCCGCATGTTGTCGACGAGCTGAAATCCGTGCGCTTGGACGCGGCGTACACCTTATCCGGCTGGTTCAGCGCGGTACAGGGTGGCCTGAATTTTGACGATCGCACCAAGAACAAAATCCAGCCCGAGGCAAATCTCAACGCCAATGCCAACTGTCCCTGCCAGATCGCTAGCCAGTACCTGTTGGCGCCGACAAACTTAAGCTTCTCGGGCACCCCGAGCGCGCTCGCCTGGAATGTCCCGGCCGTGCTTGCCAATTATTTCCAGCCGATCCAGCCGTCGACCACGCTGAGTTTTCTAGTCGGCAAGAGCTGGGAAGTCACGGAGAAGCTCTCGACGGCCTACATCATGGCCAAGATCGATCATGAGTTGTCAGCGGACGTGAGCCTGCGCGGCAATGTGGGCGTGCAGGTTGTCCACACCCAGCAGAGTTCCGATTCGAACGCCTTTATAACCGCGGCTGTGCCGATTCACGATGGCACGAACTATAACGATGTCCTGCCGTCTCTGAACCTGGTATTCGGCTTTCCGGCGGGCCAAAAGCTGCGCGTCGGTGTCGCGCGCGAATTGGTACGCGCGCGCATGGACCAGCTGGACGTGTCCTACGATTACTCGTTCGCGACCGGCGGCAGCTTCACCCCCTCGGCAACCGGCGGCAATGCGCGGCTCGCACCTTGGCGCGCCGATGCATTTGACGTGTCGTACGAGAAGTATTTCGAGAACCGGGCGATCATTTCGGTCGCCGGTTTCTACAAGAAGCTGAAGAGCTATATCTATGACATCCAGAATCCCTTTGATTTCACTACGCAAAACGCGGCCGCGTCGCCGCTGAACCCCTGCATTATCGGCGGCGTTTCACAGCCATGCCCGGAGCAGGCAATCGGTACAATGACGACGCCTCAGAACGGCACTGGCGGACGGGTGGACGGAGTCGAGCTGGCATTTTCGGTGCCGGGTGAGTTGTTCTGGGACGCGTTGGAAGGTTTCGGCGCCAGCGGCAGCGTCTCGCAGACCGCGAGCAGCATCGCGATTCCGGGACAGGTCGCGGGTTCGGCTGCCCAAAACATCACTTTGCCGGGATTGTCGAAGACGGTGTGGCAGGCGACGGTGTACTACGAGCGGGCGGGCTTTTCGGCGCGACTTGCGACCACTTATCGCTCCAACTACGTCGGCGAAATTACGGATTTCGCCGGCGACCGGGCGCTAGAATACGTCCGGCACGAGCAAATCAGTGCGTTCCAAACCGGATACGACTTCCAACAAGGCCCCTTGAGGGGCTTTGGCGTCGTGTTCCAGATCGACAATCTCACCAACACACCGTTCATCGACTATGCGGCTGTGACGTCGCGCGTGCGTGATTACGAAACCTATGGCCGAGTGTTCTTCCTGGGCGCCAGATACAAGTTATAGGTCCATTGTGAAGAGCCGTGCGATGAAATGCGGCGCTCTCGCAGCGTCGCTGCTGAGTCTGACTTTTGCGGTGCAAATCCGTGCGCAGCCGGCGCAGGACTATCGCGGCAGGCTGCCGGCGGATGAGATCATCTATTTCCTGCTGCCCGATCGCTTCGAGAATGGTGATGCGTCCAATGACCGCGGCGGTCTTCAGGGTGGAGCACTGTTCACGGGTTTCGATCCTGGGGCAAAAGGCTTCTATCACGGCGGAGATTTAAAGGGTCTGATTGCGCGCCTGGACTACATTCAGGCGCTCGGTGCGACAGCGGTTTGGCTGGCCCCGATCTTCAAAAATAGAGCAGTACAGGGCGGACCGGGCCACGAGTCTGCCGGCTATCACGGCTACTGGATCACCGATTTTACGCACGTCGACCCGCATTTCGGCACTGACGCAGATATGCACGCCCTCGCGGACGCCGTTCACGGCCGCGGCATGAAGTTGTACATGGACATTGTCGTCAATCACACGGCCGACATCATCAACTATCGCGAGTGCCCCGCGGGCGGGTGTCCCTACCGCTCTCGCGCCGACTACCCCTACACGCGGCGCGGCGGCGTCGCGGGCGATGAGATCAATCAGGGATTCCTGGGCGATGCCGCGGCTTATCAATCCGAAGAGAACTTCGCGAAACTCACGCGGCCGGATTATGCATACACGCCGTTTGTGCCGCCGGGCCAGGAGCACGTCAAGGTGCCCGAATGGCTGAACGATCCCATTTATTATCACAACCGCGGCAACTCGACCTTCCATGGCGAGAGTTCCACCATGGGCGATTTCTTCGGCCTCGACGATGTGATGACCGAGAATCCACGCGTGCTGCGCGGCTTCATCGAGATATTCGGCGACTGGATCGACAAATACGACATTGACGGATTTCGGATCGACACGGCCCAGCACGTGAATCCGGAGTTCTGGCAGGGTTTCGTGCCGGCCATACGGGCGCGGGCTGCTGCCAGGGGCATACCCAACTTCCACATCTTCGGTGAGGTGTACACCGCCGAGTTCGATCCGGCAAAGCTCGCCCTGCACACGCGCGTCGACGGTCTGCCTGCGGTGCTCGATTTCGGCTTTGCCTTGGGCGTGCGAGAGACCGTGGCCGGATCGACCGGAACCGACCGCTTGGCAGAACTGTTTGCCGACGACGCGCTGTACCAGGGCGGAGCGGTGGGCGCACGGCAGCTGCCGACCTTCATCAGCAATCATGACGCCGGCCGCTTCGGCTATTTCGTCCGCAAGGCAAGACCCGGCGCTGCTGACGAGGAAGTCTTGCGCCGTGTGATCTTGGGCTACGCCATGCTCATGACCCTGCGTGGGGTTCCCGTCATTTATTATGGCGACGAGCAGGGTTTCGCCGGCGGCGGCGGAGATCAGGATGCCCGCCAGGATATGTTCGCAAGCAAAACCGCGAGCTACAATGCCGAGCGGCTCATCGGTACTAAAGCCACCACCGCGCAACGTAATTTCGGCACCGATCACCCGCTATACAAGGCCATTTCCATGCTGGCGATGCTTCGCCGCGCCAACGCCGCGCTGCGCGAGGGTGATCAAGTGGTACGGGCTTCCGCGCGCACGCCGGGGATATTCGCCGTGTCGCGGCTGGATGCGCAGAGCAGCACCGAAATCTTGATCGCGTTCAACACTTCGACGCAATCCATCGACGCTCAGATCGAAGTCGACCCGCACTCGCAACGCTTTCGCACCTTGCGTGGAAACTGCGCACCGGCTCAATCGGCGCCCGGCAGCTATCATGTGCAAGTTCCCGCACTGGACTACCTGATTTGCACTTCGGCTGCGGCTCCATGAGTCGGCCCGAAGCTCCTTGGTGGCGCGGCGCCGCGATCTATCAAATTTATCCTCGCAGCTTTCAGGATTCCAATGGCGATGGCATCGGCGACCTGTCCGGCGTCACCGCGAACCTCGAATATGTCGCATCGCTCGGCGTGGATGGGATCTGGATATCGCCATTCTATACATCGCCGATGAAGGACTTCGGCTACGACATATCCGATTACTGCGACGTCGACCCCATCTTCGGGACCTTGCAGGACTTCGATCGCCTGCTCGAAACAGCGCATCGTCTTGACTTGAAAGTGATCATCGATCAGGTGTATTCGCATACGTCGGATCAACATCCGTGGTTCCGCGAGAGCCGTGCCGACCGGACCAACCCCCGCGCCGATTGGTACGTGTGGGCCGATCCCAAGGTCGACGGTTCACCGCCGACAAATTGGCAATCCGTCTTTGGCGGGCCGGCATGGACCTGGAATGCGCGGCGCGGCCAATACTACCTGCATAATTTTCTGATCGAGCAGCCGGATTTGAATGTGCACAACATGCAGGTTCAGGAAGCATTGCTCGAGTGTGCCCGTTTCTGGTTCAAGAGAGGCGTTGACGGGTTTCGCCTCGACGCCGTCAATTTCGCGCTGCACGACGAGCTGCTGCGCGACAATCCGCCTGCGCGGCAGAGCCAATGGCCGCGTACGCGGCCGGCCGATTTTCAACAGCCGCTTTACAATCGGTCGCATCCGGACTTGCCGCGGTTTATCGAGCGAATCAGGAAGGTCGCGGATGAGTTCGGCGGGCGATTCACCGTCGCCGAGATCGGCGGCGAAGGCAGCGAACCGGAAATGCAGCTGTTGACTTCCGGCAATGCGCGCTTTCATACCGCGTATGGATTCAACTTTCTGTACGCGGACCAATTGACCCCGGAACTGATTCGAACGGCGCTGGGCGCGTGGCCGGACGCGGAAGGCATGGGCTGGCCCAGTTGGGCATTTTCGAACCACGACGCGCCGAGGGCGGTGTCGCGCTGGACGACGCCTGTGCACCGTGCTGAGTACGGCCGGCTCTCGATGCTGCTGCTCACCTGCCTGCGGGGCAATATTTTCTTGTATCAAGGCGAAGAGCTTGCATTGCCGCAGGCCCACATTGGTTTCGAGGACCTGAAGGACCCAGAGGCGATCGCGAACTGGCCAGCCACGCTGGGACGCGACGGTGCGCGCACGCCCATACCCTGGCAGTCTTCGGCGACGCACGCTGGATTTTCGACGGCAGCACCCTGGCTTCCCGTCAGTCCGGAGCACTTTGCACTCGCCGTGGACCGCCAGCAGCATGACGCCGGTTCTCAACTTGCGCTCACGCGTCGGCTGCTCGGGCAGCGCCGCCACAACCCCGCGCTGCGCTTAGGCTCCTTGCGATTCATCGACGCGCCCGCGGACTTTGTGGTATTCGAGCGCGTTTCGGCCGGGAACCGGCTGCTGTGTGCCTTTAACCTAGGATTGAGCGAGCGCGACTGGCGCCCCGGCGCGGATCACGACTGGCAGATCATCGAATCGGTGAATGGGGCCGAAGGGTGGCATTTTCCGCCGCTCTCTGGTCTGATCGCTCGATGTCCGCCCTGAGCATCCCCTACGGCGCAAGGCCGGCCAAGCCTACGCTCACGTTCCTGCAGATCTGGAACATGAGTTTCGGTTTTCTGGGATTGCAATTTGCATTTGCCTTGCAAAATGCCAACGTCAGCCGGATTTTTCAGTCCTTGGGCGCCGACTTGGATCAAATTCCAATCATGTGGATCGCCGCACCTCTGACCGGGCTGTTGGTTCAACCGGTGATCGGCTATTTTTCGGATCGAACCTGGACGAGACTCGGCCGTCGCAAACCCTACTTCGTCAGCGGCGCCATACTGGCGGCGAGCGCCCTTTGGCTCATGCCGCGCGCGCCGACTCTATGGTTCGCGGCTGCTTTGTTATGGGTGCTGGACGCGTCCATCAATGTGTCGATGGAGCCGTTTCGCGCCTTCGTCGGCGACCAGTTGGCGCCGGCGCAGCGCCCCTTGGGTTATGCCATGCAAAGCTTCTTCATTGGGATTGGCGCGGTCGTCGCGAGCGCATTGCCCTGGATCATGGCTCAATTCGGGTTCAGCAACAGCGGTGCCGCCGCGGACGGACGAGCGATAATACCCCTCACCGTGCGCCATGCCTTCGACATCGGTGCGGCGGTGCTGCTGCTCGCCATCCTTTGGACGGTGGTGCGCACCCGGGAATACCCTCCGGCGGAGTTGCAAGCCTTCAGCGATGCCAATCCGGTGCTGGCGCATTCGCAGCAGCATGCGGCCCGTGCTTCCGGCCTGCAACGCGGGGCGCTGTGGAGCGCCTGCGGATTGCTGGGGATCGCCCTCATTTGGGGCTTCGGCCTGGACCGTCAGATGTACCTGGTTTGTGCCGGCGCGCTGCTGTGGGGGCTCGCGTTGCTGACGCACGCTTTCACCCAAGGATGGGGCGGATTCGGTACCGTGATGCGCGATCTCGAGTCGATGCCCGACACCATGCGGCGGCTTGCGCCGGTCCAGTTCTTTTCGTGGCTCGGATTATTCGCCATGTGGATTTACACGACTGCTGCCGTGGCGCAGGTGCATTTTGGTTCGAGCGATCCGCGTTCAGACGCGTTCAACCAGGGTGCCAATTGGGTGGGCGTATTGTTCGCCGCTTACAACGGCTGCGCCGCGCTCGCCGCCCTCTTCATCCCGTTGTTGGTCAATCGCGTCGGCCTGAGAGTGAGCCACTTGATCAATGTCTGGATTGGCGGGATTGCGCTCTTGTCCTTCCTCGTGATCCGCAACCCTTATTGGCTCCTTGCGCCGATGGTCGGTGTCGGCGTCGCATGGGCATCAATTCTGTCGCTGCCGTACGTGCTGCTGTCCGACAGTTTGCCGGCGCAAAAGATGGGGCTGTACATGGGGCTGTTCAACTTCTTTATCGTCATTCCGCAACTGGTGGCGGCCAGCCTTCTCGGACTGTTGCTGAAGTGGGTGTTCGGCGGCGCTCCGATCTACGCGCTTGCCATCGGAGGGGTGAGCTTTTTGATCTCCGGCGCGTTGGTTTTGCGAGTTGCAGAACCTGCCAAACCTTGAGGTACATTATTGAGCGCTCCGCACGATTGTCGAACTACCAAGCGCGTAGGTAAAACGGTGGACGTTGCCGGTTCCTCGTCGATCAATTTCAGCAGGGTCTCGACCAGGGCTTGTCCCGCGCCGCGGGTATCCTGCATGACGGTCGTCAATGGCGGATTAGCCAGGCTCGCGGAAGGTATGTCATCGAAGCCGATGACTGCGACTTCCGCCGGGATGCTGACACCGTGATCGCGCAGCGCATGCATGGCCCCCAAGGCGATCAGATCCGACGCGGCAAATATCGCATCGAAGTGCTCGGCGCGGCTCAGCAGCTCGCGCGCCGCTTGGTAGCCAGACTCTTGCGTGCTGAAGGCGTCGACTTGCAGTTGCGGCAGGGCAAGCGCACCCGTTTCCTCGATGGCGGCCGCATAGCCGCGGTAGCGCTCGAGAAATTCTGGAGCGCGGTTCGACGCACTGCCGAGAAATGCCAACCGCTGACGGCCGTGGCTCAGTAGATGTTTTGCGGCGTCGTAGCCGCCCTTAAAATTGTCGCTGCCCACCGAGATGCCCGGTTGCCCTTCGATCACGGCACCCCATCTGACGAAATGCGTACCTTGCGCAACCAGCTGCTCCAGCCGCGACTTGTACTCGAGATAATCCCCGTAGCCCAACAGGATGATGCCGTCGGCTTTCTTGCTGTCTTCGTAGGTGACATGCCAATTGCCCGAGGGTTCCTGAAACGAGATCAGCAAGTCGTAGCCGCACTGCGCGCACGCGCGGGTAATCGAGCCGAGCATGGACAGAAAGAACGGATTGATGAGCGAGTCGTCCGGGGTCGGATCTTTGAAGAATAGGAGCGCGATCGTGTTTGACCGCTGACTGCGCAAATTGGAGGCGTTCTTATCGACGGTATAGTTTAATTCTTCCGCTATTTCCTGGATGCGCTTGCGGGTTTCTTCGTTGACCGTCGGGCTTCCTCGCAAAGCACGCGACACCGTGGACTGCGAGACGCCCGCACGGTATGCAACGTCGATCGACTTGGCTTTGGCGGTCATGGGTTTACCGCGGCGGCCCTCCCGTCTTAGCGCCATATTTATCGAACCAGCTCATCATGTAGAGCTGCGTCCGCATCCAATTGGACGGCTTTCGGCCGGTACCGTGAAACTCTCCGTCGAATCTCAGCATCGCCGCCGGAACACCCTGGCGCTTCAATGCCGCATAGAATTCCTCGGTCTGCGGGATCGGCGTGCGCCGGTCCAACTCGCCCGTCATCAGCAAGGTCGGAGTCTTGATATGACCGACGTACATCAGGCTTGATTGCGCCAGCCAGTCGCTCGGATCTTCCCAGAATGGCTTCTGGAAGAAGCGGTAGGTGAAATAAGGAATGTCCGTCTCACCGGCCATGCTGATCCAGTCAATAACCGGGCAACGCACGGCTGCGGCAGCAAAGCGGGTGGTATGGCCGATCACCCAGCTCGACAGCACACCGCCGCCGCTGCAACCTGATACGAACATGCGCGAATCATCGACGTAGCCGCTTTTCAGCACTGTGTCGACACCGGCCATCAAATCGTCGTAGTCCACGCCTGGGTAATGCTTGGCAATCGCATTGCCGAACTTGCTGCCGTAGCCGGTGGATCCCCGCGGGTTCATGAACAGCGTGACGTAGCCATTCGCCGCGAAGTTCTGGAACATGGGACTGAACCCGACCGAGTACATTCCATGCGGGCCGCCGTGGATCTCGAGTATCAAGGGATACTTTTGCGATGCATTGAAATTTGGCGGCTTCACCACCCAACCCTGGATGTGAGCGCCTCCGGAAGAGTCGAAGTTGACTTCCTGCGCGTCCGCCAACTGCAGATTGTGCAATAGCTCATCGTTGATGTGCGTCAGCCGATCATGCGCATCGGGCTTGCGCGGATTGATGACTTCGACGTCGCCGGGCGAATGGAAATCGCCCCGGACGGCGACAATGGCATTACGACTCACGGAGACGCCCCGTACGACCTCGGCGCCGCTCGTGACGGGGTGAACGCCGCCACGCTGCGACCACGAATACAAATGGACGCTGCCCTTATCTTCGGCCACAAAGTAAAGCATGCCGCTGTCCGGCGACCATTCGAGGTCCTGCGGCTCGCGATCGAATCCAGTCGATCGCAGGGTGGCGTTGCCGCCGTCGACAGACATGGTCCACAGATCCGCGACCCGATAGGAATCGCCGTTCAGCGTCCACCCGAGAAACGCGATCGTCTTGCCGTCGGGCGACAGGCTGGGTCGGCTCCAGCCGCCCTCCGTGGTGATCAAACGCTTTGTGACGCCCGTGGCAAGGTCGACGGAATAGATATAGCCCTGCCGATCGTTGAGATCGCCGTTTCCTTCTTTGAACCCATCCACAATGGCCGAGCGGCCATCGGGCGTGAATCCCCACTCGGCCGAATCACCGATTTCAAACACGCTCGAACCGATGCTCCACTCTCCGCTTGTCACCTGACGCGGTGTGCCGCCATCGGCGCCGATCAAGAACAGGTGCCTGTAGCCTCGATCAGTCAGCCCGACGCCGTCGCGGCGGAAATGAAATCTTTCCGTGTACCGAGGTGCCGCGGCCCATTTCGCGCCATCGGGCGCAGCGGGCAGCTCGACCGACCACTTTTCGACGCTCGGGACGACCATGGTGAATCCAATCTGCCGACCATCCGGGGACCAGCGCAGGTTGGCGACATCCTGTTGCACTCGCGTAATCTGCGTGGCCGGACCCGGCACTGACAGATGCAGCACGAAAATCTGTCGCCCCTTGGGCTCGCCTTCGCCTGTATAGGCAATGCTCTTGCTGTCCGGCGACCACACCGCCCCGCTGCCCTTGGCGAGAAAACGATGATTGCGGCCGTCGATGCCGACGATCCAGATCGCCTGTTCCGGCTTGTCGTTCTGCACGTCGACGAGGGAGCGGGTGTAGACGACCTGCGTGCCATCCGGGGAGACTTTAGGGGATGCCGCCGATTGCAATTCCAGGTATTGCCCTACTGTAAAGAGCTTCGAGCCGTTCGATTCCGCCGCAACGGCGGGCAAGCCCCCCGCATAAAGAGTCAAGGCAACTGCGTTCACTACCGCAAGGCGAGCAATTCGTAACATGAAGTCCCCTTTGTCTTCGATTCCGCGCCGCTAACCGGCGCTATGCTTGTTAACCCGCGATTATCCGCGACTTCGGCAAGCGGAGGAAGACCCCGCCAGAGGTGAGCCATATCTGTGGCAGGCCTCGCCCGACCTCGATCCTCGGAAATTTCTCGAGACGATCTCTCGAGCCCGCCCTGTCGGCCGCTGGCGACATTCCGCATGGTCGGCATTTAACTGGCATGATTTTCACCTGCCCCGGTCAATCCGGGATGGAGGAACGCATGGATCAATGTCCAAGCATTTCGCCTCAAATAGGGTGCGAGAAGATCAACATTCTCGTTGTGGATGATCAGCCGGCCAAGCTCTTGAGCTACGAGGTCATCCTGTCGGGCATCGGCGCGACGTTGATCAAAGCATCCTCGGCCTGCGAGGCATTCGAATGCCTGTTGAAAAGCGATGTCGCGTTGATCCTCATCGATGTCTGTATGCCGGAGATCGATGGGTTCGAGCTCGCCACCCTGATTCGCGAGCACCCGCGTTTCCAGCGTGTCGCCATTATCTTTGTATCCGCCCTCATGCATGGCGACCTAGACAAACTTCGCGGCTACGCACTTGGCGCTGTCGACTACATCCCGGTTCCTCTTGCGCCGGAACTGCTGCGCGCGAAGGTCAAAGTGTTCGTCGAGCTGCATCAAAAGACTCGCCAGTTGGAATCACTCAATGCCGAACTCGAGCGCAAAGTCATCAAGCGCACGGATGACCTGCGCCGTCGCAACGAGGATCTAGAAAAGAGGATCGAGGAGCGCACGCGCGAACGCGAAGCGCTTCTTGCACAACGCTATGAAGCACAACAGGTGGATACTGTCAGTCAGGTGGGCGGCGTCGTTCATGATTTTAACAATCTGCTCATGGCGGTCCTGGGAAGTCTCAGCCTCTTGGAAAAGAAACTCCCGGAGGACCCGCAGGCGCTACATTTATTGAGGAATGCGTCGCAAGCGGCTCGCCGAGGCGCCACACTGACCCGGGATCTGCTGGCGTTTTCACGCCGTCGCGAATTCACACCGGGGCCAGTCGACGTCGGCGACGCGGTGAGCGGCATGCAGAACCTGCTCGAGCACGCGCTGGGGTTTAGCATCAGACTTAGCTGCCAATTTACACAGACGCTGCCCACGGCATTCGTGGACGCCAATCAGCTTCAATTGGCCCTGCTCAACATGGCCATTGGAGTGCGCGATGCAATGCCCTGCGGCGGGAGAGTCGTGATCAGCTCAACGGCAGTATCCAAAGACAGCGCTGATTCCGCACCTGCGCTACCGCCCGGCGACTATGTACGCATTAGGATGGTCGCAATCGCGGCAAGCGTAGCGGAGATCACTGATACAGCCCTCAATAAGTCAGTGCTCGCCGAGCCCTCCCCCAGCGGAACAAGTCTGGGGTTTTCAATTGCCCAGGCAATGGCAACTCGATTCGGCGGCCTACTCGCGCTCGTCAGCGCTCCAAACGCTGTTACCAGCGCTGATCTTTGGTTGCCGCGTGCGGGACTCACCGCAGAATGGAGATCGTGCGCGCGCGAGTCACATGAAAGTCACGCGTCAGTAACAAAAATGTAAAACAGCCTCTCTAGCGTACCCGGGGGTCACCAGCACGGATCACGGCTGGGGACACTTTGCCAGCACCGCTTGCGTCTCCCTCTGAAAGTCTTGGACGGCAGCAATGCCCGGCATGCGCGGTCCTTTTCCGGACCGCTGCGCCAACTTGCGCAACAGCGAGAGCAGTTTGGGACGCCCCAATAACCATCGGATGAGCGCTTGCGCCATGCGCGAGTCCCGCATCGCGCTGCCGTTGCCGGGCGGCGCTTGGGGCGGCATGGTTTGCTGCAGCCACAGCATCACGGTCTGGCGCTGCGGGTCGACTTGCCACCAACCGCCAAAAAGTCCCGGCCAACCAAAGGCGCCGGCGCTGCCCAGCCCCATCCAGGCGTTCCTCTTCGGATCCATGACCATAGAAACGCCGAGTCCGAAGCCCTGCGCCATGAAAAAGGGGATGCCGAATTGCGTGTCGCGTCGCTGCGCCGGCGACAGTCGATTCGAGGTCATCAAGCGCACGGATTCTTGCGATAGCACCCGCTTGCCGTTGACCTGTCCGTCTCCGAGTAACATACGCGCGAAGGTAAGGTAGTCATCAGCGGTTGTAACCAAACCCTGGCCGCCGGCCGTGATCACGGGCGGCGACTCGTCCAGAAAGCCGGCCAGCGACAGCGGCACGAAAATTCCGGGCGCAGAAGATTGGTAGAGCACAGCTGCTCGGGCGCGCTTTTCCGGCGGCACCCAAAAGTCGGTATCGGCCATACTCAACGGGGTGAACAACAATTGCTGCATCGCCTCCCGCATGCTGGCGCCCACCGCCCGGCCGATGATGAATCCCAGAACATCGGTCGAGTGGCCATAGTTGAACCGCTCGCCGGGCGCGTAGCTCAAGGGCAGCGACGCCAGCGCGCTCATCCATTCGTCAGACGAGCGCCAGCCCTCCAATTTGAGTCTGAAACGCTCGTCAAGCGACTGCGACAACGGTCCTTTGGCAGTGAACCAATAGGAAAGGCCCGAGCGGTGAGTCATCAAATCCTCGATGGTGATGGCTCGCGGCGCGGGATACGTGTCCTCCAAGGGACTGTCTGGACGACGCAGCACGCGCATCTTCGCGAATTCAGGAGCCCACTTGCTGATGGGATCATCCAACCGCAGCGCGCCTTGCTCCATCAGAATCATCGCCACCACCGAGACGACCGGCTTGCTCATCGAGGCAATCCGAAAAATCGTATCGCGCTCGACCGGTAACTTCGACTCGATGTCGCGCAGGCCGACGGTTTCCAGTTGCAGCAACTCACCGCGTCGCCAAACCAGGGAAATGGCCCCCGGAATGTCGCCGGTCGCGACGGCGTTCCGGGCGGGCGTTGCGATGCGCTCCATGTCGTCCGGTAGGAGAGTGTTACCCATATCTAAGCCCAATCGCCCGAGGATGTTAGCGCTGTAGATCTCACTCAAGGACGTCGGCAATCCGCGCGCTGATCCGGGTAGCCTCCTCCCGCAGGGCGGTAATTTCCACCTCTAAAATATAGCAACGATCGGGGTCTTCGAGCGAATCGCGCTCCGATTCGAGACGGGTGGCCTCGGCCGACAGGACCCTTTGGCGTGCATAGAGCGAGTCAAGATGATCTTGTGCGCCGATTGGCATAACGTAACTGTACGCGCCTGGGGCCGTAGATTGCATTAACATCTGCCAAAGGATCATAGGGGGAAACATGTTCACATTGTCGCGACGGGATTTCTTGGCAGCAGCGGCATTCCTGGCCGCCCGGGCGAACGGTGCCTCCGGCGCCCCTACTTTTTTCCGGCGCTCGGGCTTGGCGATCGGACTGCAGCTCTACACGGTCGGCGACGATCTCAATCGGGATTTTGACGGGACTTTGGCTGCTGTTGCAAAGATCGGCTATCGGAGCGTCGAACTGGCCGGCCTGTCGGGGCACACGGTCGCCGAGTGGCGTCAGTCGCTCGACCGCAACCAACTGAAGTGTCCGTCGATGCATGCTCCGCCCCACGATAAATCCGGAATAAGCCTCGATGACCCTGGAGCGTTGGCGGACGCGGCGCATGCCTTGGGTGCCGGCACAATCATCTGCCCTATATTCAACCTCCCCGAGCGCTTTTCGCCGACGCCATTGCCCGGCGAAGATGGAGGCAAGATGTTGGCGCGCCTCGGCGCTTCGATGACGCCCGAGGATTGGAAGCGGAACGCCGAGTACCTCAACATCAAAGGGAAGGCACTGAAGCAGCACGGTCTTCGCTTCGGCTACCACAATCACAACGTCGAGCTCGCGCCGCTGGGTACCAGCACTGGATTGGCTGAACTGATACGCGGTACCGATCCCGCCCTCGTCACGTTCGAGATGGATGCGGGTTGGGTGGTCGCAGCAGGTGCGGATCCGCTGGCCCTATTGGCCGCCTATCCAGGCCGCTTTAGCGCCATGCATGTGAAAGACGTCAAGGCCGGCACGCAACCTAATTTTAGCTTGCGCATGGATCCCTGCGAAGTTGGACAGGGCACCATCGACTGGAAAGTGCTGTTGGCAAAAGCGTACGCGGCGAATGTGCGCCAGTTCTACGTGGAGCAGGAGCCACCCTTCAATAAACCGCGGCTCGAATCCGTGGCCATCAGCTTCGATTATCTCAACGGGTTGGTCGCTTAAGCGCCATGCCCGGCCGCAAAGCAACCGCGGGCATCATTCGAGTCGGCGTCGGCGGCTGGACCTACGAGCCCTGGCGCGGCACATTTTATCCAAAGGATCTGCCGCAAAAGCGGGAACTCGAGCATGCCAGCCGTCAATTCACGGCAATCGAGATCAATGGCACGTATTACGGCTCCCAAAAACCGGCGAGCTACAAAAAATGGCACGATGAAACGCCCGATAAATTCGTTTTTTCGCTGAAGGCGCCGCGCTTCGCTGTGAATCGCACCGTGCTGGGCGAAGCCGGGAACAGCATCGCACGGTTTTTCGCGAGCGGCCTGACGGAGCTCAAGGAGAAACTGGGACCCATCAATTGGCAATTCTTGCCCACCAAGAAGTTCGAGCCCGGCGACTTCGAAGCATTCCTGAAGCTTCTGCCTCGCGAGGCTGACGGTCGCCCACTGCGCCATGTCGTCGAAGTCCGCCACGACAGCTTCCGCAGCCCTGATTTCATCGCTCTGGTGCGCAAGTACGAGGTTGGTGTGGTCATCGCCGGCGACTCGGCGTATCCGCAAATTGCCGATCTGACGGCACCCTTCGTCTACGCCCGGATTATGGGCACTAAAGCCCAGCCGGCCTTGGGGTATTCCGATGCCGCCCTCGATCTGTGGGCGGCGCGCGCACGCGCCTGGGCCACGGGCGACGCTCCGGAAGGGCTCGACTACGTGCAGCCTGGCGCAGGCGATGCAAAGCCGCGCGACGTCTACCTCTATGTGATCAGCGGCCACAAGGTTCACAATCCCGCCGCGGCCGTCGCACTGATCAATCGTCTCCCCCTGATTTATACAGTCTATTTCTTGATTGGGATGTCGATGTAGCTGTCGCCGAACCAGCGAATCTTCAGCGGTACTTTGCCGTCCGCGACGGATTCCTCGCTCACGTCGCCGCCGGTACCGTAGTTGATCTCACGGTCGGGCCGCTTCCCGATGCTCAACACCATGGCAAGACGGCTGCCCGGCTGCAGCTGCCGGCTCGTCATTCGCTCGCTCTTGAAGGAGAGTCTTTGCCGTTCTCCCGCCTTCAGCAAATGCCGCTGAACGCGGTCCTGCGCATAGCTCGCGCGAATCTCGTTAGTCGGGCTGAAGAGTCGAGTGTAGTCGCCGTTTGGCAGCAGCTCGTACAAGGTGATGTTCAAATCCATGTCCATCTTGTTGACCTCGAAATCAAGACGGCCGGAAAACAGACCCGTGAAATTGATCGCATTGGGGAGCGGTTCACTCACAAAGATCGTGCTATGACGTGAAGCGAGGCTTTTGCTGATGTAATCCGCCGCCGGCATCCAGGCTGCGTCTTTGCGGTCCACGAAACTCACCGTTTGCTGGATGGCGACATCGCCCGATCTCTTACGAAGGCTCAGGCGGTGATTTCCCGAGGTGACCACGGCATCCAGGTAGTACCGCTGCGAGGCATTCGCCGCGGCCTCCAGCGACTCGGCGTGGCGCCACTCGTTTGCGCCCATCACCTCGTAGTTGACCGGGGCTGACAGCAATGCGGGCAGTGCCGTGCCTTTGAACACGTGATCGAACCACTGATAGCGCAACTCCCGCAGGTCAACGAGCGCCGCGGGATCCACTTGATAACCATGCAGCTCGGCAGGAGCCCCAACATGCATCACGTCAGCCTCATAGGGGCCGATGAGCAGCGTGTGATCGGCGTGCGGATTGTATTTGTGATGCTGCGTGAAATAGTAAAGATCGCCCGGAGCGCTGGCGGTGTAGTAACCGCTCATCGTGAGCACCGGAATGTTGACGTGCGCAAACTCTTGACGATAAGGCACGAACTTCCGCCAATAGCCGTCGTAGCTCGGGTGATTGAGCCACCGAATGAAGATCGGATTGTGTTTTCCGAACAGCCGGCCCAGGTCCCGATAGCGCCGGCCGCTGCGGTACCACTTCTCATTCAGCGCGTGCCACTGCGCGGCGTCGTCCTCGCCGGTCACTTCCGCCGAATCGCTCTCGTTCATCCGCAACGACCAGCCGTACGCCGCATTCTGAAAGATATTGCCCTCCATCGGAAAATTGATACCCGGTGCGCTTGCCGCCGACGTGGCGATGGCCTTGAGCGCCGGCGGCAGGCGCTTGGCGGCAGCCCAGGGCGCAAAGCCGCTGTAGCCATCGCCGTACATTCCCACACGTCCGTCGCTCCAGGATTGTTTCGTAATCCAATCGATGACCAGGCGCGCATTGGCACCGACGAGATCGAGAGGATCGATTCCGGCGGCGGACTTTCGTTTCTCGACCACATAGGCGGCCACGCCTACGTAGCCGCGGGCGGCGCTCTCCTTGGTGTAGTTCTGTGTTTCGCGGCCCGCGAATTCAAGCAGCGCCGGCAGAGACTGGCCTGCGCCGGTCGGGCGAACGACGCTGATTGCAATACGGGATCCGTTCGAACCTGCTATCTGGATTGCGCCGTCGCTGGCATAGCGTTGATGATCATCCTCGGCATTCAGCAGCACAACCAGCGGGCCAAAGGTTCTATAGGCATCAAAGGCCACGTATTTCCAAATGAGGTCAATCGCTTCGGATTCACCGACGCTGCCCCTGCCTCGATACTGATCCAACGCCCTCTGCAGTGCTTCGCGGTAGGTCGCGGGCGCCGCGCCGAGCCAGCGTGAGACGGCGAAGGCGTCCCGCGCATCGAGGCGACGCACCGTTTCGCGGTACGTGTGGGTAAATGCGTCGGCAAAAGTCGTGTGACTTTCGGTCTCCAGGGCCTTTGCGTGGGCGTACATGTCGAATATCACGCCCCGGCCGATCGGATGACCGAAATCCGATTTTCGGCGCCGGTCCCTTAGCGACGATCGGGATATATCCGCGGCGGCATAGTCCCCCACGGCCATTTGCAGCGCGGATAGATTTGCGAGATACCGCTCGGGATCCGGGTCCTGATAGACGGGAATCAGTCGCGACGCCAAGTCACTGATCGTCGCCGCGGCCGCCGCATCCTGGGGCGATGCCGGAACACGCAGATCGAAATCCGGTGCCGCCCATCCCGTCGAGGCGAAAAAAAACAGGATCAACGCGGCGATTCGCATTCCATGCAGCACACAGCGCCGGTGCAGTGACAAGGCCGTCATTGCGGATTCCCGTCCTCGGTGCGCGACGCAGCCCGCTCGACATCGCCGTCTGACTCGGTCTTCGATGAATCTCTGGACACCTTAATCAGATGCAGGGTTGCCGAGAACAGGTCGTGAGCCTCTCCAGCAGCACCCACGTGGATGATGCCCGTGTGCTTGAGTTCTTTGGTAAATACATCGATGACCAGTTCGAGCACATCATCATCGAGCGCTCCAAAGGTCCCGTCGATGAGTACCCAGGGCGGCATTTGTATGAGCATGCGGGCAAATACCAGGCATAGCTGTTCGTCCTGACTCAGTTCGCGATCCCAACGGCGGGTCTCGTCAATCAGCGGAGCGAGGCGCTCCAGGCCCAGACGGAACAGGGCCCGGGTGAAGGCGTCTGCGTTGAAATTCTCCGCCTTCAGCGGATACGCCAGCACTTCCCGCAGGCTGCCCCGCGGCAAATACGGTGTGCCGCGCGGCAGATAGAATATTTGTTCGCCCTGGGGGCGCGTGATGCGCCCGGAACCCCACGGCCACAGACCCGCCAAGGCGCGAAAAAACTGAGTCTTGCCCGTTCCCGGCGCCCCTAGTATCAGCACGCGCGAGCCAGCTTCGACGACCACTTTCAATTCCCGCAGTTTGTCGGCATGGGCAGACGATGTACTTTCGAGTTTTTCGATCATGATCCTGCCCGGATCGCCTTCCGCGTAAACAATGCGGCTTTCAAACCCGTGTGGCTCATCGGTGGTGAGGACGCTGTGACGAAAATTCGCGACGCGCAGCAAGGTGGCGCGCCAATCGGCAATGACGCTGAAGTTATCGACGAACCAGCGCAACGAGGACTGCGCCTGGGTAAAGGCGGCGGCGGCCATCATCAATCCGCCAAAAGAAACCTTCCCGGTGAAATACAGCGGTGCGGCCACCAAAATGGGTGCGACGAGGGTCACCCAGCCGAATCCGGCGGTAACCCATTCAAGATTCGTGTGACCCCAAACGATGCGCCGGGTCGCGCGCAGGACGTCAACCAGACGAAACTCGATGCGGCGCCTCTCGTCCCTTTCGCCTTGCGCCAGCGAAATGTCGTCGACGTGCTCGTTGACGCGCACCAGCGAGAAGCGAAGATCGGCTTCTCGCGCGTAGCGCTCGGCATTGCGGTTGATGAGTCCCCGCCCCACCACATAGCTCATCATTGAGCCCGCACTCGCGTAGAGAACTGCCGCCCACAGCATGAATCCCGGAACTGGATAATCACGGTCTCCGAAATGCAGGCTGAAGTTGCTCGACAGTTTCCACAGGATGCCGGCAAACGTTCCAAACAGGACGGAGGCCTGAAAAAGGCCAATTCCTAAGCTGCCGGAGAGCTCGCAGAGTTTTCTCGCATCCTCGTGTATGCGCTGGTCCGGATTGACCCCCATCGAACCGGCGTTCGCGAGCCAGAAAGCTCGCCGCGGCATCAGCCAGTCTTTCAGCAGACTTCGGACCAGCCCCTCCCGCAATCTGAGCTGCAGCATCTCCGAGAGCCATCGCTGCGTCACATTGAGAGTGAGGATGCATCCGGCGATCACGAAAAAAACGCCGAGTTGGAAAAGAAACTCCCTTAAGTCGCGACGCGAGAGCGCATCGTAAAAGGGTTTGTTCCAGCTATTGAGGCGGATTTGTCCGTAGGCGGTGGCCAGGATGACAAGCACGATGACCGTCAACAGAACCGCGATTTTCTTGCCCACGGGGGAATTTGCGATCGCGCGGACAATCAGCGTCAGCTGGCGCAAGAAGCCGAGTTGCGCCAACTTGGCTTCCGATGCAGTACGCTGTTTTTTCGTTGCGGGTTCTGTCAAGAGTTCAGCGCCCCTCCGTGTCAGACTTTACACGCTTGCGCGCGGTGCCGTCCTGCCCACGAGTGTGTAATTCCTACACCCCTGTGCACGCTTAACAACGTCAGTTGCGCAAAATTGCGCTGAGCGTCGACATCCCGCGGCGAATCTCGGCCAAATCCACGGTGCCGTAGCCTAGCACCAGACCGGCCTTTGTTTTCGCTCCAAGGAAGTATCGGCTTAAGGTGTGCATTTTAACGTGGTGCCGTGCCAACGCGCCGGTTACGGCTTCGAGATCAACCCCGTCACGCGCCATGGCGGAGATATGCATGCCGTAGAGCGATGGAATGGGCGCCAGCCACTCGCTCAAGGTTTCGCGCAATGTGTTCAACAGTAATTGGCGGCGCGCGCGGTAGATCTCACGCATCTTACCCACATGGCGCGCCAAATGGCCCTCGCTGATGAATGCCGCAACCGCGCTTTGAATCGGTACCGCGCAATGCCAGTCCAGGCAGTTTTTAGCGGCGGTGAGCGTACCGATCGCCCATTCTGGGGCAACGATGAATCCGAGGCGCAATGCAGACAGCATACATTTCGAGAATGTGCCGACATAGAAAACGACGTCCGCCGCCTCGGCCGCTCGCAGTGCCGCCAAGGGACTGCCCTCGTAGCGAAATTCCCCGTCGTAGTCATCCTCGATGATCACGGCGCCGTGTTTGCGGGCGAACTCGATCAGCGCCTCGCGCCTGCGCATCGACATGCTGATGCCCAGCGGGAATTGATGCGACGGAGTTACACAGATGATGCGTACGCCGGGCGGCAGCTGTTCGACCATCAGGCCTTCTTCGTCAATGCCGATGGGAACGAGTCGGGCGCCCGCGGCAGCAAATGCCACGCGCATCGGCGGATAGCCAGGATCCTCCAGCGCAACGATGGTTTCATTCGGCGTGACAAGGGCTCTGGCCAGCAGGTCAAAGGCCTGCTGAGCTCCGGAGGTGACCAGTATTTCCTCAGCCTGGCAGGCGACGGCACGCGTGATGGCGATGTGCTTGACGATGGCCTTGCGAAGATGGAAGTTACCCTGATTGCCTTGCGGGCTTTTGTAGCTCGCCGGTTTTCTTTCCAGCCCTCGCAGCTGCTTGGCACTCACGCGCCGAAACACGTCCAACGGAAAGAGCCGCGAGTCGACCATCGCCGGGCGGAAATCGATCGGCGCGCCTTTACGCGTGGACAACGAAGGTTCTGGCGAGTCGTGCCAAAAGCTCATCGCGGCGGTGACCTCGGGGCGCAGCCAAAATCCGTTTAGCCGATGGCGCAGAGGCTGCTCCGCGATGGGACGGGCTGCTGCGGCCCGCGCCGGGCTTTTCTCCACAACAAAGGTGCCCGCGCCGTGCCGGGTCACCGCGTGACCCTCTGTCACCAGCCTCTCATAGACCTCTGCGGCGGTATTGCGCGACACGCCGAAGACATCACTCGATCTTCGCGTGGCGGGCAATTTG
The DNA here is from genome assembly GCA_035997505.1 of Steroidobacteraceae bacterium. GTDB lineage: Bacteria > Pseudomonadota > Gammaproteobacteria > Steroidobacterales > Steroidobacteraceae > Bog-1198. Next base: position 69,501 of record DASYIN010000055.1, on the reverse strand, counting down.
ACGCCTGCCGCCAAGCGGCCGTCGAGAATGGCGGCTTTTAACTCTCCATGCAGCGTTCGCGACGATTCACGTGAACCGGCCGGCTTCAAGTTGAGCTTGATCTCAAAAAAAGGTTTGACTGCTTGTATACGGCGTGCGCGAGAGTGGACCAATTATTTTTCCTCCAAGTGGCCCTTCAGCGAGGGGTTCCCGCCGTCACAGAATCTCATCGATACAGCTTAGCGCCCCCGCGGGCGCGACGGCCCACTCTTGACTGGAAAATATTCATGGAGTCAACGATGAAGCTTTCTAAACCGATCGCAATCGGCATTCTGGCCGCCAGCACTGGAATCTGGGCCGCGCCCCCCAACGCTTTGGGCGAGGCGCCACAGCCGCCCCAGACGATTCGGGATGGGCAGCATGATTTCGATTTTAACTTCGGTACCTGGAAGTCCCACATAAAACGCGTCCTCGACCCCTTCTCGGCATCGTCCAAATCGATGGAACTCAACGGCACGGTCACCGTTCGGAAGGTCTGGGATGGCCGCGCCCAGTTGGAAGAGATCGAGGCCGACGGCCCGACTGGACATTGGGAAGGTATGACGCTGTTTCTTTACAATCCGGCCGCCCATCAATGGAGTCAGTCCTTCGTCAACAGCCAGCGCGGCGTTCTCGCGCAACCACTGATCGGATCTTTCAAAAACGGCCGCGGCGAACTGTATGCTTCCGACACGTTCAATGACCGCTCGATCCTGGTGCGTGGCGTCTGGTCGGATATCACACCTGACTCACATCACTACGAGGAATCGTACTCGAGTGACGGCGGCAAGACCTGGGTGCCGGCCTTCATAGCCAACTTGACGCGAGAAACGCCATGAACCGCACGCAATTGTCAGGCCTCCTGTGGCTGGCGCTGTTCGCAGCGGCCTGCATCCCTGCGTCACAGAGTTCCGGGCTGCCGCGCGACGGCCAGCATGATTTCGACTTTGACCTGGGCAATTGGAAAACCCACTCCAGGCGTTTGCTGCATCCTTTGACAGGTTCCCAAGACTGGGTGGAGATGGATGGCGCCACCGTAGTGAAAAAGATCTGGGGCGGACGTGCCAATCTGGCGGAATTCAAGTCCGATGGTCCCGCGGGGCACCTGGAACTGCTGTCATTGCGCTGGTACAGCCCGATCGCACATCAGTGGTATTTGGACTTCGCCACGCCAAACGGCGGCACGTTGGGGATACCCGGCGTCGGGGAGTTCAAGAACGGGCGCGGCGATTTCTACGACCAAGAAACCATCGACGGCAGGTCCATCCTGGTTCGATTTTCGATCTGGTCCAGCGGTACCGACACAGCGCAATCGGAACAGGCGTTTTCCGAGGATGGAGGGGCGACGTGGGAAGTCAATTGGGTGAACGAGTATTCACGCGATCGGGGCGTGTAGGACGATCCCGACGCTCAGTTAAGTACTTCGGCCTTGCACGTGGCCGGGCCATAGGAGGATAAGCTTGCTGCAGCGTCTATAACTATAAGGGCACACCCTATGTCGCGAGTCCTAATTGCTGATGATCACGCCGTTGTCAGAGCGGGTTACAAGCAATTCTTGGAGGCCGAGGCCGGTATTACGGCGATCGGCGAAACCGCCAGCGGCAACGAAACTTTGGATCAGCTGCGCCGCCACGAATGGGATTTGCTGTTGATGGACATTCACATGCCCGATCGCAGCGGATTGGATATTTTGAAGCATGTGACCAGCGGCTTCCCGAAGGTAAAGGTTCTCATCATGAGTGGGCTGCCGGAGGCGCAGTACGCTCGAAACGTGCTCCGGGCCGGCGCCAGCGGCTATCTTTCCAAAGGCGGCTCGCCGGAGGAGCTCTTGAAAGCCGTTCGGACCGTGCTTGTTGGGCGACGTTACGTCAGTGCATCGCTTGCAGAGTCGATGGCGGCGGATCTTGAATCTCCCCATGACCAAAATCAGCCCCTGCACGAGAGACTGTCGGTCAGAGAATTCCAAATCTTCGGAAAACTGGCCGCGGGCGACGGCGTCGGCGAAATCGCCGAGGAACTCTCCTTAAGCGTCAAGACGGTCAGCACGTATCGATCGCGAATTTTGGAGAAAATGAATTTCAACAGCAATGCGGATATGACCGCTTACGCCCTGCGCAACGGTCTCATTCTGTAGCTGAATTCGGCCTATAGCCTATGGAACGATAGGCGCGACATTGGCCTTTGATACCCACCCGGAGCGACCGCTTCGGGTGCGAATGAGTGTAAATCCCTCGTACTCAGCGGCGAGCTTGACGGTTTCGCCTTCCGCCAGGGTAAATAATGCGTCGCCCATGGGGACCGGAGACACGCGAACGGGAGTCGCGCCCGCTATCACCACCCCTGCGTGCAATTTTGGCCACAGCGCGATGCCGTTGCAGACCGTTGCACCCATCATGCACACGCCCAACAGAATGCCCGTATGACGCAAGCGCCGATGCCGCGCCGATGATCGACCTGCCAGCACGCATCCACCCAACATGATCAGTCCTGCGATGCCGATCCACGCCAGAAGGACGGGGCTCGCGGCTCCCGCAACACGATCGAAGTTGCTTTGCGTTTCTGCGGGCAAATGCGCCGAGGAGCGCACAAATTGCAAGTTCGCCTCGACATCGGGATCGTTCGGTGAAATCAATCTTGCGCGCTCGTAGTTCAATACCGCCATCCCCGGTTTGCCCGCGCGCGCATAGGAATTGGCGAGATTGTAAAGGCCCGCTGCGGAGTAGCCGGCCGGCGCCGGCGCCGCGAGCGCCTGAAGGGCGCCTAGCTGCAGGCTGGCAACCAAACATAAGGTTCGCGCCAGTGCACTCATGCGGATTTCTCGCCGGCTAATCGGTCACGAACCACGCGAAGCCATCGGACAAAATCGGTGGCGTCCGGCGCATGACCGGAATACCTGGATTCATCGGCGAGCGCAAACAGCCGATGGACCTCGCTATCGATGCCCATGCGAGCCCCGATCTCGGCAGTGCTAACCTCTTCGGGCAACAGCCGCCATTGTGCTGCGAACAGACGCTGCAGGGTGGAGCGGGCGGAATCAAAGAATAGTGTCTCGTTCCCAGCGCGCGCCGCCGCTTCCACTTGCGCCATCGCCCGCCTAATTGCCCTGCTCTCTTCGTCCCGGCGTCGTCTCACGCCCACCCAGCCTGCCGCGAATGCCAGCACCAGAATGGAGGGAATCGCGAGAAACTTCGGCTGCAAGTACAGCGGCGTCAGGGAAATCGCGGGTGCTTCATCACTGGCATGATCGGGCCGTAATCCGACCGGCGACTTAAGCGCGCCGCTTGCTGCTGCATTGGCGGCAACCTGCGGAGCCGTCAGGGTGCTGTCGGCCAAAGAAGGCGATATGGTGACGTTGAGTGGTACGCTGCGCGCGGTTTCATAGCGCCGCGTATTGGGGTCAAAATAGCTGAACGACAGGGCAGGCAGCGTCTGTGCTCCGGCTTTTGAAGCGATGACCGGTTGCTCGAAGGTCTTCATGCCGCTAAATCCAATCGGGTCGCTGGTATTGAACGAGGACTTGGGAGGATAAGTCTTCCATTGATCGACTCGATCCAGCATGGCGCTGTCGACGCGATCAAAACTTCCAGATCCCGTGATGCGCAGGCGCAATGTCATCGGATCGCCGACATCCGCTTTCGCGGGCGCAATGTCGCTGACTATGTTGAATGTGCCGATGGCGCCATGGAAATCGGCCGGTCGACCTGCGGCCGGCAATTCCAGGACCTTCAACTCTTGCGGCGGGCTCGTGACATCTATGTCCTTTGGAATCGTCGTGCCGAACAGGTTCTGCCAGAAAGGATCCCCAAATCGATCATCCAACTGGGCGTCGCGCTTGGACCGGGTTCTAATTTTCACCGTCAGCGGTGCCTCCGCCGACAGCGAGAACGTGCCCGGCTTGACCACTGATAGAATACTGCGCCACGTAAACAAGACAAATTGCTCGCCGTTGATCAACTTCTCGCTGCGTTCCGGTTGATGCGAGAGGTTATTGAGCGTGAAATTATCCTCCGTAAGCTTGGGCATCCCGTTCAACGAGGACACGAATCCGGAGCGCATTCCAACTTCTATTTCGACCGGAACGCTCTCGCCTACATAGACTTCCCGCTTCGGAATACTGAGGCGCACATAGGCAGACCCGTCATCGCTCAAGTGCACACCCTTGGGGAGCGATCCGCCCGACAGAATGGGCGGTGGAAGCGGCGCCGTACGGTTATCGGCCCGCGGCACATAGGCACCGCTGGGCGCCGCGTTGACTTGCAAGACGAGTGGTTGAGACTTCGGCGTTACCGCGGGAATCGTGAATATGCCGGCGATCTGCGGGGTCACGCGCATGACCATGGACGATGAGGGCAGCGTCGTTCCGTTGATGATTTGAATTTCGTGCGTCCGTGCAACGATCTCGAATTTCAATCCGGACACCACCGGCATGGTGATCGGGTTGGTCCCGTCCCCCAGATTCGTTATGGTGAATTGAGCCGACTCGCCCAGGTAAATCTGGGCAGGCTGAATGGTCGCGTAGACCAACGGATCGTCGGCAAGCGCCGCCGCCGCGCCAAAAAGACTCATCAGGAGCGTGGCGAACAACCAGCGGCTATTAGCTTGTGTTCTGCTCATTACCAATTCTTAAAGGGCTTGCCGGGCGGTTGCACGCCGCCGCGCTGCGCCCACGGGATCGCCAAGTGTTTCTCGTCGCCTTTGACGGAATCCAGGAGCTCACGGGCTTCCTCTCGAGTCATCTGGCCCGGTACTCGATCGTTATCCGCCGTTTGCGGATCGGCGCCCGCGGGCTTCTGATCGCCACTCGCCGTGGCAGGCGGCTGGCCGGCACTGCGCGGCGGCTCATCCGAGTTCGGTTGCCCGGAATTCTGTTGCTCGGAATTTTGTTGCCCTGGACTTTGCTGCGGCGGCGGCGATTGACCCTGCCCTTGTTTCGGATCCTGTTTCGGATCCTGTTTCGGATCCTGTTTCGGATCTTGTTTGGGATCTTGTTTGGGATCCTGTTTCGGGTCGTTGTTTTTTGCGGCGCGCTGCGGGGGCGGCTCCCCCTGGGGCTGTCCGCCTCCCTGGGGCGGGGGCTGGTCTTTATTCTGTGGCGGGTTGTTCTGCTGACTATTTGGATTCTGCTGGTTCTGACCCTGGCCCTGCCCTTGGTTCTTGTCCTTATTTTGGTTCTTGTTGTTGTTCTGCTGATTGCTTTGATTCTGCTGCTGGTTCAGCGCGTCTATTTTGCGCTTCACCAAGTCGCGGTTAAATTTACTGTCCGCGTCGTCAGCGCGCAATTGCAGCGCCGTTTCATAGGCCTTCACGGCATCATTCCACTTCTTCAGTGTGTCCTGCGGCGAAGTTTGCTCGGTTTTCTGCCCCGATCGATACAGGGTATTGCCAAGGTTGTAATAGGCGTCCTCCTGAACGGCCAATTGCTTCGGGTCGCCGGAGGGTACGTGACTGATCGACTGCTCAAATGATTGCGCGGCTTGCGGAAACTGCCCCGCGCGATACGCCGCCGTTCCGGCATTGTATTCCAGCACCGGCTTCTTCGATTCCGAGGCGGCGTGCGCGGGCTGCATGGTCACGGCAATCGCCAGCATCGAGACGGCACCGGCAGCGGTTGCCCTCACTGTCGTCCTACGGCGCCTTCGGCTTCCAACTACTAAGCTGGAGAGCAACATCGCAAGAGACGCGGCCAATGGCCATTGAAAGCGCTCGATATAAATTTTTTGCCGGCGCGACGCCAAATCGTGCTTTGCGATGGATCCCAACACGGTTTGGAATATCAACTCCAATCCTTCCCCCTGGGTTCCAAGCGGCACGTAGAATCCGCCGGTCGCCCCGGCGATGGCCTTCAGTGCGGTTTCATCGAGCCGCGACTTCACGAATGCCCCGCTATCGTCCTTTACAAATCCGCCGCCTTGGCCCGGCGCGATCGGAATCAAATCGCCGGTGGCCGTTCCCACACCCACCGTAAAGATCTTCAGTCCGTCCGCCTTTGCCGCCGCCTGGGCCGCCTCAAAAGCGCTGCCCTCGAGGTCCTCGCCGTCTGTCACGAGGATCAGTATTTTATCGCTGTTGGGCCGGCGGCGCAGTGCGGCCTGCGCAGCTTGGATGGCGGTCGAAATATCGGTGCCACCGCGCAGGATCGTGTTGGTATCGATGGCCCCCAGCGACTCATGGAAAGCTCCATAGTCGAGGGTTACCGGGCAGGCCAAAAACGCAGCGCCCGCAAATGCGACGATGCCCACCGCATCGCCGTCCAGCTTCTTCGCGAAGTCATCGATGGCGAGTTTTGAGCGCGTCAGCCGGTTGGGTTTGATGTCCGGCGTCAGCATGCTGCGCGACGTGTCGATGGCGAATATGACTTCGATACCCCGGCGGCTGACCTGTTCCCAGTGAAATCCCACCTGCGGCTCGGCAAGCGTCGCGAACAGACAGATCAGTGCGCCCAGAAACAGGCCACGCTGCACGCGGCGCCGGACCCGCGAGATCGATTGCGTCAGCTGATCCCGCAAATGCGCGGACACGAACCGTGCGAGCGCGGTGTGTTGACGCGCATCGTATAACCGCCAGAGCCAGATGAGCGCCGCACTGGCCGCCAAGCCCGCCAGCAGCCACGCCGGATGACCGAACCTCACGGCAGCCTCCTCAGCCGGGTCTGCTGCAGCAGCAGGCTTAGCCCGAGGATTCCGAGCGCAGGAATGAGAGCCCAAGGATACAGCTCCTCGGTATGCTCAAATTTCTGCACCGTTTGCGCGTTTTTCTCCAGGCGATTGATCTGCTCGTAAATCTTTTGCAATGAGTCGGTGTCCGTTGCGCGATAGAACTTACCGCCCGTGGCATCCGCCACGGCTTGCAGCGTTTTTTCATCCACATCCACCTTGGCCATCACCATGCGAGCGTTTCCCACCGCATCCCTGATGGGAATCGGCGCGTCGCCGCGAACACCCACGCCGATGGTATAAATCTTGACCCCCATGGCCTTGGCCGCTTCCGCGGCGGCGATCGGCGAAATTTTCCCGGTATTGTTCACCCCGTCCGTGAGCAAGATGATCACCTTTGATTTCGCCTGCGTAAGGCGAAGCCGATTAACAGCGGCCGCGATCGCCGAGCCGATTGCGGTGCCATCGTCCACGCCGCCCACGGCGACCCGTTCCAGATTTTGCTGCAGCCAATCGTGATCGAGCGTGATGGGACTGACGAGATAGGGCGCACCGGCGAATGCGATGATGCCGATGCGATCATCGGGCCGTTCATCGATGAATTTTGAAACAACCGTCTTGACCACCTCGATGCGGTTCACACGCTGGTTCTCAATCCGAAAATCCAACGCTTGCATGGAACCGGACACGTCGAGCCCCAGCACGATATCGATGCCATTGGCGGTCACTTCGCTGCGGCCGTCGGCGCGCTGCGGCCTCGCGAGGCCGACGATCATGAGTGCACCTGCCAAAATTGGCAGCATCCACATCAACATTCCAATCTTGCTTCGGCCGCGCCGAGCAATCTCGCGCGCAAGGCTGACATCGGAGTATTCAATCGCGGCGACCGGGCCTCGCCGCCCGCGCCATAGCAAGACGAGTGGCAGCAGGGCCAGCAACCAGAACCACTCAGGTTGCAGGAACCGAGTCATGAGTTTGCTCTGCGGCACTTGCCTGCTCGGCCTTCGCGGTTTCAAGCACGAATGCACGCGCGCTTTGACGCAGCGCTTCCATGTTGTTGAGCGTCAGCCCCAGCGCGGCGAACTTGACGAAGTCGCATTGATGCAGGAACTCGCCAAGCAGGGTTTGATGCTGCGCAAGCGACGCGTTGGCGCTCTGCAGGAGATCGTGCAGAAATTCTTCAGTGGTTTGGCGGGTCGCGATTACGTGGTATCTCTGCTCGATGTAACCGCGAATGACATCGGATATCGCGATGCAGAATTCGCGTGCGTGGGCCGGCCGCATGAGCGTGCGGATCTCGTCAAGCCGCTGCAGGGCGATCTCGTGGGGGAGCAATACGGGCGTGCGACGCTGACGCCGCCAGCGCCACAGTCGGTACAGGACCAGACCCAGCAGCACGACGCCGGTAATCAGCGCCGGCAACACCCAGTCGGGCAATAGGTACTTTGGACCGCGGATGTCCCGAATGTCCTCGGCCAGCGGTGCGGCGACCACGCCTGCGCAAAAGAGCCCGCCGTATGCCGCTACCCTCAATGCGCGCAGCCGATCCATGCTTGTCGTCATGCGCGTCGACGCTCGCGAGTTTTGAAAAACCGCTGCAGCGCCGGGATATAGGGCGCATCCGTCCGCAATTGCAGAGTGTCGATGCCCTCCGCCCGGAAGTCGCTGACCAATTGGAGCCCTCTTGCGAGCGACAGTTCTTTGAATCGTTTTCGGACCGCGGCGCTCGCCGTGTCAACTTCGATCACCTCGCCGCTCTCGGCATCCTCGAGCGCAACGATGCCCACATCGGGAAGTTCCCTTTCGCGAGGGTCCTCGACCTGCACTGCAATCAGGTCATGACGGCGATTCGTGCGCCGCATTGCCCTGCGCAATTCGACCCGCATCGCAGCCGCGTTTTTTGACGTCTCAAAATCAGATATGAGAAAAACGACCGCGCGCCGATGCAGAAGGCGGTTCGCAACGTCCAACGCCTTGACCGTGTCGGTGCCGACGGACTCAGGCGTGTGATACAGGATGTCTCTGACCACGCGCAGAACATGACGGCGGCCTTTTTTCGGCGGCAAATATCGTTCGATCTGATCGCTGTAAAGCAACAACCCCACCTTGTCGCTGTTGCGAATGGCGGAAAATGCCAGAACGCTGGCCAGCTCCGCCGCAAGATCGCGCTTGCTCATGGATCCGGATCCGAAGTTTCCGGACGCGCTGATATCCACGAGCAGAAAAATGGTGAGTTCGCGCTCCTCCGTGAACTTCTTCACGAAGGGCCGTCCGGCTCGCGCCGTGACGTTCCAATCGATGGTCCGCACTTCGTCGCCGGCGCTGTACTCGCGTACTTCGTCGAAGTCCATGCCGCGGCCCTTGAAGACCGAATGATACGATCCGGCCAGACTGTCGTTGACCATCCGGCGCGTGCGGATCTCCAGCTGCCGCATGCCGCTCATGATGGCCTTGTTGGACTTTCGGTTCTCCGGCTCCACGATTTAAGGCACCGGCAATGTGTTCAGGATTCTCTCGATGACATTCTCAGAGGAGATGTTCTCGGCTTCCGCCTCATAGGTCACGGAGACCCGATGGCGCAGCACGTCAAACGCAATCGATTTGACATCCTGCGGTACGACGAAGTGACGGCCGTTCAAGAACGCCATGGCGCGCGCTCCGAGGGTGAGCGCAATCGTGGCACGCGGCGAGGCGCCCGTCTGAATGTAACCATTCAACTTAAATGAGGCGGCAACCGGAGGACGTGTTGCCAGCACCAGATCCACGATGTAGTCGCGAATTTTTTCATCCACATACAGCGAATTGACGACGTGGCGCGCCTCGACGATCTGCGCTGCGCTCACCACCGCACGGGGAATGGGCAAGGCCTCCGTTGTGGCCATCGCATCCAGAATCGCGCGCTCGTCAATGCGATTCGGATAAGTGACCAATACCTTCATCATGAAGCGGTCAATCTGCGCTTCCGGCAGCGGGTAGGTTCCCTCTTGCTCCAAGGGGTTTTGCGTCGCCAGCACGAGGAACGGCGTCGGCAGCGCGTAGGTCGCATCGCCGATGGTTACCTGGCGCTCCTGCATGGCTTCCAACAGCGCGCTTTGCACCTTGGCCGGCGCGCGGTTGATTTCATCGGCGAGGATCAAGTTGCTGAAGATGGGCCCATGCTTGGTGCGGAAGGCCCCATCCTGCGGGTTGTAAATCATCGTGCCGACGATGTCGGCCGGAAGCATATCGGGCGTGAATTGCAGTCGTTTAAAGTCCAGATCAATGCAACCCGCCAAGGTCTTCAATGCCAGCGTTTTTGCCAAGCCGGGTACACCTTCCAGCAGAACATGCCCGTTCGTCAGCAGCGCAATCAGCAGCCGGTCCAGCAAATGTTTCTGGCCCACGATGATGCGCGCCATTTCCTGCTGCAGGGGACGAATCCAGGCCGAACTGGCCATGACCGTCTCGCGCGCGGCACGCCCTGCTGGGTCCATCACGGGCACTGGAGCGTGCTCTCGAGCGGCCACGGGCTGGTACCTCGCGGTTTGCTCATTGAGCGGCGGGGCAGCTTTCTGATTCATTGACAAAAATCCTTCATAAGTGAATTCGCACAATCATCCGCGCCGGCAGCGCCGGCGAGAGGTTTTGAACTTGAAGTAGGCTTTCGGTTCCCCAAAAGAACAGCGAAGCGCGGCGCAAACTAGAACTCTCCGTAACCCCGCGCCATGGCAGCAGCAAATATCGGCAGCAACATGAATAATGCCAGTTCCAGGTGCAAATAGCGGCGAATGCGCTGGATGTCGGCATCGCTGGGTAGCAGGGCCAACTTTCGCCAGCGCATGAAGCTCAATGTCGGGGGCAAGGATAGCAATCCGACGGCGGCGAAGGTGCCAAGCTTGGCCCAAAAGAAGGCGTTGTGAGAATAGTACCCCCAGCCCTTGGCGGCGAAGACAGCCCGGCAAAAACCAAGGACCAGGACAGCCGTCGCCAAAATCCCATACCACAGGTCGATCGAGGCGATGCGCGCCACCATCGCGCTGGTCAATCCCGGGCGCACAGCCCAAAATTCGGCGCAAATGATGCCAAAAATGCCGAAAATCAGCAGGTGGTGGCCGATGGCGAGCAACAGATCGAGCATCGCGTTTGAATCCTCAAGTCAAACAATAATCCGCACGCGGCGGGATATCAATTGACGGCCGCAACTACGATCGGAGTCATGAGCACGGGCGATCGGCGGCGCGCGTCAGCCGCGATCGATGAATTGATCGTCATCGATTCCACTAGCCGAAATGCCCTGCATATTGATCGCGCAGGATGGCTTTCTGCACCTTGCCCGTTCCGCCCACGGGTAGCGAATCCAGGAATATCACGGCGTCCGGAATCCACCATTTAGCGACCCGCTCTGCAAGAAACGCGAGCACTTCGTCGCCTTCCAGCGGTTGATCGGGCTTGCGCACGATGAACAGCAACGGCCGCTCTTCCCAGCGCGGGTGCTTTACTCCGATGACCGCAGCCATGGCAACCGCGGGGTGCGCCATCGCGGCATTTTCCAAATCAATCGAACTGATCCACTCGCCCCCCGTCTTTATCAGATCTTTGGCCCGGTCTCGAATTTGCATGGTGCCGGAAGGGTCAATGGTCGCGATGTCCCCGGTTGGCAGCCATCCATCCACCAGTACGCCAGCTTCCGCCTTGTGGTACCCGGAGACGGTCCATTGGCCGCGTACCATGAGCTGGCCCTGGGATTGGCCATCGCGCGGCAACGTGCGGCCGTTCTCATCGATCACCCGGATTTCGACGCCAAACACCGACTTGCCTTGCTTCGCCATGAGCGCGTGCCGGCCCGCTGCAGGCCCGGCCGCTTGATGGGTATTGAGACAATTCATGGTCGCAATCGCCACTGTTTCAGTCATACCCCAGGCCTGGCGCACCTCGATGCCGTATTCGTGGTCAAATTTGGCGATCAGCGACTGCGGCATCGCTGATCCGCCCACCAGAATTCGCTTCAGGCTGGTCAAGGGTAAGCCGCCCTGTTCGACGTGACGCATCAACGCGATCCAGATCGTCGGAACGCCGGCAGTCACGGTCACTTGCTCGCGCTCGAGCGTTTCGTACAGGCTCGGTCCGTCGAGCCGTTGTCCCGGCAAGACCAACTTTGCGCCGCCGATTGGCGCCGCGTACGGCACGCACCAGCCATTGACATGGAACATCGGCACCGCGGGGAGGATGGTTTCTCGCGGAGAAAGGCAGATCACTCCGGGCAGGCAAGCCGACAGCGCGTTGAGCACGATGGCGCGATTTGAATAGAGCGCGCCTTTAGGGTCTCCCGTTGTGCCCGAGGTGTAGCAAAGGGCCGCGGCCGTGCGCTCATCGAACTGCGGCCAGATGAAATCGGCGCGCTGTGCGGCGATGAGTTGCTCGTGGCAAAGCACGCGCTTCGGAGCGCTCATCTCCGGCATATGCTCATCGTCCGTAAGACATATCCAATGCTTGACTCTTGGACAGTGAGCGGCGATGCCTTCAATCAGCGGCGCGAAGGAAGGATCGAACAACAGCGCGTGATCGTCCGCATGATTGATGATGTAGATGAGCTGCGACGCGTGCAGGCGCGGATTGCACGTGTGGATGATCATGCCGCTGCCCGACACCGCGTAGTAGGCTTCCAGATGCCGATGATTATTCAGTGCGACGGAGCCGATCGAGGTTCCTGCCGTTATGCCGATCTCGGCGAGGGCATTGGCCAGCTGCAGCGCGCGATTCCTGCACTCCGCGTAGTTGTACCTGACAATGTCGCCGTGCGCCTCGCGCGAAACGATTTCCGTGTTTCCAAATTGACCCGCCGCATGCTCGATCACATCGGAGATCAGCAAGGGTCGGTCCATCATGAGGCCAGCTGTCGGCATGAGATGACTTTCCTTATTCCAGGCGGTCTGCATTCGGTTAGGCCGGTACCGCGCGATTTTTGTAAAAAATGCGACGACTCAATCGAGTAAGTGCACCGCATCATGCCATCGTTATCCCCCGGACCGGTACAATGTCTCAAGACGTGTAAGACGAGGATCTCTCATGAGCCCGGTGATGCGGCCAGCAGGTGTTCAGCAACCCCACGCGGCGGATGAAAGCGCCATCAAAACGTGGTTGGACGCGGTGGCAAACGGCAGCTGCGAAGCTTCGGCGTTTTTGCAGGCGATGCGTGAGCGATTCAGCGCCGATCCCGAGGGCAACTGGGAAGTACTCTCGCAGCTGGACCAATATTATCGTCGCGGCAGAATTGACTCCGAGACGTTCAAGACCATCAAGACCGCGCTTGCCGAGTCCGCACTCGGCGTGGGCGATAACCCAGTGGCGGGTCTGGAAATGCGCGATGCGCCAGTGCCGCGCGATCCTCCCGCTGCGCGTGATGCCGCCGCAACGCGCACCATTCCGGTAGCGCGCGACGTAGTGACCCCTGCACGCATGGAGCAGACCGACACGCATTCGCGCCGCGAGGAAACGGAATCGTTGGATACGGAGGGCGAACCAAGGCCAGGCACGGTCCTGCGTCGCCGTTATCGCCTGGAAGGCGTGGTGGCGCACGGCGGTACCGGCACGATATTTCAAGCAATCGATGAATATCGCCTGGAAACTCCTGGCAGTCAGCGATTGGCCATCAAGGTATTGCACGCGGGCGTCGCGAGACGCGCGGAGTTGCTCGCTGACCTCCGGCGAGAATTTCAGTCCCTGCAGCTATTGTCGCATCCGCACATCGTGCGTGTATTTGAATTTGACCGCGACGGTCCCGTGGTGTTTTTCAGCATGGAATTGCTGAGCGGCGCGATGCTCAGTCGGGTGTTGCAGGTGAGAAAGCTTTCTCATCTGGCGCGCGCAGAAGCACTGGCAATGATCCGCGACATCGGCTTCGCGCTCGCGTACGCACATTCGCGCGGGGTGGTGCACGGGGACTTAAGTCCGCACAATGTATTCATCACCAACGTGGGCGACCTGCGCGTCTTGAGCTTCGGTGGCGCGCATAAGACCAGTCCGCACTCGACAGCGTCGGATCATGAGCTGAAAATGCCATTCACCGCCTCCGGATTTGCGAGTTGCCAGGTGCTGGAGGGCGAGCGACCGGATGCGCGCGATGACGTGTTCTCACTGGCGTGCCTCGCCTACCTGCTGCTAAGCGGGCAACACCCTTTTTCCTCGAAGAGGACGGCAATTCAGGCTCGCGATGCCGGCTTCAAGGTGCAACGACCCGCCAATTTGAGCAATCAGCAATGGCACGCGCTCCGAGGCGCCCTCACATGGGAACGCGAGGGACGCCCGGCCGATATGCAGCAGTGGCTCCGGCACCTGGAGCTCAAGGCAGCGGCCAAGGGCTTGCCGACGTTGACCGATCTCCTGGAGCCGCCTCCACGCAAGGAGCCCAAGGCCCGTCTTACGGGGCCTGTGGCGGCGGCAATTGCACTGTTGCTCGCGGGTGGCTATTGGGTAGCCAGCCATCGCAACATGTTGCCGAGCATCGATTCTGCCAAGCCGGCGAGCGCTCCAAGCGAGCCCCCATCGGAGCCCGCTGCCATCGCACCTGATGCTGGCACACTCAGCGCCGCGCCGCCCTCAGCGCCGGCTTCGCGCGAGGCAGCTGCCCCGGCGCCCGCAACAGTGCCCGCTGCGCCACCGCAGTCCACTGGCTCCGCAGCACCGCACGCCGCCGCACCCGCCACGGCAGCGCCGCATGCCGTTACACCCCACACCACGGCACAGCCGGCAGCAGCACAGCCTGCAGTGGCACCGCCGCCGTCTGCCGCATCAGCGGGTGCGTCGAAAATTGAGCTGCTTGCGGATACCGTTGACGTTCCGGCAGGTGAAAGATCCGCCGAGGTCACCGTGCACCGCAAAGGCAGTTTACGCGGGGAAACAAGCTTTAACTGGTGGACCGAGTCGGGAACGGCAAAACCCGGCACGGATTTCTCGGCAGTTGTGCCGCAGCTCGCGCACTTCGGTGATGGGATATCCAATGTCACGCTGAACATCACCTTGAGCAATGCACCGCATGCCCAGGCCAAGACTTTTTACGTCGTGATCGACCAGTCCGAAGGGGGTGCCCCCTTGGGAGCGCGCACACTCACGATGGTGACACTGCAGCCCGGCAACTAAACCCCAGAGTTCCGCTCACTCGGAATAGATCCGCGCAAAGGTATTGCGCAGAACATTTTTTTGCACCTTGCCCATGGTATTCCGCGGCAGCTCATCGACGAGCAGAATGCGTTTCGGCACCTTGTACCGGGCCAATCGGGCCTTCACGGACTCGACGATGGACTGCTCCGAGAGCACAGCGCCGGGTTTGGCCACGACAACGGCGGTCACGCCCTCGCCGAAGTCCGGATGCGGCACGCCGAACACCGCACTCTCGAGCACGCCCTCGACGGCATCCAATTCGGACTCCACCTCTTTGGGATAGACGTTGTAGCCGCCGCTGATCACCAAATCCTTGGCCCGGCCGACGATATGAACATAGCCGTTACGATCGATGCGGCCGATATCGCCGGTTTTGAACCAGCCGTCGGCCGTAAATTCACTGCGGGTCTTCTGCTCGTCCCGCCAATAGCCCGCGAACACATTCGGACCCTTGATTTGCAGTGTGCCGATGACGTCGGGCTCGACCTCGGCCTCACCGGTCTCGGAATTCGCCACTCGCATCGCAACGCCCTGCAGAGGAGGACCCACCGAACCGGGAAGTCGCACGCCCTCGTAGGGATTTGACGTGTTCATCATCGTCTCGGACATGCCGTAGCGTTCGAGTATCACGTGTCCGGTGCGCTGCTGAAACTCTCGGTGCGTCTCCGCCAACAACGGGGCCGAACCTGAAACAAACAGCCGTACCGTCGAAGTCGTCTCTCTGCTCAGATTGTCTTGCTGCAGGAGGCGGGTGTAGTGTGTCGGGACGCCCATGTAGACCGTTGCCCGAGATAAATTTTCGAGCGTGAGCGCGGCGTCGAACTTCGGCAGCAGCAGCAGACTCGACGCTGAGGCGAGCACGGTGTTGATGGCGACGAACAATCCGTGAATGTGGAACAACGGCAAGGTATGCAGCAGCACATCGTCGCTGGAAAATCGCCAGGCTTTGGCAAGTACCGCGGCGTTCGACGCGAGATTGGCGCGGGTCAGCATCGCGCCCTTGGAGCGGCCGGTCGTACCCGATGTATAGACAATGGCCGCGATCGAGTTTGGCTTGAGCGTGCCTGGCGGTTTGAATTCCGGGTGCGGGTCGCGTGCCCGCTGCAGCAATGAACCCTCCGCGTCCGCGCCCAAGGTATCTATGTGAGTCACTCCCGCTGCCCGTGCCTGCGGCTCGATCAACGGCCGCTCTTGCGGCCGAAAGATGGCCACTCGCGGCTGCGAGTCGCGCAGGAAGTACTCCACCTCGTTGCGAGTATTCGCGACATTGATGGGCACAAACACCGCCCCCATGCGCAGGCAGGCCACATAAAGGAAAATCGCTTCGGCGGACTTGTCGATTTGAGCGGCAACGCGATCGCCGGGCTGCACCCCGCACTGGATCAACGCTGAGGCGATGTGTCCGGACTGCTCGCGCAGCACCGTATAGCTGATATCAGGGCCGCCGGGCGTCTTGAGAAATAATCGGTTCGAGCGGCTGGCCGCCTCGTCGATCCAGTCGCCCGGATCTTTCGCAAATGACATGCCCGCATGATGCCATAGAGCCGATTCCTCTCAATAGTGCGGAGGCCGCTCCTGCTCCAGCGTGCGCGCCTCATCGGGCGCCACGCCGCTCAGCCGTTCTTTGAGGGCATTGAGTTGTGCTTCCAACACTTGAATTTCCTTGTGCTGCCGAAAAACCACGTCGCTGAGCTCGTTCATCGCCTGCTCCAGATACGCGATCTTAGTCTGCACCCCCTCCGAGTCTTGCTGCGCGGCGGTCAATGTTTCATGCCATAGAATAGGTAGTCGGCGGTGTAGGCGGCGCGCAGCTGTTGCCCCGCCTGCTGCTGACTGCATCCGCCCGCAGGTGTGCTGCCACCCACGGTGTTCAACCGCTGAATGGATTGCACGTGCCCGAGGAGGCCATTCCCCGAACTTGCTTTGGCGCGCAACAACAGCCAGGGAATGGAGTTCGGCTTGGTGCTGGGGCTGCTCGCAACGACTTCGCCGACCACCCGGCTGCCATCCTGGGCTTCCCAGGTGGGGCCGCCATAGTGCTTGACAATGTTTCTGCCGCCTCTGGTCGACAGCACCGCTTCGGGGGCCTTGAACGACCATTCGAATTTCGAAGCATCGCCTTTCGCCGGCTGGCATTCATAGATCTGCACGCCGGAGGCATGCAATTCTTTGATCAGCGATTGATCAGCGGGCACGCGCAGCGGTCCGGGCACCGTGGGCGCTGATGCGCAACCCGCCAGAGCTACGCCCAGCAGGACCAGGAACAAACCAACGACAACTGGAGTTTTCATGAGGGCATTATGTCAGCAGCAGACACACCTGACGAGCTAACCGCAATTGCGCTATTGTGCGCAAATCATGCCAAGAAAGCCTCAACGGCGCGTGCTCGCCATCGATGTTGGCGGCAGCCATGTGAAGACCCGGGTTTCGGGCCGGCAGGAGATGCGCCAGTTTGACTCCGGACCTACGCTGACCCCGGGCCGCATGGTGTCGCGCGTACTCAAGCTCAACGGCGATTTGAAATATGACGTCGTTTCCATTGGGTACCCGGGCGTGGTGGTGCACGGCAAAATTGTCACCGAGCCCTACAATCTCGGGCGCGGCTGGGTCGGTTTTGACTTTCGCAAAGCATTTGGCCGCCCGACGCTGCTGATGAACGACGCCGCGATGCAGGCGGTCGGCAGCTATGAAGGAGGCCGCATGTTGTTCCTGGGTTTGGGCACGGGCTTGGGTTCTGCGCTCATTGTCGATGGCACGGTGGCTCCAATGGAACTCGCACACCTGCCTTACAAGCGCGGCGGCAGTTATGAAGATTATCTGGGCGATCGCGGCCGCGACCGTCTCGGGCCCAAGAAGTGGCGCCGCACCGTCGCGGACGTCGTTCAGCAGTTGAGCACGGCATTGGAAGTTGACTATGTGGTCATCGGAGGCGGCAACGCTCGCAAACTGAAAAAATTGCCCAAGAATGCGCGCCTCGGCAACAATGACTTTGCGTTCTTGGGGGGCTTTCGAGTTTGGCGCCCCACGGCGCCCCGCATCTGACTGACTATTCGGCGGCCTTGACCGAAGCCGCTTTTGCCATCATTCGCTGCGCGGTATAGGACACGATCAGTCCAAACACAATCATGGCCGCTAAATTCTCGGCAAACGAAGTCATCGTGACATGCCCGGACTTGGCCCTCGACAGCGGCACGACCACAAAGGTCATGACGAAGTACACCACGATACCGTAGGCAATCCCTGTCGCAATCCAGTTGCGCAACAGCGCGGGAATCTTGGTCGAGGCAAGGACAAAAATGGCGGCGATAATGATCGACATCAACCATTGCAGCACCATGCCCAAACAGTAAACCCACGGCTCATGCGGAAGCGGAGTGCCCAGCAGTCCACTCGCGATAAAGCGCAGTATGGGTACCGGACCTACTTGGTTGATCGTGCAGGCCGCTCCAATATCGATGGTCCCGGCGATGAGGCCGGCGTAAATCGATGTCTTTAAGGCTGATGCCATGTCGGCTATTTGACCTTGCGCAGCTCGAACCCCAATCGCGGGAAGTGCACGACCACCTTCCCCGCACGCGGATCCTCCCGCGTAATCGAGATTCGTTCCCGGGTGGCCCCGTACAGGACACCCTCGATGGGATCGACTCCGGTGTCGGTGGCGGCGATCACGACCCTATCGCCGATGGCGAGGCCGTGTGTGTCGACATTTCCCGGCGATTTTTCCGCGGTTGAGTCGCGCGCGATGGTGATGGCCGCGCCGCTGTCCAGTTTGTCGTGCGTGCCGTGTCCGAAAGCCGCCATGCGCTCGCGCCAGCTTTGGAGCGCCGGATAGGAATCGAAAATCTTGGCTACCGGACCGCCGCGCACCACAAACCAGAGGCAGTGGAAAATCGAAAAATCCGCGAGCGTGGGGGCCGCTCCAAAAAAGAAATTTTGCGTTCCGAGAGTTTGCTCCAATCGATCCAGATAGAGAGCGAACGCTCCGATTGCATCGCCCGGACGCACACGCGGAAGATTAGCGCGAAATATGGCGCGATCATCGCCGAAAGCCTTGATGGCCTCGGGCGGCGCACCCTCAAACAGGTGCGCAAGGCCGGCCGGCTGCATCGTGTACGGTATGGCCGTCCAAAAGAGCGTTGAATCAGCCCACTGAGCGAGAATGCGGGAAGCTCCGGCGATGCCGCCGGGATATAGCGTCGGCCGCGGCGCGCGTTCCTCGATGACATCCACGATCAGAGCCGTGTCGCAGTATATGTCCGCGCCAATTTGCAGTACCGGCGTTTTGCGGTAGCCGCCCGTAAGTGCGATGACATCCGGTTTGGGCATCATGTTGGGGATCAAGACTGAAGCCCAATGCAGGCCCTTGAACCCTAGGATCAGCCGAATCTTTTCGGCGAAGGGCGACATCGGATAGTGGTGCAGGATGAGCTGTTGCATGCGCTTTCAGTATAGTCGAACCAATTGTTTGCCGAAGTTCTGCCCCTTCAGCATACCGATGAACGCGGCGGGCGCTGCGGCGAGACCGTCGGCGATGGATTCGCGGTATTTCAGTTTTCCCGATGCGACGAGTCCGGCCAGCGCCGTCAAGCCTTCAGGCCACAGATTCAAATGATCGGAGATAATGAAGCCTTGCATCTTAAAGCGCGCCACCAGAAACATTCCTGGATTCAGGATGGCGCTCTTCATCATCTGGCCTGGCGTCGCGTTGTAGTCGGCGATGAGTCCGCAGATGGCGACGCGTGCGAATGGATTGAGCAGAGTCATCACCGCGTTCAATACGTCGCCGCCGACATTTTCGAAATGCGCATCCACGCCCTTCGGGGCCGCGGCAGCAATCAATGCCGCCAATGATTTGGCGTCGGCGGCCGTCTTATAGTCGATGCAGGCATCGAAACCCAGCTCGTCGGTGACATAGCGACACTTGTCCGGGCCGCCCGCGATGCCTATCACGCGGGCCCCGCCAATGCGCGCCAATTGGCCCACCACGCTCCCCACGGCTCCGGCCGCCGCACTGACGACGACGGTCTCGCCAGACTTGGGCTCCATGATCTTGTTGTAGCCGTACCAAGCCGTCATGCCCGGCATGCCGACGACACCCAGGTACGCCGACAGCGGGATCTGGCGCGCATCAACCTTGCCGAGGCCCTCGGCCTTGCTGACGCCGAATTCAGCCCAACCCAGCATGCCGCGCACCGTGTCGCCAACCGCAAACTGACTGCTGCGCGACTCCGCCACTTCGCCGACCGCTGCGCCGCCCATGGTTTCGTTGAGCATTTGCGGCGCGGCGTAGGATTTCGCATCGTTCATGCGCCCCCGCATATAAGGATCGAGCGAGAAATAGCGATTGCGGACGCGGACCTCGCCCTCGCCCAATGGCGGGCTTGGCACCTCTTCCAGGCGGAAATTCTCCGGGCTCGGCCAGCCATGCGGCCGGGATGCGAGCACAACGCGGTGATAGGAATTAGCCATCGGCAACTGCTCCGGATTTCAGATATTTGAACGTGCCCATCGCCTTAGCGATCAATCGTCCCCCAGCATCGCGCACTTCGCCCTCGCAAAAAGCCATGGTCGTGGAACGGTGGTACGCAAAGCCGGAGACGAGCAGCCGCGATCCCGCCTTGGCGGGCTGCAGAAAGCTGGTCTTCATTTCGACCGTCACGCCCCCGCCCGCGTCGGCATTGAGCGAGCGTCCCGCAACCGCCATCGCCACGTCGAGCAGCGACATGAGTACGCCGCCATGCGCGACGGACCAGCTGTTGAGATGCCAAGGCTCAAGGTTGAGCGCCACTTCGGATCGGCCGTCGGCGGCGCCCAGGAACTCGACGCCGAGCTCTTTGATGAAGGGAACGTTGAGGCGAAACGCCGTCGATTGAGTCACACGAAACCGTACCTTGCGCCGACAGTGCGTGTCAATCAATCATGCCATGCCCAATCGTCGCCAGGCCCTGTGTGTTGCTGGCACAATGCCGGAAATCATGACAGCCGGTACCTCAAGTGTTCTGGGTATTGCATTGGCGCTCCTGGAGAGCCTGCTAATTGCTGTCCCGGCGATTTGGGCCGGCATGGCGCTCTGGTATCAGGCGCCCGGCACGTACCTGAAGAACGGGCTCATGATCCTATGGGCTGCATTCAACGCAGGGCTCCTGATTGCGCTCTGGCAGGGTAGCGCCGGGCTTGCACTCGCGGCCTTTGCTTTGGTGTTCGCAATTCTGCTCATCTGGTGGCGGCGTATCAGGCCGACCAACCAGCGCGATTGGGCGGACGATGTCGCGCAAATCACCCGCGGCACGATCGAGGGCGACCTGGTCACGCTGCGCAATGTCCGCAACTTCGACTGGCGCAGCAACGTTGATTACACGCAGCGTTGGGAAACCCGCACCTATGATCTTAACCGGCTCCGGTCGGTCGACATGATCATGTCGTATTGGGACGGATGGGCAATCGCCCACATGCTCATTTCCTTCGGCTTCGACGACGGTCAGTACGTGGCCTTCTCGGTCGAAGTACGGCGCCAGAAGAACAAGACCTACTCGGAGATCGGCGGGTTCTTCAAGAGAGACGGGCTCAGCATCGTCGCCGCGGACGAGCGCGACGTCATTCGAGTCCGCACCAATGTGCGCGGCGAGGATGATTACTTGTACCGCATTCGCATGCCGCTAGCGGCGATGCGCTCGCTATTTGTCGGCTATGTGGAGCAGGCTGATGATCTCGTCGATACGCCGCGTTTCTACAACACGATTACGGTCAATTGCACCATGCTCGTCTATCACATGATGCAGCGGATCGTCGGCTATCTGCCCTGGAGCTATCGCTTGCTATTCACGGGTTACTTGCCGGCGTATGTCTATCGGGTTGGCGGCCTGGATCAGCGCTATACGCTGGCGCAGCTAAAAACCGTTGGGCGAATCACCGATCGCGCCAAACAGTCGGATCGCAGCGACGCTTTTTCCGAAGACATCCGCAAGGGGATTCCCGCGATTGCGCCCGCTGATCTGCCGGCGGCCGGCCAGGAGCCTGTCGCCTAGTGCAAGGGGGTGAAGCCGTAGTGCTCAAAGGCCAACTTCCCTGCCGGGCCACGCAGATACGCTAGAAATTTGGCGGCGTCGGCCTTGGCACCCGTGGTCAAAGCCGCCGGATAAATGATGGGCATATGGCTGGTGGCCGGAAATACGTCGATCACCCGTACTTTCTTGTCGACGAGCGCATCGGTCGCGTAAACGATGCCCAGTATCGCTTCTCCCCGATCGACGAACGCGAGCGCCGAGCGCACGCTGTCCGCCCGCACGAGTCGAGCCGCGACGTCGTCCCAAACGCCAAGATTCGCCAGCGCCTCATGCGCGTACCTGCCCACCGGCACCGAATCGGGGTCGCCTGTCGCCAGGCGCCCCGTTCCCACCGCGGCCGCCAGCGCAAATTTCGGCGCGATCTTCAGGTTGATTTTGCTGTCGGCGGGCCCGATCAACACGAGCTGATTTCCGAGTACGTCCTGCCGGGTCGCCGGCTGGATCAAATTCCGGGCTTGCAGATAGTCCATCCACTCCAGATCCGCGGAGAAAAACAGGTCGGCGCGCGAACCATTTTCGATCTGGCGCGCAAGCGCAGAACTCGCGGCAAAGGAGAAGCGCACAGGAATATTGCTGTCCTTGGTGAAGGCGTCGCCCAGATCCTGCAGCACGTTGGTCAGCGAAGCGGCGGCAAAAACCGTGATCCCTTTGTCCGGTTGCGCGGCAAAGGACTGGAGCGCCAGCAGACAGGCGCTCAAGGCAAGCGACGCGCGCCAAGCTCGCTTGACGCGCATCAGTTGTGCGCCAGCACCGGCTGTCCGCTAAAGAGTTCCGGAAAGGTATGCCGGAAATTCTGAACCTTGGGTATGTCGTACATTGCGATATACGGCTGCGTTGGGTTATTAATCAGGTAATCCTGATGATAGCGTTCAGCAGGATAAAAACCCTTGAGCGGATCGACGCGCGTGACGATGGGCCGCGCAAAGGCGTGCGACTGTTCCAATTGGGTGATGTAGGCCTGCGCAATGCGCTTCTGAGTGTCGTCGCTGTAGAAGATCTCGGATCGATATTGGGTGCCGACATCGGGTCCCTGTCGATTCAACTGCGTCGGATCGTGCACCACCGAAAACGCGACCTGCAACAGTTGCCCATAGGAAATCACTGCCGGATCGAATGTGATTTGCACGGATTCCGCGTGACCGGTGGTTCCCGAGCTGACCGTTTCGTATTGCGCCGTGGCTTTTTCACCTCCCGCATAGCCTGAGATCACGTTCTTCACACCGCGCACGTGCTGAAACACGCCTTGGACACCCCAGAAACAGCCGCCCGACAATACGGCCGTCTGCATGGGACCCGCGGCTTTGGGATTGTCAACGGCGGGCGGCGCAATCACGACGGGCGCTTCCGCGCCTAACAGGGGTGCGCGCCAGAGCATCACGCCCAAGCCTACGGCACCGAACAACACTGCGAGCCGCAGCGGCGCTGCGAATTTCCGGAATAACATCATCATCTCTCCTTAAGCGCGGGCCGTAAAATGCAACGCGACCGAATTCATGCAGTAGCGCAGCCCGGTAGGTTTCGGACCGTCGTCGAACACATGCCCTAAATGCGCATCGCAGCGGCGACAAGAGATCGCATCGCGCGACATGCCAAGCGTGGTGTCGCCGCTCTTGACGACGTTCAGGGCCGAAATGGGCTGCCAAAAGCTGGGCCAGCCGGTGCCGGACTCGAATTTGGTTTTCGAATCATAAAGGGCGGTATCGCAGCAAATGCAGTGATAGATGCCATCGGCATGATTTCTGTCGTATTCGCCGGTGAACGCTATTTCGGTGGCGGCTTGACGTGCTACCCGATAGGAAAGGGGCGAGAGTTGTGCCTGCCACTGTGCGTCCGTCTTTGCGATCTTTGCAACGCGCGCGATCCCAAGACTCTTGCCGGCGGGCGAAAAATTCTCGATCGACACCTCGTTGCCCAGCATGGGGCCGGAAAGCGGTGCGGCGACGCTGCGCAACCAGGGCAACGCCGAGAAGGCGGTCAACCCCGCGACAAAAGAACGACGATTTAGCATTGCCTTCATGACCCAACCTCACCCGAATGTAAATGAATACGCTTGAACGCCGGAATCCAGGAACTCAATTGAGAACACATGTTCGCCCACATCGCCGGACTGCCGAATCAGTTGGAATAAACGCTGCCGGTCAACAACACCCGCGCCGCTCGAGTCCGTATCGGCGCCATGATTTGCGCCCGGCGCTGAGCCATCGATCGTTACGCGAAAGCGCACCGGCTTAGCATCGCTTCCGGGTCCCAAGACCAGGTGCAAATCACGGGCGTAGAAGCGAAACTCGATCTTGCCGCGAACAGCGGTAAGCACCGCTTTCTCCGGGTCTACATTCCATGACCCGATCAGCGCCCATTGATTCAATTTTAATGCAGCGGGAGCCGCATAGGTATGGGGTTGATCTTGAACAAAGCCACCCTGCGAGGCGAAATTGTCGCCGCGTCGGTACCCCACGTACGTTTCCGGCGACTGGTCATGCGCTTCATCGGGAGGTGCCTGGACTCCCACGGC
The DNA here is from genome assembly GCA_035997505.1 of Steroidobacteraceae bacterium. GTDB lineage: Bacteria > Pseudomonadota > Gammaproteobacteria > Steroidobacterales > Steroidobacteraceae > Bog-1198. The sequence continues at coordinate 45,118 of DASYIN010000055.1, read as the reverse complement.
CTTGGTCGTCCCCATTCCGGCCGGGGGAAGGTCACTCTGGCCCGCCTCGGTAAGCAGTTTTCGAATGATCTGCTCGGACTCGTCGTAATTGCCTTCACCGAAGTGGTGCGCGCGGATGCGGCCGGTGGCATCGATAAAATAATGCGCGGGCCAATACTGATTGTTAAATGCCTGCCAGATGGCGTAGTCATTGTCGAGCGCCACCGGATAGGTGACCTTCAAATCCGCGACGGCCCGGCGCACGTTGGCAGGGTCCTTTTCGAAGGCGAATTCCGGCGCGTGCACGCCGATTAAAACCAAACCGTGGTTCTTATACTTTTCGTACCAAGACTCCACATAGGGCAGCGCGCGCAGGCAATTGATGCAGGAATAGGTCCAGAAATCGACCACCACGACCTTGCCGCGCAAGGCTTCGGGCGTAAGCGCCGGCGAATTCAACCAGAGCGTCGCGCCCGCGAATGAGGGTATTTCCCCCTCCACCGGGAGATCTCCACCGGCCTTCGCCGCGGACATCATCATCGCGTGGCCATCCGCCTTGCCGTTGCTCATGGCCATGGTCGAGTTGCTCATCGCCATGCTGCCGCCCGGCGCATTCGCGCCCCGCGGATTGATCTTGTCCAACAGCGATTGCTCGAGGCTGTTCGTGCCGTTGAGCGACAAACGCGTAAGCACGGTCGAGTCCCAGCCAAAGACAATGGCCACGACGGCGAGGAGCACCGCGACGCCCAAGCCCCGCCTGATCCATTCGCCGGTTCCCAGCGATTTCTTCAGAACCGCGAACACGCGTCCACCGGCAAGGAGCGCCACCGCCAACGAGGTTGCGGCACCCGCGGCGTAGGCAAACAGCAGCAGTGTCGTGCGCGTATTCGGACCGGAGATCGCCGCACCCGTGAGAATGAGTCCCAAAATGGGGCCGGCGCACGGCGCCCAGAGAAGTCCGGTCGCAACGCCGAGCAGCAGAGAATTCAACAACGTGAATTTACCCGCCGCGTGCGAATCCGCTTGCGTCAGCCGATTGCCCAGCGCGACGAACGGTCGCGCGAGCAGGTCGGCCAAGCGTCGCGACAACAGCGTGGCCGCAAAGGCAGTCAGCAATACGAGCGCAAAGATGCGTCCGTATTGATTGACCCTGACTGCCCAGGAACCGCCCACAGCGGCAAGCGTCGCGATGGCCGCAAAGGTGACTGCCATACCCGCCAACATGGGCAAGCCATTGGTGAGGAATCTTTGTTCGGAGCGAACAAATACGAAGGGCAGCACCGGCAGTATGCAGGGACTCACAATGGTCAGCACGCCGCCTAAAAACACTAAAATAACAAGGGTCATGGGCGCAATCTTACTCCTGTCAGATAAGACCGGCGATCAGCCCATTACATTGCAATCCTTCGCTAAATCGCGCAGGCGCTACGTGCCGCAAAAGGTTTGCAGCACACGCTCGCCAGGCTGCGGCGCGGCAGTATAGTCGACGAAGGCAGCCTGCTCTTGGAAGGGATGCGACAAAACCGTCGACAACTCCTGGAGAGGCGCAAAGTCGGCACGTTCCACGGCGGACGAGATCACTTGCTCTATGCGGTGATTGCGCGGGATATAGGCGGGATTGGCGCGCCGCATCGATTCGGCGCGCGATGATGCCGTCATGGGCTCGCGCGCCAGCCGGGCGCGCCAGCGTTCCGCCCAATCATCAAAATCGCGCCGATCCGCAAAGAATCCACGTATCCCTGCCGCGCGTTGATCGTCCTGCGCCTCGCAGAGAGCGCGAAAGGTCAATGTGAAATCTGCGTGACTGCGATGCATCGCCTCGAGAAAGTCTTCGGATAGGCGGCGATCCTCGGATTCAACCGTTGTCAGTCCAAGCTTGCGGCGCATTCCGCTCAGCCAGCATTCCGCGAAATGGGCCGCAAAACCCGAGACGATCTCAGTCGCCGCGTCCACCGCGCGCTCCGGCTGCGCATCGATGAGCGGCAACAGCGATTCCGCGAATCGCGCCAGATTCCAGACCGCCGCGTGCGGTTGATTGCCGTACGCGTAGCGGCCGCGCTCGTCGATGGAACTAAAAACTGCCGCGGGATCGAATGCGTCCATGAAGGCGCACGGGCCGAAGTCAATCGTCTCGCCCGACACCGTCATGTTGTCGGTATTCATCACGCCGTGAATAAAGCCCACATTCATCCACAGCGCGATGAGCGATGCCTGGCGCGATACGACCTGCTTCAGCAACGCAAGGTACGGCGCACTATCCTGCGCGGCCGACGGGTAATGCCGATCGATGACATAGTCAGCGAGAACCTTGACGCCGGCGACATCGCCCCGAGCTGCGAAATATTCAAAAGTGCCGACGCGCACGTGGCTGGCCGCCACGCGCGTGAGGATGGCTCCAGGCATCGCCATCTCGCGTTGCACGGATTCGCCCGTCGTCACCGCCGCAAGAGAACGCGTTGTGGGTATCCCCAGCGCGTGCATGGCTTCGCTGACCAGGTATTCGCGCAAAACCGGACCCAAAGCGGCGCGCCCGTCGCCGCTGCGCGAATAGGGCGTGCGCCCGCAGCCCTTCAATTGAATATCGCGGGGGGCGCCCGACTGGTCGCGCATCTCACCGATCAAAATCGCCCGGCCGTCACCCAGTTGCGGCACAAAATGCCCAAACTGGTGTCCGGCATAGGCCATGGCGATAGGCTCGGTGCCCGGCGGCAAGGTGTTGCCGGAGAACAGGCCGGCTAATGCCCCGCTATCCAGCTCCGCCGCGTTGAAATTCAATTCCGCCGCGAGCGCATGATTGATTTTGATGAGGCCCGGTGCCGCTACCGGCGTCGGAGCCACGCGCGCGAAGAAGCGCTCCGGTAGAGCCGCGTAGCTGCTGGGATTCACACGCTGACCGTCGCCTCGCTCGAGGAGTTGGACCGGGCGATCGATCCACGGGTGGCGAGCCACGAACCAAGCAGGATGAGCGCGAATGCAATATAGCCGCCAATGCCAAGATGTTCATCGAGAACCCATACGCCGAGCAACGTCGCCACCACGGGGTTGATATAGGTGATAACCGATGCGCGCGAGGCACCGGCGTGGCGTACCAGGTAGAACATCAAGAGCATCGCCACCGCCGTGCAGACAGTCCCCAGCACGGCGATCGACAGCAGCGCCACCGGCGACGGCAACCTTGAGGGAAGCTCCATAGCGCCGGGAATCAACAGGATGAGTGCGGCGACCACCAGACTTGCCGCAAGCGGCCCAATGGACTCGAGCCCATGCATGTGGCGCTGAATGATCAGCGGTCCGATCGCATAACATATCGTCGCCAGCAGCATGCAGCCGACGCCCGCCCACCCCAGCGATCCGGAGATCGAGCCCGTCCCAAGCAGGGCCGCCACACCGATGAAGCCCACCACCAGTCCGAAAACGCGCCAGATGCCGAGTGCTTCGCGAATGCCGAAGAAGCGCTGAATCAACGCGATCGAAAGCGGCACCATCGCGATGAGGATGCCGGTCACCGAAGAGCTGATCCAGCGCTCTCCAAGCGAAATGAGCGAAAACGGAATCGCAAATTCAACCAGGCCGAAGGCACAGACCGCCATCTTATGATTGCCGAGCGAGCGCAAAGCGCCTCGATGCCAGGCGATGGGAATCAGTATCAGTGCGGCCAGAACCACGCGGCTGAATGCCAGGAAGAGCGGCGATACGTCCTGCAGCGCCAGCTTGATGAAAAAATAGGGCAGCCCCCAAACGATGCCGAGCGCCACAAAGACCGTCCATCCCCGCCAGTTCACTGTCTTGAATCTCCAACTCGTCGGCTGATTTCAGGCTCGCATGCTAGCAGGGATCGTCTTGTGAGGATTGACCTACAAAAATATCGGCGAATCCCGCCTGAAACTGCGGGTGGCGTTTTGCAGACGAACGCGTTTCTGCCGGAGAGAATATTGCCGAGGAGCGAGATCGATGCCTTTTTTTCGCGACGATGAGTTGACTGTTCACTACCTTGAGCGAGGACGTGGGGAACCATTATTGCTGGTGCACGGCTTGGGATGCAGCGGCGCCGACTGGGCCTTTCAGGTCGCCGCGCTGGAACATCGTTTTCGAATCATCGTCCCCGATCTACCGGGCAGTGGCCACAGTTCGCCGCCCCGCGACGAATACACCATCGCCGGATTTGCGGCGGCGCTGTGGAAACTCATGGATCACCTTGGGATAGACCGTCCCAACATCGTCGGTTTCTCTTTGGGAGGCGCTGTAGCATTGGAGATGGCGACGCTGCGCCCGTCCTGTGTGCCTAGGCTCGGGCTGATCAACAGCCTGGCGACCTATCAGCCGCGTGATGTGCGCAAATGGCTAGAGACCTACGTCGCGGCGACTGTTGTGCGGATGTTGGGAATGCCGCGCGCCGCGTGCTTGATGGCGGCGAGACTGTTTCCGGAACCGTGGCAGCGCGCCATGCGCGAGCACGCGGCTCGCGTAATGGGAACGGTACCCGCCAATTCCTACCTCGGTACCGGACTGGCCCTGGCTCGCTGGGCGATACTGGATCGGCTTGACCACTTGAAATGCCGGATTCTGCTTATCGCCGCCGAGAAGGACTTCACGCCGCTGGCCGAGAAGCGCGATCTCGCCAAGCGGCTTCGGGCGGAACTTGTGGTGGTGCGCGGCTCGCGGCACGGAACGCCTTTCGATTCCGTTGAAGTCACCAACGCCAGCTTGCTGGCACTGCTGACCGACCAACCTCTGCCGCCGGCCGCCCGCTGGGTGACCGATACGCCCATTCGCGCGCAAGCCTTGTCGCTGGAAGGCAGCATCGCAGAAGAGCATGCCGTGAGTCCGCTGCTGCTGGATTAGTTTACTGCCACGGAAGGCGGTTAAGGTCGAGATTGCCGCCGCTCAAAATGATCCCTATCTTGGCTCCCGACCCGCCGATTTTGTCCTCGACGACGGCCGCATAGCTGACCGCACCGGAAGCTTCGACAATGAGTTTCATGACCTCCCAAATTTGACGCATCGCCTGCACGATCGAATCCTCCCGCACCGTGACGATATCGTCCACCAATCGCATGATCTCTGCGAACGGTCTCTCGCCCAGCGACGTCTTGAGACCATCGGCAATGGTCCGCGGCTCCAGCATGGGAACGATTTGGCCTGCCTTGAGCGAGCGGGCCGCATCGTCCGCGCCGGCCGGTTCAACGCCGACCACGCGCACACTCGGCTTGATGTCTTTTGCCGCCACCGCGACGCCGCTGAGATGTCCCCCGCCGCCTACGGGACAGAGAATCACATCGAGATCCGGGACATCCTCGAGCAGCTCGATTGCCGTCGTGCCTTGCCCCGCCATCACCCGCAAATCGTCATAAGGGTGGATAAATTCTGCCCCCGTGCGCTCCATCACTTGCCGGGCGGTTGACTCGCGCGCAGCCAACGTGGGTTCGCAAAGAACAACCTCGCCGCCGTAGCGTCGCACGGCAGCCTGTTTGGCCTGCGGCGAATTGTTGGGCATGACGATGTACGCCGGGATGCCGCGCAATCGTGCGGCGCGGGCCAACGCGGCGGCGTGATTGCCCGAGGAATGGGTGACCACCCCTTTCGCCGCCTCCGCATCGGTCAGGAGAAATACTGCGTTGGTGGCGCCACGCGCCTTGAAAGCGCCCACCTTCTGCAGGTTCTCGCACTTGAAATACAGCCTATTTCGCGCCATCCCGTCCAACACTTCGCTGGTCATGACGGGCGTGCGATGAATCTTGTCGCGGATGCGCGCGTGGGCCTCGCGAATCGCGCGCATTGTCAGGGGTGTCTGCTCCGGGCTACGTGTGTTCATAAACTCTGTGCTAAAAGTATGGTGATGAAATCCCGCCTGACATGGTTTGTTGTCATCGCCATGATCACCGGGCCCCTGTTCGGATTGCTCCTGCATCAAATTCTCGGCTCCGGCCCCGCAGCGGACAACGCTGCAGCCGCCTTCTCGCTCGTCACGAGCAGTTTCTTGCGCCTCATCAAGATGATCATAGCGCCATTGGTGTTCTCAACGCTCGTCGTGGGCGTCGCACGCATGGAGGGCGCCGCCTCGATCGCCAGAATCGGCGCCAAGGCGCTCGGCTGGTTCGTGGTGGCGACCCTGGTTTCGATGACGATCGGTCTGACGGCCGTCCAACTGTTCAAGCCGGGCCTTGGCCTCTCTGCCGCGGCAGCTGCGGGGGCTGCAGCGGCGCCCACGGCATTCCATTTCAAGGACTTTGTCGATCACATCATTCCCACCTCCGTCGTCCAGGCGATGGCCAACAATGAAATACTGCAGATCGTGGTGTTTTCGGTATTTTTTGGCGCAGCCGCCTCCAGCCTCGGCTCCAAGGTCAAGACTCTCATCGACATCATCGACGAGATCGCCGCCGTCATCTTAAGAGTGACCCGGTACGTGATGGCATTGGCGCCTGTGGCCATCTTTGCCGCGCTCGCCGCCACTGTTTTGAGCCAGGGCTTGAACGTCTTGTTGGTATATGCGAAGTACATCGGCAGCTTCTATCTGGCGCTCGTGCTTCTATGGGTATTCTTCGCGTTGGTTCTCTATGCAGGCATCGGCAGGCGAACTCTGCGGTTATTGACGGAGATCCGCGCACCCCTGCTGCTGGCATTCTCCACTTCCAGTTCCGAGGCAGCCTATCCGCTGACTTTGGAACGTCTGGAGTTCTTCGGAGTTGGCACTCGCATCGCCTCCTTCGTGCTGCCCCTGGGGTATTCTTTCAACCTCTGCGGCTCCGCCATGTATTGCGCGTTCGGAGTACTCTTCATCGCACAGGTCTATCGCATCGATCTGAGCGTGCACCAACAGATCACGATGCTGCTCATTCTCATGGTCACGAGCAAGGGAATCGCCGGAGTGCCACGCGCCGGATTGATCGTGATCGCGGCGTCGCTGGCCTATTTCGGTCTGCCGGAGCAAGGGTTGGTATTTGTGCTCGCCGTGGATCATGTGCTCGACATGGGGCGTACGGCCACCAACGTGCTCGGCAATGCGGTCGCCTCCGTATTGGTCGCCAAATGGGAAGGCGAGCTGGAGGAGAGCAGCGTGCTCACGACTTAGGCGCGACCGGCGCTGAACAACTCCAGCATGTCCTCTTCCTCTTCCTTCGGCGGCTCAGCGGAATCGCGCAGCAGCTTCAAGATGTCATCGGCGGGCATGGGCCGCGCGAAAAGAAATCCCTGTCCGACTGTGCAACCGAGCCGCCTCAAAATCTCAACCTGCTGGTAAGCCTCGATGCCCTCGGCGATCACCTCGATGTGCAAATGCCGGGCGATTGCGATGATGGCGCTGACGATGGCCAGGTCGCTCGAATCGGTCACCAGATCACGGACGAAACTTCTATCGATCTTCAGGGCGTCGACGCGCCAATTCTTGAGGTAGCTCAAGCTCGAGTAGCCCGTTCCAAAATCATCGATGGCGATCTTGATGCCCAGATCGCGCAGACGCGCCATCGTGTCCTGACGAGTTTCTCCGGCGGGAGTGTGCGAGTCGAATACCGCGCGCTCGGTCATTTCCAGCTGCAGGAATTCCGGTCGCAGATTGTGCGACTTCAGCAGCGTGGAGATCGTCGATTGGAGCTCGCCTCGCTGCAGCTGAGCCGGCGCCACGTTGAGAGAGACCGGCACCAGAGGAATGCCCGCCTTGCGCCAGGCGCTCATGTTCTGCAGGGTTCGATGCAGCACGAAGTTGCCCATGGGAACGATCAATCCGGTTTCTTCGGCGACCGGAATGAATTGATCGGCGGGTATCATGCCGTGCACGGGGTGCGACCAGCGCATCAAGGCTTCCAGTCCGACAATCTTACGCGTGATCAGATTGACAAAGGGCTGATAGTGCACGTCCAGCTGTTTCAAGCGCAGCGCTTCACGCAATGACGCCTCGACCGCCACGCGATGCTTGAGCTTGCGGTTCATGGCGTGACTGAACATCTGCACATTGTTGCGGCCGCGATCCTTTGCCTGATACATCGCCGTATCTGAATGCTTGAGCAGCTCGACCATGTTGGCGCCATCCCGCGGATACAGGCTGACTCCGACGCTGCCGGTGGTCTGCAGCGGATAGCGGTCGATGATGATCGGTCGATTCAGCGTCTCGATGATGCGGCCGGCTCCGAGCGTGACCTCGTCGTAATTCTTGACGTTGCGGAACACCACGACGAACTCATCTCCGCCCATGCGAATGACGACATCGGAATCGCGCACGCAGGTGCGCAGCCTGGCAGCCACCTCCTGCAGCAGCTTGTCGCCGGTCTCATGGCCCCGCGTATCGTTGATGTGCTTGAATCGATCCAAATCCAGAAACACCACGCCCAGCATGGTGCTGTCGGCTTTGGCTTCCTCGATCGCCTGCGGCAGGAAGGCGGCAAGGTAGTGCCGGTTCGGCAAGCCCGTCAATTGATCGTGATGCGCCATCTTGTCGAGACGCTGCTGATTGTCGATGAGTTGCTGCTCGGCCTTTCTGCGCAACGAAACATCGTGGGTGACGTAGGCGAGCACGTCGCGGCCATCCACATCGAGCGCATTGCACCGCACCTCGGTGTCGAAGAATGCTCCGCTCTTACAGCGCTGCTGCAAATTAAGCGCCATCTGCGAGTCCGCTTCGATCAGCCGCGACAGGACGCTCTCGGGAGTCGAGTTGCCATCGACGAATATGTCGGTCAGCGTCAGCAACTGGGCTTCCTCGTTCGAATAACCCAAGCGGCTCAGGAAGGCGGGATTTGTGTAGAGCACCTTATGGGTATGAGCGTCGACGATGACGATCCCATCGTTGGCTTGATCGATGAGCGCCTTATAACGCGCATCGACAGAACGCTGATGACGGACGTAGCGTCTCAATGCCAAAGCAACGCCGCCGACGATCGCCAGCAGCGCCAACAATGCTGCCGACACGTAGCCCTTCAGTTCGCTCGAGGAGGTTGGGCCTACGAGCGGTGCATCGGCGCCATTTTCGGCACGCGTGAGCCCCAAGACCCGAACCACCTGGCCGCTCGCATCGCGCAACGCGACGAGGCCTGATGAATCCAGGGTCGACAATTGCGTGCCAACGCCGAACCCACCAGGCGTTCCTGGCGCAAGGGCCTTGAAGTCCGCGGACGGGCGTGGGTTCAGCTTTCCGCCAACAGTGATCGCCAACTTCGAGATAAGGGCGGGCGTCAACGAGCGGCCTGCAACCAGCCATCCTAAAACCGCGGGCGAGGAATGACCGATGACGGGACGCACCGCGATCCACCGGTCGTCTTTAAAGGTCATCGCTGGGGACGTATGATTCGCGCCGTCCGGGGTGGCGATCGACTCAGCGAACTGCATCAACGCCGGATCCGGCGCTTGCTCGCTGAGCTGCCCTTCGGTAATCGTGACGCTAAAGCGCACCGCGCGAGAGGCGTTGAGCACGAGCAGCGAATCCACGCTGCGCCGGGACATATCGGCAAGGTCCAATCGGTCGGCGGAGGGATCTGTGGTTTCTTGTACCAATCGGATGACGGCATCGGACTCCGCCAGCTCGCGTGCACGCTCCGCAAGGCCGTCGGCCTGTGCTGTCAATTCCTGCGCAAGTTCCGTGAGCTGTAAACCGGTGTTTTCGCGCTCGAGAATCGCGGCGCGGTTACGCCAGTCTTGTTGACTCAAGAGGAGCACGACGAACAGCACCAAAAGCAATGAGGCGGCCCCTGCCAGCCACAGCGACCGGCGCCGGATCGCTGACTGAATCCAGGCCGCCTTAGTCATGCTAAGCCAACACGGAAACAGTAATCGCGTCGTGCAAATCGGCTGCTATTCGACATAATAATGTATGGATTTAGTTACTTGGCGGCAGTATCTGCGATAGCGTCTGAAGTAACCGGTATGGGGTGCACAGTCCCACGTAGGACTTGTGTGATGCCCATCGAACGAGGCCTGCCGGCGGCTCCTGTGGAACAATGAGGCCATGGAAGTTCGTATTGATACCAGTTTGGAACTGCTGCTGGAGCGCTCGCCGGCCGCCCACCCAGCGCGCGTGCTCGCGACCGTGGTGGCAACCGCAGGATCCACCTACCGCAAGCCCGGCGCACGCATGCTGCTGATGGCCGACGGCAGTTACATCGGATTGCTGAGCGGCGGTTGCCTGGAGTCAGACCTGCAGATTCACGCGCGCCAAGTCTTGGAGAGCGGCGTGGCTCGTGCGGTCGAATACGACACCCGCGGCCCCGACGACACCCTGTTCGGCGTGGGCGCCGGCTGCGAGGGCACCATGCGCGTCCTGCTCGAGCCTGCGGGTCCTGAGAGCCCTGCGGAGACGGCGCTGATCTCGGCCGGCGTTATCGCGCTGCGAGGCGATTCCACCTCTCTGGTCATGGTGCATGACTCGACGCAAATGAGCCTTGGCACCTACCGCGGCGATGCGGTGCTGCCGGGCACTGAGCGTGCGCGTGCATTCGTGCAAACCCTCTCGCCGCCGCCGCACTTGCTCATTTGCGGAGCCGCGCCCGATGCCCAACCAGTCGCCAGCACGGCGCGCGCCCTGGGTTGGCGTGTCTCGGTGGTGGATCATCGACCGGCGTATGCCGTTGCCGCGCGATTTGCCGGAGCCGAGCTGCACGTCGCCCATCCCAAATCGCTGCGCAGCGAGGTCGATCTGGCGCGCTGCCATGCCGCGGTGGTCATGAGCCATCACCTCCCCTCGGACGAGATCTACCTGCGCGAGCTCGCGGCGGCCGGCGCGCCCGCTTACGTCGGATTGCTCGGCCCCAAGGCGCGCCGCCAGCGACTGGCGCAGGAACTGGGAACCGACATGGACCTGTTGAACACGCGGATTCGCGGCCCCGTGGGCCTCGACATCGGCGCAACAACACCCGAAGGAATCGCCCTGTCGATCATCGGACAGATTCACGCCTGGCTGGCGGGGCGTGCCTACAGTGAAGCGGTTCTGACATAGGAGCCTGTCCGACGGGCTACGCGAACGCTCAAGAATCGAGCGGTGCGGCCGAACTTATAGGGCTTATGCCAAATGTGACGGCCCCCACATATCGCTCCGGCGCGCAATCGCTTCCCGCAAGCGATGCCGCTGCCACTCTCGAGGAACGGGCCAAGGCACTCTCGTTTCTGCAAAAGCTCGCGACGGAGGTTTCCAAAGGCACGGTCGATCTGCCGTGTTTTCCCGATGTCGTCGTCAGGATCAGCCACGCGCTGGCCGACCCGAGCACGACCTCGGATCGTGTCGTCACCATCGTGGGCGCGGAGCCGCGCCTCGCCGCGCGCGTGTTGCAAACCGCCAATTCCGCCGCCTTCAACAGTGCCGGCAAACCGCTGACCGACTTAAGATCCGCCATCACGCGGCTCGGACAGCAACTGGTCCAAAGCACGGCGATGTCTTACGCCATGCAGCAGATGAAAAACGAGGCGTCGTTGCGATCCATCGCACAGCCACTCACCGAGCTGTGGAACCGCAGTATTTCCGTTGCCTCCATCAGCAGGCTGGTCGCCGCACGAACCAAGGTACCTGCCGACGAAGCCTTCCTGACCGGTTTGCTGCATGGGATCGGCAACCTCTACATCATGGCGCGCGCGGTAAGCGGCGAGAACGGACTCGGCAGCGAGCAAACATGGATGGAACTCGTCAGCGGCTGGCAGGCCTCGATCGGCAAGGCCGTGCTTCAGAGTTGGGGATTCGCAGAGGAAATGTGCGAGGCCGTCGGCGATCAAGGCGACGTCGATCGCCGTTGGAAACATGAGGCGAGTCTCGTCGATGTGCTCATCGCCAGCTTGATACTCGCCGACGCGCTGACTCAGCCCGAGCCGAGAATCCTGGGAACCGAGGGGATCAATGCGTTCTTGAGCATCGGCGTAACGCCGGCTGATTGCAGCGCCATCCTCTCGCAGGCCGAAGAAGAAATCCGCCAGATCCGCGAGGCGCTGGCGTAGAATCTTTAGCATGAAAAGGTTTTTCGGATTGCTGCTCGCGCTTGTCGTAGCGGGCGTGTCGCCCGCGGCGCCCTCAACCTCAACCTCGACCCCGCCGGCGCAGGACTGGCGCGCGGCCGTGCGTGAAGTGGCGTTGAGCCATTTCAAGAATCCGGCCTGGGGGTATTCGCATTGCCTGCGCGACTACGCGCTGGCCCGGCAACTCGCCGCGGCCGACCATGTTCAAGTCGATGACGACGTGCTGTATGCCGCTTCGTACCTGCATGACATGGCGGCATTTGCGCCTTGGGAGGACGTGAAGGTCGATCACTCGGATGTCGGAGCGCGCGTGGTCGATACGGTGCTCAAGGGCACCGGATTCCCGATGGAGAAAATCGAGGCGGTGAGAGGCGCCATCCGCACTCATATGTACTATCGAGATCCGCTCGGACCCGAAGCGCTCTATCTGCACGATGCCGATGCGCTTGACTGGCTGGGCTCCATCGGTGTGGCACGCATCATCGCATTGGTCGACCCCCATGGCGGCAATCCCGACGGACCCAAGGCCGTGAGTATGCTGAACGACAACCTCAGCAAGGTGCCGAGCCGGATCCTATCGCCCGCCGGCCTTGCGCTCGTCCCCGAGCGCAAGGCCGAGTTGGAAAAATTTCTCTCGGATCTAAAGCGCGAAAGCGGCGACCTTCGCACTCTCTAGCCCATGCTGAGCGCTTATCGGGGCGCCAGGTGGATCGGGTCGATCCAATAAACCTCTTCGAAACGCTCAGCGGCGTCGATGTTCAAATTGACGACCACCGACTCGTTATCGCTGCGCACCAGCACGCACTCCAGCGGCGCGTCGCTCAGCGCGTTGATTTCTTGATGCGGCACGTACGGCGGAACGAAAATAAAGTCGCCTGCATCAGCCTTGGCCATGAATTCGAGCCGATTGCCCCAGCGCATGCGCGCCGCGCCGCGCACCACAAAGATAACGCTCTCCAACGCGCCATGGTGATGTGCGCCCGTCTTGGCATTCGGTTGAATGATGACGGTACCCGCCCAGAGCTTTTGCGAGCCGACGCGCGCGAAGTCCACGGCGGCGGCGCGCAACATGCCCGGCGTTTGCGGCGTGTTGCCGTCCAGCCGGTCGCTCTTGATGACCCTCACGCCATCTTCGCGCCAATCGCGTTCAGACTTCACCAATGCCCCCCAAGAGGTTATAAGTGACCCGCAGCAATACGCTGCAAAGAATAACCGATTCCATGGCGACAGACACCCGCATGAGTCGATGGCCGGCCGAGCTGCCGTTGTGGACCATTATTGCGCCGCTCTTCTCCGGGATTGTGATGGCTGCGGCGGCGTTTGCCTTCGGCGCGAGCGGGCCATTCGTGGGCATCATCGCCTTGAGTCTCGCGGGCAGCGTGTTCGCCGCCGTTCACCACGCCGAGGTCGTTGCGCATCGCGTCGGCGAACCGTACGGCACGCTGGTGTTGGCGCTGGCCGTGACGCTGATCGAAGTTGCGCTCATCGTCTCCTTGATGATTGCCGGAGGGGCCGACGCCGCGGCGTTGGCACGCGACACGGTGTTCGCTGCGGTGATGATCATCTTGAATGGCATCATCGGCCTGTGTTTGCTGGTCGGCGGACTCAAGCATCGCGAGCAGTCGTTCAGCCTCGACGGTGTCAGCGCGGCGCTGGTTGCGCTCGCGGCCATAGTGGTCCTCGCGCTGGTGTTTCCGAATTATACCGTCACGACGCCGGGGCCCTACTACTCGCCCAGTCAGCTCATGCTCATCGCCATCGTTTCGCTGACCATTTATGCGGCTTTCGTGTTTGCACAGACAGTCGGTCATCGCAAGATCTTTGTCGAGGATGAGCCGGTCAACGAACCGGCGGCGCCTGCAGACCACCCAAGCAATAGAGTAACGGCCATCAGCGCAATCCTATTGCTGGCGTGTCTTACGGCAGTCGTGTTGCTGGCGAAGAAACTCGCACCGAGCTTGGAATCCGCCGTATTGCGTGTGGGCGCACCCAACGCGGTGGTCGGCGTGATCATCGCAGCGATCGTGCTGCTGCCCGAAGGCCTGGCGGCGCTGCGCGCGGCGCGTGCGAATCGCTTGCAGACCAGCCTCAATCTTGCCTTGGGGTCCGCGCTCGCCAGCATCGGATTGACCATCCCCGCGGTCAGTGTCCTGTCGCTTTACATGCAGACGCAGCTGGTGCTGGGCATCGATACAAAATCCACCGTGCTGCTGGTGCTGTCGCTGTTCATCACGGCCATCGCGCTGCGAACCGGCAGGACCATTCTCCTGCACGGCATCGTCCTGCTGGTCATCTTTGTGGTGTATCTGTTCACGACCGTTGTGCCGTAAAAAGATTGCACCGTGGATGCTGAGCAACCACGCGTCGGTCGCGCCTCGAAGCTCCGCCGTTAAATATCACCAAACCCTTGGATTTAAGGCGTTTGTCGCCGCTTCCCGACGCTTTTGAAAGTAACCGCGCGCGCGCGGAACAGCACCCATGCATAGAACTACCAAAAAGAGGATGTCTCTATGCTGTGCTCATCACGTGCAACCAATGCATGCGTCAAGTCGCGCCGATGGCTGCCTGCCGCTGCATGCGCCCTACTCATGACCGCCTTAAGTGCCTGCGGCGGAGGATCGTATTCATCCTCACCATCGGCGCCTGCGGCTCCCGCGACTCCTGCCGCGCCTGCAGGCTGCACGCCATCCACCTGCGGCTCGATGGTCGTGACGATGACCGATGCCGCCGGCGATTTCCTCTCGTATCAAGTCGGTCTGGTGTCGCTGCAACTTCAAAAGGCGGATGGCACCAAGGTTGAAACTCTGCCGGCCACCACCGCGGTGGACTTTGCGCAGCTGATCGACCTGAGTGAAATTTTGAGCGCGCGGCAGGTTCCGCCTGGCGACTACGTGGCCGCGCAGGTCACCGTGGACTTCACCAACGCCTCCATCATGGTTGATGACGGTACCGGCACCGGCGTCGCGGTCAAGCCCGTCGACTCCACGGGCGCGGCTCTCACCCAATTGCAGCTCATGGTGCAGCTCGACAACAAAAACCATCTGCAGATCAATGCGGCGAAAATCTCGCGCATCGCATTCGATTTCAATTTGCTGGCGTCCAACATGGTGGATTTGACCGCCAAGACGGTGACGCTCAGCCCGGTGCTGGCAGCCAGCGTGGTGCCGATCGACAACAAACAGGTCCGGGTGCGCGGCGAGATCGCCTCGGTGGATACCGCAAATAGCGCCTATACGGTGCAGGTCGATCCCTTTCACGAACACCATGACGACAAGTTGAGTTCGTTCGTTGTCCACACCAGCGATACGACCGCGTTTGAAATCGACGGCACGCCATTTGCCGGCGCGGCAGGCCTCGCGCAGTTGGCAACACTCGCGCCGAACACCCTGTCTGTCGCCTTCGGCAGCGTGGACGTCGCCACTCAAACCTTCACCGCAACCCGTGTCCTGGCGGGCAGCAGCGTCGAGGGCGGCGGTATGGATCACATATCGGGGACCGTCATCGCGCGGACCGGCAATACACTGACGGTGCATGGCGCGCATATGCAGGACCATGACAACGGCGATGATCATGGCAGCGGCAATGGCGGCAGCGGCGATCATGATGGCGAGGATAACTTTGTTGCAGGAAACACCACCATTACCATCGCTGCGGCAACGGCGGTCACGGTGCAAGGCCAGATCGCGGCTGCACCGGCGCACACCATCGCGGAAATCTCCGTGGGATCGCTCATCGAGGCCTTTGGAGCCGCCTCGAAAGACGGCTCAGGGAAGGTAGTCGTGGATGCCACCGCCGGTCGGGTGCGGCTGGATTTCACGCAAGTGCACGGTGCGTTGAATGCGCTCGGCGCCCATCAGATCACCATCAAGCTGAGCTCAATCGGCCGGCTTCCTGCATCGCTGTTTAATTTCGCCGGTACCGCATCAGCCGCCGGGGCGATCAGCGATCCTGCCAAGTATGTGCTGGCCACGGGAAACTTGAGCCTGACGCCCTTCTCGATTGGCGATTCGCTCATGGGCATCGGCTTCGTCGCGCCGTTCGGCTCGACGCCGCCCGATTTCAACGCCGTTACGCTTGCCCTAGGTTCGCAGGGCGATATCGACGACAACGATGACAACGACGACAATCGCGGCAAGGGTGCGCAGATGGATATCGATTGGGGAAATTCAGGCACGAAAACCCCGTTCAAGGCGATGGATGCCTCGCATCTCGATCTCGATGTGTCCAATTCCAGTATCGGCAACCACCATCGCATCCAGGTCGATCCACAGGACATCGACATCACAGCCCTGGCGAGCGATCCGTCGATCGTGGCAGCCACGTCCGGAATGATCCAGTTCGCCATCACGGGTCAGCATGGCCGCGCCACCGATAACTTCAGTACCTTCGCGGACTTCGAAGCTGCGCTGGCGATGGACCTGAATGGCACGACCACCGCCCTGCGTTTGACGGCGGATGGCCAATACGACGCGGCCAGCAACACCTTTACGGCGCGCCGCATCACCCTTCTCCTCAGCAATTAACTTTGCCCCCACCGAGGGGAGCCTGCCCAGGCTCCCCTCTTTATCCTGGCGTCAGGCCACCACCGGCTTGAAGGCGAACGCCACCACCGCGGCCGCGATCAGCAGGACAAAAGCGACCGCATAATTCCACGCCATTTTCTCCTTGAGATAGACCATGGCGAACACCAGGAACACCGTCAACGTGATGGCCTCCTGGAGGATCTTCAGCTGAAAGCCGGTAAAGACGCCGAAGCCCAAACGATTGGCGGGAACCGCCATGCAGTATTCGATCAGCGCAATTCCCCAAGAGACGAGGATCGCCTTCCAGAGCGGCCAGTCATGGCCGTACTTTAGATGGCCGTACCAGGCAAAGGTCATGAATACATTGGATCCAAATAACAGCAGAATCGTCATCTCGCACCCCTTGATCGACTAGGCGGCGCCATTTTCCGTGCGCGCGGCGCGCATGTACAATCCAAAACCATGAAAGCTTTAATTGCCGCCTACGCGCGCTCGCCCCAGACATTCGCCCGCAAGGGTCCGCTCGCTCAAGTACGCCCCGATACCCTGGCGGCACAAGTGATCACAGGTCTTATCGAACGGACGCGGCTAGACCCCAGCCTGATCGAAGATGTCATCATGGGGTGCGCATACCCCGAGGGCCCGCAGGGCTCGAACATTGCACGGATCGTGGCGTTGTTGGCGGGGCTGCCGCTGGAAGTGGGCGGCATGACGGTCAACCGCTTTTGCGGCTCATCGATGTCGGCGATTCAGATCGGCGCGGCGCAAATCGAGGCCGGCATCGGCGATGCGTATCTTTGCGCAGGCGTTGAGTCGATGAGCATGGTGCCGCAAGGCGGATTTAACCGGTCGCCGAATCCGGAGCTGCTGAGCCGCTTCCCTGACGCTTACATCAGCATGGGCCAGACGGCCGAAAACGTGGCGAAGCGCTATCACATATCGCGGCACGACCAGGAAGTCATGGCCGTCGAATCGCATCGCAAGGCGGCGCAGGCTCGCGAGCAGGGACGGTTGCGGGATGAGATTGTGCCGATCCGGCTCGAATCCGGCGAACTGGTATCCGAAGATGGGTGCATTCGCCCCTCGACTTCGCTCGAGGCGCTGGCGGGGCTCAAACCGGTTTTTGCCGAAGACGGAATTGTGACGGCGGGCACTTCCTCGCCGTTGACGGACGGCGCGTCCGTGGTACTGGTCACGAGCGAGGAATTTGCGGGACGCCATGGTTTGCGTCCGCTCGCACGCATTCGTTCCGCGGCGACCGTGGGCTGCGATCCGGCCGTGATGGGTATCGGACCCATTCCGGCCACTCGCAAGGTATTGGCGCGTGCCGGCCTGAAGGTCGAGGCGCTCGACGTGGTCGAAATCAACGAAGCGTTCGCCTCGCAGGCGCTCGCTTGCATCCGGGAGTTGGGTCTTGATCCCGCCAAGATCAATCTGGATGGCGGAGGTATGGCGCTCGGCCATCCTTTGGGCGCGACCGGCGCGCGCATCACCGGCAAGGCCGCGTCCCTGCTCGCCCGCACGGGCGGCCGCTACGCTCTCGCCACCCAGTGCATCGGCGGCGGCCAGGGCATTGCGACCGTCCTGGAAGCGCTTTAAAAGGCTGAATCCAGCGTAATGCTCACCGGGCAGTGATCGCTGCCCATGACGGTCGGATGGATTTGCGCAGACTTTACCGCGCTGCGCAGCTTGGATGAAACCATGAGGTAATCGATTCTCCATCCAACGTTGCGCGCCCGCGAATTGGCAAAGTGACTCCACCACGAATAGTGTCCATTCCCCTGCGTGAACAGTCTGAATGTGTCCACGAAGCCGGCGTCCAAGAACGCCTGAAACCCCGCACGCTCCTCGTCGGTGAACCCCTTCTTGCCGCGATTGGGTTTGGGGTTGGCGAGATCGAGTTCGGTGTGAGCAACATTGAGGTCGCCGCAAAATATGACCGGCTTGCTCTTTTCCAATTGCTTGCAGTAGGCGAGGAATGCCGGATCCCAATGCTTGTGCCGTAGCGCCAACCGGCTCAAGTCATCCTTGGCATTCGGCGTATACACGGTGACCATGTAGAATTTGGCGAACTCCGCGCTGATGACCCGGCCCTCCTCGGCGCTATCGCGCTTCAGCTCGTCGGCGAACGCGAATCGCTTGGCAAAGTCATTCGGAAATCCATTGATGATGTTCAAGGGTTCGTGCTTGGAGAAGATGGCCGTCCCTGAATAGCCTTTCTTCACAGCCGAGTTCCAGTACTCACGGTAGTTTGGCAACTCGATCTCGATCTGACCGCGTTCCGCCTTGGTCTCCTGCAGGCAGAGAATGTCCGGCTTGTGAGTTTCCAAAAATGACAGGAACAGGCCCTTCTTGTGCACGGCGCGGATGCCGTTGACGTTCCAGGAATAGATCTTCATTTTGCTCCGGCCGTGCGCCAGCCGGCGCCCAGCGCCTTGTAAACGGCAATCAAAGAGGTCGCGGCATCGGTTCGGCTCTGCGACAACAGCAATTCCGCGCTCAATGCCGTGCGTTCGGCATCGAGCACCTCCAGGAAATCAATAAGGCCGCCCTCGAAGCGCCGGCGCGCCAGTTCCGACGCTTTGTCGCTCGCGGCGGCGGCGACTTGCAACGCGTCGCGCCGCGACTGCGCGCGGCCATAGCTTATCAACGCGCCTTCAGTGTCCTCCAGCGCGCCCAGCACCGCGCCTTCGTAGACCGCAAGCGCTTGATCGGTCTGGGCTTTGGCGGAGCCGATCCGCGCACGCACGCGGCCAAGATCGAATGCGGCCCAGGATATGCTGGGACCAACGGAGAAGAAGCGCGCCTCGCTCTGCCCGAAGTCGCCGAACGTCGGTGCAAAATAGCCGACCTGACCCACCAGTGTGACTTTGGGAAACAGGTCGCCCACCGCCACGCCCACTCGCGCTGTGGCCCCGGCGAGGCGCCGTTCAGCCACGCGCACATCCGGGCGGCGGCGCAGCAATTGCTCCGGCGTACCGATCGCATTGAGAGGCGGCAAGGGCGGCAGCGGCGCCATCGAAGACAGGTTCGCGCTGAGTGCCGTGGGCTGGCGACCGGTCAACACGCTCAGGCGGTAGCCGGTCGTGGCAATCGTTGCCTCGAGGCTCGGGATCGACGCCAGCGTCGTCTGCCATTGCGCCTCAGCGCGCGAGGTATCCAATTCGTTGCCCCTGCCCGCTTCCAGTCGGGTACGCGTCAACTTCAGCGAACTGAATTGATTGTCGGCGTTGCGCCGCGTGAGCGCCAACTGATCCTGCAAGCCGCGCAGAATGAAATAATCGCGGGCGACTTCCGCGATAACGCTCACCCGCGCATCCTGCAATGTTGCGGCAGCGGCCCCGACGTCTGCTCGAGCCGCCTCGACATTGCGTCTCACCCGGCCGAACAGGTCCAGTTCCCACAGCCCGTCGAACCCCGCCTGCGCCGCATCGAATTCCCGGTCATGCTGATCGATTCCCGGCAGTTGTTCCTGCGAATCGAGTTGGTGCGTATAGCTTGCCGCCAAAGTGACCGTGGGAAATTGATCGAATCCAGCCAAGCGGCGTATGGCGCGCGCCGCACGCAAATTCGCCTCGGCGGCGCTCAAGTCCTTGTTGTGCGCGAGCGCGTCTGCAACCAAACCATCGAGTACGGGGTCAGTGAAACTCGTCCAATACTGTTCGACCGCATCGGTCTCGGCGAACCCCGGCTCGCCGGCGTTGGCAAAGTGCACATCGAGCGGTGTGGCCGGCTGGTGGTAATTCGGTCCGACCGCGCATCCGCTCAGCACGATCACGGCGACGATCGCCCAGTTACGCACGCGGTGTCTCCTCAGCGGCGGCCAGCGGCGCGTAGTCTGGATGCTGCTTGCGCCGCGCCAGCCACGTTTCAATGGTGACAAAAAATACCGGCGTCAGGAATAATCCAAACGAAGTCACGCCCAACATGCCCGCGAACACCGCAATGCCGATGGCCTGGCGCATTTCGCTGCCGGCGCCGCTCGCGGTCACCAACGGAATGACACCCATGATGAATGCGAACGACGTCATGAGAATCGGCCGCAGCCGCAGGCGGCAGGCCTCGATCGCCGCCTCGACCGGCGCGAGGCCATGCTCCACGCGTTCGCGCGCGAACTCGACGATCAATATGGCATTCTTGCAGGCCAGACCCACCAAGACTATGAAGCCGATCTGAGTGAGCACGTTGTTGTCCGATCCCTTCAGCCACACTCCCGCCATCGCGGACAAGAGGCACATCGGCACGATGAGGATGACGGCCAGCGGCAGCGCCCAGCTCTCGTACTGCGCCGATAGAATCAAGAAGACCAGCATGACGCAGATCGGAAAGACAATGAGCGCCGTATTGCCCGCGCTCTTCTGCTGGAAGGTCAGGTCGGTCCATTCATAACCGAAGCCGTTCGGCAGCGTCTCGTTGAGCACGCGCTCCATGGCCGTTGTGGCCTGGTTGGAGGAGACGCCCGGCGCGCCCTGGCCGTTGATGTCGGAAGCCAGGTACACGTTATAGTGCGAGACGCGGTCGGACCCCGCCTCGAAGCGAATGTCGGCCACCGCGCCCATGGGCACCATGTTGCCGCTGGCATTCCGCATCTTGAGGTTGGCAATGTCCTCGGGTTGATTGCGAAATTGCGGCTCCGCTTGTGCATAGACGCGATAGGTGCGTCCGAAGCGGTTGAAGTCATTGATGTAAACCGACCCCAAGTACGTCTGCAGCGTGTCGAACACGGAGGACAGCGGCACCCCCTGGCGCTTGGCTTTGACGCGATCCACATCCGCGAACAGCTGCGGCACACTGTTCTGAAACGTCGAGTAAGTAGCGTAAGGATTCAACTCACGCTGCTGGCGCGCCTTGCTCAAGACCTCAGCGGTCACTCGCGCGAGCTCATCGTAGCCATGCGCAGCCCGATCCTGCACGAACAGCTTGAAGCCGCCGGTGGTCCCCAGGCCCTGGACCGGCGGGGGCGGCACCGCAAAGATGACAGCATCCTGGATGGACGAGAATTTCTTGTTGAGTTGCTGCGCGATGGCGCCTGCCGACAAACTCTTGGTCGTGCGCTCATCGAAGGGCTTGAGCGGAAAGAACAGCACCGCCGCATTGCTCAGGTTCACAAACCCCTGCACCGACAAGCCGGAAAATCCGATGACATGGTCGACGCCGGGCGTCTCCTTGGCCATCGCCGAGATCCGCCGCACGACGCTTTCGGTGCGATCCAACGAAGCCGCGTCGGGCAGTTGCACGATGCCGATCAGATACTGCTTGTCCTGCGCAGGAATGAAACCTCCGGGCACCAGCCGAAACATGCCCCAGGTACCAATCAACAAGACAACGAACACGCCGAGCACGACGATGCGAATCGCGGTGAGACGCCGCACACCCTGTCCGTAGCGCTCCGAGCCGCGCTCGAAGCCACGGTTGAACAAACGGAAAAATCCGCCCAGCAGCTTGTTGATGCCGCGCTGAAAGGCGTCGGGTTGCGCACTCCTCGGCTTGAGCAGCAGCGCCGCCAAAGCAGGCGACAGCGTCAGCGAATTGAAGGTCGAAATCAGGGTGCTGGCCGCAATGGTGATGCCGAATTGCCGGTAGAACTGGCCTGTCAGACCGGACACAAATGCGACTGGAACGAATACCGCGCAGAGCACGAGGGCGATGGAAATGATGGGGCGCGTGACCTCGCCCATGGCCGCGTGAGCAGCCGCGTGCGGATTCAGTCCCTGTTCTATCTTGCGCTCGATATTCTCGACCACCACGATGGCATCGTCGACGACGATGCCGGTCGCGAGCACGAGGCCGAACAAGGTGAGCGAATTGATAGTGAACCCGGCCACCAGCAATGCCGCCAGGGTGCCGACAATGGCGACAGGCACCGCGACCAAGGGGATGACGCTGGCGCGCCAGGTCTGCAGAAACACCACCACGACCAAGACGACGAGCAGCACCGCCTCGAACAGGGTATGCACCACCGACTCGATCGAGCTGCGTACGAAGACCGTGGGGTCGTAGTCGATTTCGTAGCTCACGCCTTCAGGGAAGGTCTTCGCGAGTTCCTTCATCTTGGCGCGCACCGCATCGGAGAGCTGCAGTGCGTTCGCGCCCGGCAACTGAAATACCGGAATGGCAACCGCAGGGCCGCCGTCCAGCATGCTGCGCAGCGCATAGTTATCGGGGCCGAGTTCGATCCGCGCAATATCGCGCAGGTAGGTGGTTTCGCCGTTCGCGCCGCTCTTCACCACAATGTTTCCGAACTCTTGTTCGGTTTGCAGCCGGCCCTGCGCATTGACGATGTATTGGAACTGGGTTCCCGGCAGTGACGGTTCCCCGCCGATCTGCCCGGCGGCGACCTGCACGTTCTGCTCGCGAACCGCAGCGAGCACTTCGTCGACATCCATATTGCGGCCGGCAATCTTTCCCGGGTCCAGCCACAAGCGCATGGCGTAGTCGCCGGATCCGAAGACCCGCACATCGCCCATGCCCGGAATTCGCGCCAGTACATCGCGGATCTGAATCACCGCGTAGTTGCGCAAGTACAAAGAGTCATAGCGCCCGTCGCCCGACTTCAAGAACACCACCATGGTCAGGTCGGGCGAGCGTTTCTGCGTCACCAGGCCGATTTGCCGCACGACATCCGGCAGACGAGTCTCAGCCTGCGCCACGCGGTTCTGCGTCTGAACCTGTGCGATATCCAGGTCCGTGCCCAGCTTGAAGGTCACGGTGATGGAGAAAGTGCCGTCCGGCGTGGCCGTGGAATTCGTATAGATCGCATTTTCCACGCCGTTGATTTGCTGCTCGAGCGGCGTGATCACCGTTTCCGCTATGGTCTTCGGCGATGCACCGGGATACTGACCGCTGACCACGACCGTCGGGGGCACGATTTCAGGATACTCGCTGATCGGCAGATTCGGCATGGCGAGCAAGCCGGCAACCGTGATCAAAATGGCCAGCACGGTCGCAAATATCGGCCGCTCGATGAAGAACGAGGAAATATTCATCGACCGGCTCTAAGTGGCGGCGGCCGGGGCGGACGCAGCGGCGGCGCCGTCGGCGCCCATGGTCACGCGTTGCGGTGCGACCGTCACGCCGGGATGCACACGCTGCGCGCCGTTCACGACGATGACATCGCCGGCTTTGAGACCTTCCCTCACCACCCGCAGGCCGCCGATCACACGTCCCAGTTTGACCTTGCGGTATTCGATCTGGTCGTTGGCGCCGAGCACCAGAACATACTTCTGGCTTTGATCGGTGTTGACGGCGCGATCATCGATCAAAACGGCTGAATACTCGCCGCTGCCGAGCAGCTGCACACGTGCAAACATGCCGGGCGTGAATTGTCCGTCCTTGTTCTGAAGGACTGCGCGCGCGCGAATCGTGCCGGTCTGAGGATTCAGCTGATTGTCGACAAAATCCACCTTGCCGGCGTGTGGGAATCCCTCCTCGTTGGCGAGACCCACTTGAACGGGATTGCCGGTGTCCCTGGAGTTGGGAAGCTCGCCGCTGCGCGCCATCTGCGCATAGCGCAGATAGCTCTGCTCATCGGCATCGAAATACAAGTAGATCGGATCCATCGACACCACCGATGAGAGCAGCGTGCCGCCATTGATGCCGCCGGTGACCAGGTTGCCGCGGGTTACTTCGGCGCGGCTGACGCGGCCGTCGACCGGGCTTGTAACCTTGGTAAAATTCAAATTGAGCGAGGCCGATTCGAGCGCGGCCCCGGTGCCTGCGACGTCGGCTTCCTGCTGAGCGACCGCGCTTTTACGCTGGTCCAATTCCTCCTGGGAAACCGCGCCGCTGTCCTTCAGACGCTGCACACGGGTCAATTCGATACGGCCCAGATCCAGGGCGGTTTTGGCGCGCTTCAGATCGGCGGCAGCACGGTCATACTCGGCTTGATAGGGCCGCGGATCGATGACGAACAACAGCGTTCCGCGCTTGACCACGCTGCCCTCCGTGAACGCGACCTTGTCGATGTAGCCCGAAACCCGTGGCCGAATCTCAACAGTCTCCACAGCCTGCAGGCGGCCGGTGAACTCATCCCAGTCCTTGACCTGCTTCACCAGCACCTGGGCCACGCTCACCTGCGGCGGTGGCGGGGCTTGGGGTCCGCCCGATTTGCCGCAGCCGCCGAGCAGCAATACAGAACAGGGGATCATCCACAAACGATATAACTTATTGATTATTAACACTTTTCCTATTCCTGCTCTTAGGACGGCCGCATTCACGGCCGAAAGTGGGCCGGTTATTTGAGCACAATTAGGGTTCGGTTAGACATAACGAAATGACATTAGCCTATCGGGCAATAGTCACGATCATACGGTATTGACAATCATTCGCATTCGCGTTCACAATGCGGCCATGATCGTTTGCATATGCCAAGCCGTCTCAGACCGACACATCCGAACCGCCGTCAAAGGTGGCGCGACCTCCTTGCGCGATCTGACCCGCGAGCTGGGGGTCGGCACCTGCTGCGGCAAGTGCCTGCCCGAGGCCAAATCGGCCTTGGCTTCTTGCCTGAAGGCATGCGATTCATCGCGATCCGGGCTCTTCGCCCCCGCCGCCACCGAATTCGCGGTTTAGCCGCCAATTGAAATTCCTCGCCGCTTGAGTTCGGGCTTACAATCCGAGCGCAAATTCCCGTGCAATTCACAAGGGGCTAACGGTGCAAGGTGACGCGAAAGTATTGCAGTTTCTCAATCAAGCGCTGAAGAACGAACTCACCTCCATAAACCAGTACTTCTTGCACGCACGCATGCTCGACAACTGGGGCATGAAGCGTCTGGGCAAAATCGAGTACGAAGAATCCATCGACGAAATGAAGCACGCGGACCGGCTGGTCAAGCGGATTCTTTTTTTGGATGGACTGCCCAATCTGCAGGATTTGGGCAAGCTGTTCATCGGCGAGGATGTTCAGGAGATTTTGCAGTGCGATCTGCGCCGCGAAATGGAGGCGCACCCCATGTATACGACGGCCATCGCGCACTGCGAAGCGGTCAAGGATTTCGTGACTCGCGATCTATTGGTGCACATCCAAAAGAGCGAGGAAGAGCACATCGACTTTATTGAAGAGCAGCTTGGGTTGATCGAGAAAATGGGATTGCCGAACTACGTGCAGAGCGCAGCCGGCGAATTAGAAGAAAGCAGCTCCGGCTGAAGCCGCGAGTTTTGGGGGAGAAGACAAAATGGTGAAAAAAATACTCATCGGCCTGGTCGCGGTCGTCGCGATACTCGCTGTCGTCGGTCTGATATTGCCGCGTCACGTGAAAGTGGCCCGCTCCGTCACGATCGACAGGCCTGCCAGCATGGTTTACGCGACCGTGAATTCCTTCGTGCTGTTCCCTCAATGGTCTCCCTGGCAGCATCTGGACCCCACTATGATCCAGACGACGGAAGGCGCACGCGACGGCGTGGGCGCCAAACTCGTCTGGAAGGGAAACGACAAGGTGGGATCCGGGACGCAGCTCATCACCGCCTCCACGCCCAATCAAGCCGTGGCCAGCGATCTGGACTTCGGCGAGATGGGCGTCGCGAAATCCGTGGTGACGCTGACAAGCGAGGGCGGCATGACGCGCGCCACCTGGACTGTTGACGTCGACATGGGAGCCAATCCCATCGGTCATTACATTGGATTGACGATGGACAACATGCTCGGCAAGGATTTCGCAAGCGGGCTCAACAACTTGAAGACCCTGGTCGAGAGCCTGCCGAATGCGGACATCGCCGGCTTCAGTGCGGAGCCGGTGCAGCTGACTGCGGCACCCGTCCTCCTCGTTGCGCAAAGCGCGCCGGCGGACGGAATTGCGAAGGCGTATACGGATGGCTACGCGCAAATCGGCAAATTCATGGCCAAGAACAAGCTTCACTTCGCGGGCGCACCCTTTGGCGTAGACCATGACGTGACGGCGGGCACGTACAAATTCGACGCCGGGATTCCAGTGGATCGCGGCGATATCGCCGGCGCGGACGGCGTGCAGGTCGCGCAAAGCTATGCCGGCAAGGCGCTCAAAACCACTCACGTGGGCGCCTATCAGGATTTACCGAAGACCCACCAGCGGCTTCTGGCCTACATGGCGGTCCATGGCTATAAGACGAACGGACCGGTGATCTCATCGTACATCGATGATCCGGGCAACACGCCGGTCGACAAGATGCGCACGGAGATGTACGCGCCGATCGAGTGACTACGATCGCGTGCCGGTGAAAGGTGCGCTGCCCAGCATATGGCGCGCGGCGCCGCTGATGCGATTCTCCTCGACCACCGCGGTGAATTTGAAACTCAAGCGCATGGGCTTGGTAATCTTGGCGCGCCAGCTCACCCTGTTGCCCTCGACCTTGCCGTCGCTGATGTCGACATGGTGATCGGCATCGGACAGCGAACCGGTGACAGTGTTGCCGTCGACGCGCAGCTCCAGCACGCCGGATTTATCGCCTATCGGCGTGGCAATCGTAATATTCCACCTGCCCTGCACCATATGATTTGGCGGCGCTTCAGGCGCAAGCCTGCGGATGCCGCGGACAAGCGCCGCTGCGCGGGCAGATGACGCTGGCGTTGGACCCGAGCGCATCGGCAATCCACGAGATATTCAAGACCTGGGAGGCTGCGCGAATGGCCGCGGAGGCCGACGCTGGAATGGGGCCGTCGCCGCCCCCGCGGCCGCACGACTGGGCCACTGTCGCGACGATCTCCTCGCCGTCAAAGCCCTGAGCGTCCAGCGCCGGCAACAAGTCCACGCCCACTGACAACACATGCAACTCGTCCAAAGCATCGCGCGTCAGCAATGAATGACAGCAATACAAACGCGCGCGCTTGCCGTCCTGCATGATCGATATTTGGGACTTGGGCTTCTGCACCGACGGCGTGTCCGGAGTGTGCAGCAGGCGAAATACCGCCCAGCGGGGACAGGGATCGGAAACGAGGCTCATGTTGCCCCAGGGCAGCGGAATACCGTTGCCGCGGTAAACCGCCCGCAGGTAGCCGGGCGGATAAGCGTCGAAGAAATGCCAATGCCGGTACGGCGAAACGGCCGTCATCCGCCGCATCACCAGTGCCGGCGTGACACCGACCTTGTGGCAGGCGCTGACGTTATGCGATTCACGAATCAAGAATCGGCGAAAGGGAATGCGCGGACACAGGAGCGCACCGGCAAAGAAACTGCATTCGAAGTCACGCCACGCATAGAGTACGTCCTGTGCGCCCATTCCGCCCGCCGATCCCGGGGTCTCTGCATCACCCGCTTGCGCGGCGCTGTGCGGCGATATCATGCCGTCGCCGTTGTGCAGAATTTTGTGGCCCACGAAGAACGCCAACTCGTACTTCAGCCGCTCTTCCTGGCCGCGCAAACGCTTATTGATGAGCACGGTGCCGGGCGCCTCGAAGCGCGAACGAACCAGCGCACCACTCGGCTTGCGGCCGTCGCCGTCGAACCATTTGATCTCCAAGCCATGTTGGGTGCAAATCGCCATGACATCGTCCAGCGTCAAAGGCATCTGGCGCTTGCCGCATTCTTCGGCCGCCCGCTCGATATCGGGAAAATTATTGTGCCGCGTCTCCTGCCATACGCGGATCAAGAGCTGCGCGAATTGGCGCCCCGTGGTGCCGGTTTGCGAAAGCAGTTCCGGCAACGCGTTCTGCAGCAATTCATGCGAGAACAGGAACGCCGGCTCCAGGGGCATGGCATCCAGGCCGCCACGCTGCCGGGGCGGCGGCGCGGCCTCGACATCGGTGTTCTCATCCAAGAACCAACGCGCGTCCTTGCTGAAAATGCCCGCCAACATGTCCAGCATTTCTGCGGAGGGCATGCGCTTGCCCGTTTCCACCATGCTGAGGTAGGACACCGAGGGTGCGCCGCCCGCGTCGATTTGCACGCAGCGCGCGGACAGCTCATCCAAGGTCAAACCGTTGCGCTTGCGCAGCGATCGTAGCTTTGCCCCGAGGAAGTGTCCCTGACGAATCAGGCCTGCCATCGATGGTCCTTTGTGAAATTCACACTGTGAAATTTCTAATGTGTAAATCCGCTCTCCAAACACTCTAAGCTGGGCCCATCCCATAAGGCAAGCAACTTTAGGAGCTTTGATGAACGCACAGGTGAACGGTCGATGGCAGGGAGTGGAGCGTCCCTACAGCGAGGCCGAGGTGGTCCGCTTGCGCGGTTCCGTCAAAATCGAATATTCGCTGGCGCGCCTCGGCGCGGAAAAATTCTGGCGGCTGCTGCACAGCGAGCCCGTGGTGGCAGGCTTGGGCTGCATGACCGGCAATCAGGCCATCCAGACGGTACAGGCCGGTTTAAAGGCCATCTACTGTTCAGGCTGGCAGGTAGCGGGCGATGCGAACTCCGCAGGCGAGGTCTATCCGGACCAAAGCCTCTACCCCGTCGATTCGGTTCCGAAGATGGTCGACCGCATCAACAATGCGCTGCTGCGGACGGATCAGATTCATCATATGGACGGCAAGTCGGACATCGATTGGCTGGCGCCTATCATTGCCGACGCCGAGGCCGGCTTCGGTGGAAATCTCAATGCCTTCGAGCTCACCAAAGCGCTGATAAAGGCCGGCGCGGCGGGCGTGCACTTTGAGGATCAGCTCTCCTCGGCAAAGAAATGCGGCCACCTGGGCGGCAAGGTGTTGGTTTCGACGGCCGAGGCCATCAACAAACTTGTAGCGGCGCGCCTCGCCGCGGACGTCATGGGGGTACCGACGGTGATCATCGCGCGCACCGATGCGGACGCCGCGGATCTGCTGCTGACCGATCATGATCCGCGCGACCAGGCCTTTCTCACCGGTAAGCGTTCCGGCGAAGGGTTCTTCTACGTGAAACCCGGCATCGAGCAAGCCATTGCCCGGGGCCTTGCGTATGCGCCCTACTGCGATCTGATCTGGTGCGAGACTTCCAAGCCCGACATGAATGAAGCAAAACGTTTCGCCGCGGCAATCCATGCGAAATTTCCCGGAAAACTATTGGCGTACAACTGCTCGCCGTCCTTCAACTGGGCGGCAAAGCTGAATGCCGCCGCAATGAAAAAGTGGCGCGAGGAATTGGCGGCACTGGGCTACCGCTTCCAGTTCATCACGCTGGCGGGTTGGCATGCATTGAACCTATCGATGTTTGAACTGGCATCCGCCTACAGTGCCGACGGCATGCTGGGGTATTCGCAGCTGCAGCAGCGCGAGTTCAGCCAGGAGGCGTCCGGCTATCGCGCCACCAAGCATCAGGCATTCGTCGGCACCGGCTATTTCGATGCGGTGCAAACCGCGATCAGCGCCAAGAGTTCCACCGTCGCCATGGCGGGCAGCACCGAAACAGAACAGTTTCACGCGGCCCCTGAACCCACCCGCGTGGTGGCCTAGGAGATTTCCAGATGCGCGCAGACCTCGCCGCCGCCACGGCGGCGCAGATCGCCGAACACTTTCGCCTCTACAACGAAGAGTTCGGCCGCATCACGCGGCGCGCAGCAAGAAATTTTCTTGCCGAGGATTGGCAGGCGGCGAAGCTGGATTCTGTGGAGCGGATCGAGCTCTATGAAGTGCGGGTGGCGCGCTGCGTGGCTTTGATCGGCGGCCAATTGGCAGCGCAGCGGACAGATGCCGCGCTTTGGACCGGTATCAAGCGCGACTTTGCAGCGCTGGTCGCCCGGCGCCCCGACAGCGATTTTTATCATACCTTCTTTAATTCCGTGACCCGCGACCTGTTCGGCACGGTGGGCGTCAATAAGGCGGTCGAATTTTGCGCCACCACGGCAGGCCGCGCTTCCGGGTCCGTGCCGATCCGCGTCTATCGCGTCGGCGCCTCCCTGCCCACGGCGGTACGTGAAATTCTGGTGGATCTACCCTTCAGCGGCGCGCTCGGCGACATGGATTCGGCCGTACACCGCATCAGCGCGGAAATCGGCCGCTATTTCGCGACCGGACGCCATAGCGGCGCACCCGAGTCGATCGAACTGATCGAGCCGGTATTCTACCGCGGCATGCAGGCCTTCGCGGTGGGCCGCGTGATCGGCGACGGCACCATCACGCCGCTGGTGCTGGCGTTCAGTATTGCGCAGAAAGTGGTGCGGATCGATGCCGTGATGCTGACGCGCGCCGACTCGGGTTCGCTGTTCGGCTATTCGCGCAGTTATTTTCACGTCGATCTGCCCGTGGTCAGCGCCGCGATCACACTGCTGCGATCGTTCATGCCGCGCAAATCCGTCGATGAACTCTACACCGTGCTTGGCCGCGCCAAGCAGGGTAAGACGGAGCGGTACTTCGCGCTGCAGCGCCACCTGGAAAAGTCCATCGACAGTTTCGTTCACGCGCCCGGTGATCGCGGTCTGGTCATGATCGTTTTCACCCTGCCCTCGCACGACCTGGTGTTCAAGGTGATCCGCGACAAGTTCGGTCCGCCCAAGAACACGACGCGTGCCGAAGTCATGGATCGCTACCAATTTGTATTTCGCCATGACCGCGCCGGCCGGTTGGTCGATGCCCAGGAATTCAAGCGGCTGCGGCTGCCGCGCGCGCGCTTCATGCCGGCGCTGGCCGAGGAACTGCTGCACGATGCCAGCGAGAGTTGCCGCGTCGAAGGCGAAGATCTGATCGTCGAGCATTGCTACATCGAACGGCGCCTGCGGCCGCTCAATCTATTTCTGCGCGAAGCGGAACCAGCCGCCGCCGAGTCCGCGATCGTTGACTACGGCAATGCGCTGCGCGACCTGGCCGCGAGCAATGTTTTCCCCGGTGACCTGCTGCTGAAAAACTTTGGCGTCACGAACCATGGCCGCGTCATCTTCTATGATTACGACGAGATCTGTCTGGTGTCGGACTGCGTGTTCCGCGATTTACCGCAGCCGCGCAACGAAGAAGAGGAATCGAGCGGTGAGCCGTGGTTTCATTGCGGACCGCGCGACGTGTTTCCCGAACAATGGCTGCAGTTCCTCAGCATACCGCCCGCACTCAGCGAGGTGTTCACGCGGGAGCATGGCTGCTTGTTGACCGGTGCCTGGTGGCGCGCGCAGGCCGCACTCGCGCCCGAAGCCCTTTCGGCCTTGAACCTTCAATCATCGAACGCGGCGTAGACCAGGTCGCGGAAAAGCGTTCGGAAATAATCGCGCTGACCCGGCGCCTGGATCATCATGATGGCGAACAGTTGTTCCGCCGGATCGACCCAGAACGTCGTGCCGGCGAGGCCGCCCCAAAAGTACTGGCCCACTGAACCTGGCACATGGGAGATTCCCGGCTGCAGCCGAATTGCAAAGCCCAGGCCGAAACCATACCCCGGCAGGAGCAGATCGGGCGCTCCGGTGATGGGGCCGAGATGGTCGGAGGTCATGAGCTCAATCGTCTTGCGGCTCAAGTACCGCACGCCATCGAAGCTGCCCTTGTTCAACAGCATCTGCAGGAAGCGCGCGTAGTCGCCCGCCGTCGAGACCAGGCCGCCGCCGCCCGATTCAAACCTCGGCTCATCCGTGACGTTGACCAGCTGAACTCCCGATCCGGTATCAGGATCCTTGGCAAACGCTTCCGCAAGCCGCACTTGCAGGGCGGTCGGCACGTGAAACGCCGTGTCGACCATCCCCAGCGGCCCCAAAATATGCTGCTGCAAATACTCGCCCAGCGACACGCCTGAGAGAACTTCGATGAGCCGTCCCACCACATCCGTGGATCGGCTGTACTCCCACTGGGTGCCTGGCTGGTGCAGCAACGGCAGCCTGCTCAAGGTGGTCACTTGATCGGCGTTGCTTTGATCGCGGCTGTAAACCCGTGCCGCCATGTAAAGCTTGTGCACAGGGCCGCTGCCGCGAAATTCGTAGGTCAAACCCGAGGTATGCCGCAGCAGGTCTTGAATGGTGATGGCTCGTTCGGCCGGCACACGCTCGGTGGCGCCCGGTCCCGCCGCGACGCTCACGGTACCGAGTTCAGGCAGGAATTTTCCAATCGGATCGCTGAGCAGGAATCGTCCTTCCTCCCACAGCATCATCGCGGCCACCGACACAATGGGCTTGGTCATCGAGTAAATGCGAAAGAGGCTGTCCGTCGCCATTGGCGCACCACTTACGGGATCTCGTTGTCCGAAACTTTCGAAGTAAGCGATTTCGCCGCGCCGCGCGACCAGTGCGACCGCTCCGGGCACGCGGCCACGCTCGATCTCGCCGGCAAGAACGCGGCCCAGGCGCGTGAGGCCCGAAGTGGCCAGGCCGACAGTTTCGGGGACGGCGTGCGGCAGGGGAAATTCGCTCATTTAGTATCCTGAACTTTAGGGTTGGGCGTATAGCACCCGGATTATAATGGAGCAGGCCCCAAAGTTACCCGCGCCGCACTCATGAAGCTATACAACGAACACAATCCCGCCCCGAATCCGCGCCGCGTGCGCATCTTTCTCGCCGAAAAAGGCATCTCCATCCCCTGTGTGCATGTGCCGCTGCGACAAGGAGCGCACAAGAGCGCTGAGTTCATGGTCAAAAATTCACTTGGGCAGGTGCCGGTGCTGGAACTCGACGACGGCTCTACACTGTCGGAAAGCATCGCCATTTGCCGTTATTTGGAAGAGCTGCATCCTAAGCCCGCCTTGTTTGGCGATGACGCATGGCAACGCGCGCAGGTGGAAATGTGGATGCGGCGTATCGAGTTTGCGCTGATGAGCCGCATCGGTGCGGTATGGATCAACACGCACAAGTTCACAGCGCATCTCGGAACGCAATACAAGGACTTCGGGGAGGCCAGCGGCGTCAAGGCGATGAAGGCCATGCAATGGCTCAACGATGAACTGGCGTCGCGCGAATTTATCGCCACTGATCATTTTACGGTGGCCGATATCGTTGCCCTGACCACGATCGACTTTGCCACGTTCATCGGCCTCAAGACGCCGGCCGAGCTTACGCACTTGGGCGCCTGGCATTCGCGGGTGTCGGCCCGTCCCAGCGCCGCGGCTTGATCACGCGGCGCCGCCCATAAAAGAACGGCAGGGTTTTGGGCCCTGCCGTCCGAATCGCGTCATTCTTGTTTTTGTCCGAGTATCACGGGTTGCTGGGCGTGCTCGGTGCGCCCGCGGGTGCTGCGCCCTGCAACAACAGGAAGTTCTTTACATCGAGCGTGCTGTTGCCCAGCACCTCGCTGAACGCCTGACCCGGCTTGACCTTGAAGCCGTTGTTGTCGCCGGAGATATTGCGGTGGAAGAATTGCAATGCCTTCGGCGCCCTGGTGCCGCCCGCTATGGTTTGCACGGCCGAGAGCCCGTAGATCAACGGATTGACATTGCCCAGACGGCCGCGGTTCAGCTCGACTGCCAGGGCCAATACGCCCGCCATTTCCGGAGACCCAGAACTGGTGCCGATCAGAAGATTCGGCACGCCGCCGATCCAGACAATGACGGCGCTGCGCGGTAATAGCGTGCAATCCTGCTTGGCGATATCCGCATCCCCCGGACAGCCGCCCATCATCAGAGAAACGTCGGGCACCGCACGGTGCACGTTGCTTCCTGTATTGACGAGGAATTGATACGCGGGCTTGGAGAAGATCTGGCTGAAGCCGCCGCCCGAACCCCAGGTATTGTTGCCGAGACTTCCCTCCGTGCCGTCGGGAAGCGTAAACGTAATCGGCAGCCGAGGATCGAAATCCGCATTCTCGCTCAAGTAGGTGACATCATTGACGCCGGGGCTCGCGACAGTCTGAAGATTTGTCCCGCCCACGGATGTGACGTTCGGGTCATCCGCCGGATTCTGAACGCCCAACACAAAGTCGGTGCCGTCGATGAGCTCCGTAGAATTGGCAAACTTCGCCGACACGCAAGATGGCGCGCCATTGTCACCCGAACTCGCCAGGAATGTGATGCCCTGGGCATTGCCCTGTTGGAACAACGAGTGAATCGTCTTCAGAATGCTGGTGAAGTCCGTGCCGTGGTTATATTTGGCCGTGAAATCAAGCTCGCATTCGCCGAACGATGAACTGACCACATCGACGGCGTTGTCTTCATTCACGGCCGTATATCCGGCAATGATTTCATCGGTCGTCAGCACCGGCAGGTTATACAGCGTCTCGGTCGCACCCGGCGCGGTGCCCAATGACATTTGCGTATCGAGCGACGCCTCGTCGGAATCGGCCGTACCCGCAACGAACGCACCGCTGCCGCCGTCAACCGGGCGGATCTTTACCGTCGGAACCGGCAAGTTGGAGTTCGCTGTATATGCCTGCACATCGTGGTCGGCACCTATGCTGACCGTCGAGTTGAAGGACTTGGCGAGATCCGCCGGATTGATGACCGAGGAAATTACGATGCCGATGTGCGCACCCACGCCGGCGATCTGCAACTTCTTGCGGGAGAACAGCGGCGTCACTTCGGTCTGAAATGAGGGGAATTGATACGCCTCGTTCAGATCGTTCGCGTAATAGAAGCTGTCCGCCGTCGCCAACCGCGCGCTCGGCGTGTCGGCTGCGAGTGGACTCAACGCCGCCAGCGGCTTCGGATCTGCCAGAGGCCGCAGGACGTGAGAATGCACGTGCGAGAGCAGGTGCGGGGCAAACTCAGGGACGACGGCGCCCATCGCCGCGAGCGACTGAGGCAGGGTCAAGTGGCGGTTGGCGGCCGCCATGCTCACATGGCCCGGCTTCACCTGCACGCGCTCGATTTGCGTATTGAACATTCTCTCGACGGCCGATACTGGGCCCTCGACCTCGAGATTCTGCGTATTCTCGCCGACCACCTTGAAGCCCGCGGATTGCAGCAGCTGCTTCGCCTTTGCGACATCTGATCGACTCGGGCCGAACTGCTGTTTGAATTGCGCCGGAGTCAACCATTGATGATAGTTTTGTGAAGCAGTGTCCGTCTGACTCTGCAATAGCTTTTCGAGCGCGTCAGTATGAGTCAGAGGCAGGTAGACGCGGAAATGTGTGACTGCACTCTGATCTGCAGCGCCGAGCGATTCGACTTGCTTCGCTGCGGATGCGCTTTGCACAAGCGCCAGACTCGCCAACGTTAAAGCGCCGAGCGCAACGCCCGGTGCCGCTGAGCGGATTCTCATGTGACCTCCATTTAATTTTTGACCCCGTGTCGTTTTCGTTGTAGTCGCGAACACCTTTTGGTTGGTATTCATCCCAGCCGCCCCGTGTTCCCTACGCGCGCTACTTTATTACTAATGGACAGAGGCGAACAGGCCACAACCACCGTGTGGCGGCCGAGTGCGAATCGTGAAGATTCGTGAAGTTGGCAAGAAGGATCGCGAGCGGCGATGAACGCGGCGCGAGCGGCGATGATCGCGGCGTGAGCGGCTTTTTTGTAAAAACTACCAGCCTCAATCGCCGCCGCGCCGGGGTCGTGTATATTTCGGCGATGAAAATTCTCCCTTTGATTGGTTTTGCCGCGAGCAGCGCGCTCGTCGGCGCTGTGCTGGCCACGACCCAAGCGGACCCCTTCATCTGGCTGGAACAGGCGCACAGCGAGCGCGCGATGAATTGGGTCAAGGCGGAAAACGCCAAGACCGACAATGTGCTCGAGCGCGATCCGCATTTCGAAGCGCTCTTCCATGAGGCCAAGGCCATAGTCGAAGCAAAGGACAGGATCCCCGAGCCGAGCATCATTGCGGGGCAGGTGTTTAACTTCTGGCAGGACGCAGAACATGCGCACGGCATTTGGCGCACGACAAGCCAGACCGACTTCCAAAATGCGGCGCCCGGCTGGCGCACGGTCCTTGATTTGGATGCGCTGTCCAAATCTGAAAAAGCCAATTGGTTCTGGAAAGGCGCAATCTGCCATGAGCCCGAAGAACAGCGTTGCATCGTGAACTTATCGGACGGGGGCGAGGACGCTGTCACCTTACGGGAGTTCGACCTGAGCAAGTCAGCGTTTGTCGACGGCGGTTTCTCATTGCCGAGCGGCAAGCAGGACGCGGCCTGGCTGGACGCCGATACTCTGCTGCTTTCGCGGCAGTGGAAGGCGGGGGAAATGACGCGGTCGGGATACGCCTTCGTCGTCAAGAGCATCAGGCGCGGTCAACCGCTCGATGCCGCCGTCGAGATTTATCGCGGAACGCCCGATGACGTCGGCGTATCGCCGATATCTTTAAGCGACGGCTCCGGCCATAGCGCGGCGTTTATTCAGCGCGCGGTCTCGATCTTCGAGGTTGAGTTTTACCTCTTGGGGCCGAAGGGTCCCGCGAAATTGGCCATGCCGATGAAATCGGAGATGGTCGCCCTGATCGACGGCCGCGTGATCGTCAGTCTGCATGAGGATTGGACGCGCGCCGGCCAGCCGACGCTGCCGCAGGGGTCGCTGGTATCGCTCGACCTCAAGGCCATGGCCGCCGATCCGCAGCACCTGCAACCCGCCCTGGTGTATGCGCCTGCGGCGCGTGAAGCCTTCGTGCAAGCCGGCGCCACCCGCGGCCACTTGGTGGTCCACACGCTCGACAACGTCAATGGGCGAGCCTATGCGTACACGCCCGAGCCAAACAACCACTGGTCGCGGCGCGCGCTCGACCTGCCGAACAATATTTCAGTGAACGTAATCGACACGGATCTGCACGGCGAGCAAGCCTTCGTTCAGGTCACCGGATTTTTGACGCCTCCCAAGCTGATGCTTGTCGATTTGGCGAAGGGCTCGCTGCTGACCGTGAAAACCCTGCCCGCCAAATTCGACGCCTCGCGCGATGTGGTCGAGCAGTTCGAAGCCACCTCCAAGGACGGCACGAAGATCCCGTATTTCATTGTCCATCCGACTGCGATGAAAATGGATGGCAGCACGCCGACGATTTTGCATGCCTACGGCGGATTTTTGGACGCTCAAACCCCGACCTATTCGGCAGAACTCGGCAAACTGTGGCTGGAACGTGGCGGCGCGTTTGTATTGGCCAATATTCGCGGCGGCGGCGAGTTCGGTCCGGCCTGGCATGAAGCCGGACTCAAGACACATCGTCAGCGCATCTATGACGACTTTGCGGCCGTCGGTGAGGATCTCATCGCCAAGGGATTCACCAGCTCCGCGCATTTAGGGATCATGGGTGGATCCAACGGCGGCCTGCTCATGGGCGTTGAGTTCATCCAGCACCCGCAGCTATGGCGCGCGGTCGACATTCAGGTTCCGTTGCTGGATATGCTGCGCTATGAACAAATCGCAGCCGGCAGTTCCTGGGTTGGCGAGTACGGCAGCGTGTCGGTACCGGCGGAGCGGGCATTTCTCGCCTCAATCTCCCCCTACAACAACCTCAAGTCGGGGGTGCAGTATCCCGAAGCGCTGATTTGGTCGACCACCAAGGATGACCGCGTCGGACCACAGCACGCACGAAAATTCGCCGCCAAGCTCGCGGCGATGGGCGTGCCCTATTTGTACTTCGAAGTCATCGAGGGGGGCCACGGTGCCGGGGCGACGCTGGATGAAAAGGCGAAAATGCACACCCGCGAGTACACCTACTTCTCGCGCAAGTTAGGCTTGTGATCGACAGTGCTCGCCGAAATCGGCGAGCACCATGCTGACGCATTCGGTGAGACGCGTTGCGTAGTGAATGTGCAGGAATTCGTTGGGCCCATGCGCGTTTGAATGGGGCCCCAGCACGCCGGTGACGAAAAACTGGGTTTGCGGGAACCGTTCACCCAGCATTCTCAAAAAGGGAATGGTGCCGCCGCCGCCGAGGCTTACAGCGTCGCGTCCGAAGACATGCCTCGATGCGCGCTGCATCGACGCATCGAACCAGGGTGCGAATTCAGGCGCGTTCCATCCCCCGGACGACGATTCAGGATCGAAACTCACCTGCGCGCCGTAGGGCGGATTGTTTTGCAACGCATCCTGAACCGCGCGGCTGGCGCGCGCCGGGTCCACGCTGGGCGGCAGTCGCAGGGAAATCTTCAGGGAGATCTCCGGCAGCAACACATTGCCTGCGGCGCTCAACGGCGGCAACCCATCCGCTCCTGTCACCGCCAGCGACGGGCGCCAGGTGTTGTTGATCAGCAGCTCGACAGAGTCCGCCGAGACGGGTTTCACCCCGGGGGCAAATGGAATCTTGTCGAGAATTTGCGCGCCCAAAACGGCTGCCGCAGCGCCGATTTGCGCACGCCGATCCTTGGGAATCTCTGCGTGCAGCTCATCGAGCGTCAGCTCTCCGGTGATCGGATTCTCAACCCGCGCGATCAGCTGCTCGAGAATACGAAAGGGCGTGGGTGCAATGCCCGATGCCAGACCGGAATGTGCCCCCTCCGTCAGGACCCGCACCTGCAGCTTGCCGACCAAATTGCCGCGCAGCGACGTGGTCGTCCACAGCTGGTCGTAGTTGCCGCATTCTGCGTCCAGACAAACCACCAAGGTAGGCTCGCCGATTTTGGCTCCCAACGCATCGAGGTGCGCAGGCAGGTGAATGCTTCCGCTTTCCTCCGTTGCCTCGATCATCAGCACACAGCGCGGCAGAGGAACGCCTTGCGCCTTGAGCGCGGCGATCGAGGTCAAAGAGCTGAATACCGCATAGCCATCATCCGCTCCGCCCCGTCCATAGAGTTTGCCATCGCGAATCACGGGGTCCCAAGGCCCTAGGCCCGGCAGCCAGCCCGTGAATTCCGGCTGCTTGTCCAAATGTCCGTAAAGCAAAACGCATTCGGGCAACTCACCGGGAACATCCACCAGCAACAGCGGCGTCAGCCCCTTGAGGCGGCGCACTTCGACAACCATGCGCGGCACGGGTTGGGCGCGGCACCATTCCGCCATCAGCTCGATAGCCTGATCCATGTAGCCGTGGCGCTCCCAATCCGGATCGAACGCCGGCGACTTGTTCGGAATGCGCACGTAGGCCTGCAACCGCTCGACAATCGACTTCTGCCAGACCTGCTCGATGAACTGACGTAGCGCCGGTAAATCCATTCGACCTCAACCCCCGATGTAGATGAACGTCGTGCGAGCGGGCATCTCAGTCGCCTGCAGTGCCCTTTCCATATCCGATCTCATCACCAATTTCCATTCGCCGCCCGGGACGGCCACGCGTTGAGACCGGCTGCTGCCATTCCATGCAACGAGCACGCCATTATGAACGAACGTAAGCCATCCAGCGGCCTCGTCGAAATTGACCCTGGGTGCCGGCGCATCGATCCGGCTTTCGCGCGGCATTTCGGGTCGATCCCTCTTGACTCGGATGAGTCTCCGATACCACTCAAAAAGTTCAACGTGACGCGGTTGAGAGAGTTCAGACCAATCGAGCTTCGAGCGTTCGAAAGTGCTTAAGTCCTGGGGATTCGGCACGGCGCCAGCCCAACGAAACGCACTGAATTCCTTGCTGCGCCCTTCCGCCACCAGTCTTCCCAACTCCGCGTCTTGATGATCCGTGAAATACAGAAATGGCGTCGACGCTCCCCACTCCTCGCCCTGAAACAGCAGCGGCACGAACGGCGATAGCAGCGTGAGTGCCGCAACAGCCTTGAGCGGCCCCGTTTCCAGCAGACCGCTCAAACGCTCGCCTTGCGCACGATTGCCGATTTGATCGTGATTCTGTGCGCTCACGATGAGCCTGTGCGGCTCGACTCCCGCGGGCGGCCGGCCATGCCTGCGGCCGCGATGCACCGAATACTGCCCCTGATACACGTAGCCGTCGCGCAATGCCGTCGCCACATCGCGCAGTCCGTGAAAGTCAGCATAGTAGCCGTCCGTCTCGCCGGTAAAATAGCGATGCAGGGCGTGGTGGAAGTCATCGGCCCAGTGCGCGTCCAATCCATATCCGCCCCGCGAGGTGGAATGAACCAGGCGCGGATCGTTCAGATCGCTTTCGGCGATCAACAGCAGGGGCTTTCTTACCTCCGTGCTCAGGGCCTTTACCGCATTCGACAGCTCCTCGAGAAGATGCACTGCCTCGAAGCTGAAGATGGCGTGTACGGCGTCCAGCCGCAGACCGTCGAATTCATAGTCTTTGAACCACATGAGCGCGTTGTCGATGACGAAGCGGCGCACCGCATCGCTGTGCGGACCGTCATAATTGATCGCAGCGCCCCACCCCGTCTTATAGCGATCGGTGAAGTACGGCCCATACGACGCCAGATAGTTCCCGTCCGGGCCCAAATGGTTGTAAACCACGTCCAACAACACGGCGAGGCCGCATGAATGGCAGGCACGCACAAACGCAGCCAGTTCCGCCGGCGTCCCATACGCCGGAAACGGCGCAAAAAGATCGACGCCGTCGTAGCCCCACCCGCGTTGACCCGGAAAGGTCGCCAGAGGCATGAGCTCCAAATGTGTCACGCCGAGTTCGCACAAATGCGGCAGCTTCAATTGCGCGGCTGCGTAAGTGCCTTCCGGGGTGAATGTGCCGACGTGAATCTCATAGATGATCGCTTGATTGAGGGGCACCGCGTGAAAGGCGCTGCGAACCGGCGCCGGCCGGTCGGCAAGGCTGCCGAGCACTCGCGATGCACCGTGGACGCCCGCGGGTTGCCAGCGCGAGCGCGGATCCGGCAGGCCAGCCGCACCGTCCAGGGAATATTGATAGTCCTGCCCCGCCGGTACGGAAACATCGGCCTGCCAATAGCCCTGCCCCGCCGCCGCGAGCGGAATCCGCCGCTCATCGAGCAGCAGATCGACCGATTTCGCGTGCGGTGCCCAGACCGAAAAGATCACGAGGCATCCCGGACCAGCAATGCCACCGGAAAGGATGCGAACAACGCCGTTGGAGATACCTCGCGCTGCACGCATTCGTCGGTCAAGCAATTGCGCCACGAACCGCCGGGCAAGGGCAATCGGGTGTCACCCCACTCGCCCGACAGCGTCATTGTAAAGCGAGGCACCACCGCGATGAGGTTTTCGCCGCGACGAAATGCCAGCAGCCTTCCCAAATGACTGCCTTGCGCCACCAAGGGCTGATACTTGGCAGCAGCAGA
Source organism: Steroidobacteraceae bacterium (assembly GCA_035997505.1). GTDB lineage: Bacteria > Pseudomonadota > Gammaproteobacteria > Steroidobacterales > Steroidobacteraceae > Bog-1198. Next base: position 3,892 of record DASYIN010000055.1, on the reverse strand, counting down.
AAAATCCTCGCCTCGCTCCCGGCGAACGCGCAGCACGCGCGCGGTCATCCATAGTTTCGGCAGCCCGGATTCCCAATCGGCCAGCGCATCGGCGGCGCCGAGATGCGGGGTGCGTTTCAACAGCTGTGCACGGACCGCGAAGTCGACCGGCCTGCGATTGTCCGGATCCACCAGGCTTAAGTCCCACAATTCGGTACCCTGATAGAAGTCCGGCACGCCCGGCGCCACCAGTTTGATCAGCGTTTGCGCCAGACTGTTGATCCGCCCGGGCAGTATCAGCGGCTCGACGAAGCGTTCAAGACTGGCGATGAAATCGGGCGACTCAAACACCCCGCCCACGAATCCACGAATCTTTTCCTCGAAACTGACATTGGGTTCGTGCCAGGAGGTGCTGATCTTCGCTTCGCGGCAGGCTTTGAGCATGTAGCCCCACGCGCGGTCGTGATCGATGGGCCACGCGCCAATCAGCGTCTGATACAGGAGATATTCGGCATGCCTATCGGGGAGGCGATTCTGCCAGGCATTGGCATTGAGCTGCGACCATTGATGCAGGGCCTCCGACCAGCGTTCGGGAATTTCGGAGAGGATGGAAATACGCGCACGCACATCCTCGCTGCGCTTGTTGTCATGCGTCGACGTCGCGAGCATGTTGTGCGGCCATCGCTCGCTCAGATGGTGGCAAAATTCATGAAATTTATCGGCGGAAATTCCCACCAGCGAGGCCTGCGATCCCACCTCATTTCCCGATACCAGGCGGTCGAAGCAATAGAACATGGTGTCCTCGACGCCCTTGGCCATCACCGCAGGCGTCAATTGCTGCCACTTGGCTATGAAATCCGCCTCTGCCTCGTCCAAATCCGCTTTTGTGAACAGGGCCGCGAGAAAATCGAACGCCGCGGCATCGATTTCCGGAGAACCAATGCGCGCGCTCTGCAGCGCCTCCAACAGAATGCGCCTGTCCTCCTCATCCAGCGATTTGGCAGTACGGTAGGTTCGATAGACGGGAAGCGCCGTGACCAGCTTCTCCAGCGCCTCACGCAGGTGACGCGGACTCAAATCGCGCGTCTGCCAGGCGGCGCGCGCAATCTTCAGCGCCGCTTCAGTGAGGAGCGCGCGAGATGCGGCAAACGTCGTCTCGAGGATGGCGCGCTTTTTCTCGCGCACCAGTCTTCCGAAGTTCACCGAATGCCCGGTGAAATCCGCATAGGTCGCAGTCAAGACATCCGTGCGTTGATCATCCATCCACAAGCGGTTTACCTTGGCCAGGAATTCATAGCCCACGGTACCGTCGATGGGCCAGCCCTCCTTGAGGCGCTCATCGTTCTCCAGGATCTTCTCAATATAAATCCGGCCTTCGGGAAGCATGCGCCGCAGCCGCTCGAGGTACTGCAACGGCTCGCGCAAACCGTCGGGATGATCGACCCGCACGCCGTCGATCTCGCCCTTGGCGATCATCTGTTGTATGCGTGCGTGGGTTGCGGTGGCCACCTCCGGACTCTCCACACGAATTCCAATGAGAGAGTCGATGTCGAAAAATCGCCTGTAGTTCGTCAATTCGCCGGAAAGCTTCCAGCCGTGCAACAAATAGTATTGCCTGCGCAAAATCGCATCGAGACTCTCCTTGTCGCCCTGCATCGCACGTTCCACCAGGAGTGAATCCAACGATGATGGCGCGAGCGGCCAGCTATTCTCGTAGTGCTTGACGCGCGGCTCGCCCCCGATGACCTCGAGAGTCAGTTCGCCGGCCTCCAAGGCGGCACCATAGGGCTTGGCGAGCGAACACAAATGCACGCAAAACGGTTCGCCGGGGGGGACTCTGATATCAAAAAAATCCGCGAACCGGCTGGAGGGCCCGTGCTTCAGCACATCATCCCACCATGGATTGTACTGTGAGGCGGACATGTGGTTCGGCACGATGTCGAGCAAAATTCGCAGGCCCAACTTTCGCGCGGCTTGCACGAAACTCGACCACGCGGTTTCACCACCGAGATCCTCGCTGATCTTGGCGGGGTCTACGACATCGTAGCCGTGCTGGCTGCCGGGCACCGCTTGCAGGCAGGGCGATAGATACACATGACTAATCCCTAAATCGGCCAGGTAGGCGAGCACTTCTTGCGCCGCTTGCAACGGAAATCCGGCGTGGAGCTGCAGCCGGTATGTCGCGATCCAGCTACCGCTCATGGCTGAGCAGCACCAGGGAACGGGCCGCGAGATTCACCAGGCGATTGCGCTTCACGGATTCCTTGTCCGCTTCCAGCGTCGGCCGCGCCGTATCGAAGGCCACCCTCCAGCCGCCGTGATACAGCTCGTGCGAAATCCGGAAAGCCACCGGCTCGTGGTGCCCGTTGAGCAGCAGCAGGAAATCGGTATCCTCCGCGCACTGCCCCTGATCATCGCGAATTTCGGATGCCGCGCCATTCATGAACATGCCGAGCGTGCGCATCCAGCCGCCGTCTTCCCAATCCTTGGCCTCCATGCGTTTGCCGTCCGCCCTGAACCAGACAATATTCTTGTCCGGATGCTTGGCATCCGGGTCGTGATCGTAAAAGACGCTGCGATGAAAGTTAGGATGCTTTTTTCGATAGTGAACGACGCGTTGCGCGAAGTCCAAGAACGCAGCCTTGGGCGCATCCAAGTCCCAGTGATACCAGGATAGTTCGTTGTCCTGGCAGTAGGCGTTGTTATTGCCCTGCTGGCTGCGACTCAATTCGTCTCCTCCGCTGATCATCGGCGACCCTTGAGCGAACATCAACGAACACCAGAAGTTGCGCATCTGGCGCTCGCGCAGCTCGACGATGCCCGCATCATCGGTCGGACCTTCCGCGCCGCCGTTCCAGGAATTGTTGTCGTCGGCGCCGTCGCGGCTGTCCTCGCCGTTCGCCTCGTTGTGCTTTTGTTCGTAACTCACCAGGTCCGCGAGCGTGAAGCCATCATGCGCCGTTACAAAATTGACGCTGGCCGAGGGCAATCGGCGCGTGGACTCATACAGATCCGCACTGCCGGCCAGGCGGGTGGCGATGTCCGAGTGCAGACCCATGTCGCCCTTCCAGAATTTGCGTACCGTGTCGCGATACTTGCCGTTCCACTCCATCCATCCCAGCGGAAAATTTCCAACCTGATATCCGCCCTCGCCCAAGTCCCAGGGTTCGGCGATCAATTTCACCGGGGCTATGGTGGGATCCTGATAAATCGTGTCGAAGAACGCCCCGAGCTGATCCACGTCCTTCAATTCGCGCGCCAGCGCCGAGGCAAGATCAAAACGAAAGCCGTCGACGTGCATTTCCGTCACCCAGTAGCGCAGGCTGTCCATCAGCAGCTGCAACGAGTTGGGGTGCACCATGTTCAAGGTATTGCCGGTACCCGTGTAGTCCATGTAATGGCGGGCGTCGCCCGGCATGGTGCGGTAGTACGCCAAATTATCGATGCCGCGGAAAGAGAGCGTCGGACCCGCCTGGTTGCCTTCCGCAGTATGGTTGTAGACCACGTCCAGGATGACCTCGATCCCGGCGTTGTGCAGAATTTTGACCATCCCCTTGAACTCTCGCACCGCTTCGTGCGGCGCTTGAGGATTGGATGCGTAGCTCATCTCCGGCGCAAAGAACCCCAAGGTGTTGTAACCCCAGTAATTGTGCAGCCCCTTGTCGACCAGGTGCCGGTCTTGCACGAAGGCATGCACGGGCATGAGCTCGAGCGCGGTGACGCCCATTTTTTTCAGATGTTTGATGATCGGCTCGGACGCCATCCCGGCGTACGTGCCGCGCAGATGCTCCGGCACCTCCGGATGCAGGCGCGTCATGCCGCGCACGTGTGCCTCGTAGATCAGAGTTTCGTGCGCAGGATACGAGGGACGCTTCTCGCCGCTCCAGTCGAAACTGGAGTCGATAACCGCGGC
>DASYIN010000054.1:0-22821 GCA_035997505.1 Steroidobacteraceae bacterium | reverse complement strand
TCGACGTCGACCGATGAGAGCGCGGCAGCGATTGGCCGAACATCAGTAGCGCAAGGCCGAGACTCAGTCGCGCAACAGGACGAGCGATGGGATGGTTCATGTGGCTCCCGCAGCGAGGACCGCTATTGTATCCGGCAAGGGTGCACTACAATACAGTGATGAGAGCTAGCAGCTTGGGATGCCTCGCGGTGCTGTGGTGTGCAACATCAACGGCGGCGGCGCCTCTCACCATTCCCTACCAGCTCACGCATTCGCAAAACATGGATCCCTCGCCGAATCCGGACGGCAAGCGGCTCGTATTCATCAGCGTCACGTCAGGCAAAGAACAGCTGTTCACGATGAACCCGGATACCTCGGATCCCGTCCAGATCACGCGCGACGATGCCAATCATGAGGATCCGGCCTGGTCGCCCGACGGAAAGAAGATCGCTTACGTATTGATTACGAAGACTGAAGAGCGAATTTATGTCATGAATCCCGACGGCAGCGGGGTGAGAGCCGTTTCACCCGCCACGGCACGTGCGATTCACCCGGCGTGGTCGGCGGACAGCAGCAAAATCATTTATTGCACCGATGACGATTTGCAACCGCCCCGCAAGAACGATTCCGATATTGATGTCGTGGATTTTGCCAGCGGCAAAGTTACGACGCTCATTACCGGGGGCGTCAACACCTATCCGGGTTGGTCGCCGGACATGAAGCATTTGGCGTTTCGCCGCATGCTGGGCGAAATGAATTCAGAGGTTTTCATCGCCGATGGCGACGGCAGCAACGCGCGCAATCTAACCAATCATCCGGCGTTTGACGGGTGGCCCGCCTGGTCTCCGGACGGCAAATTGATCGCCTTCGCCTCGAATCGAAACGCCCGTTACCAGATTTTCGTCATGCATCCCGACGGCAGCGATGTGCGCCTGGTCGCGAACACCGAGGGCCGCGCCACCGTTCCGCGCTGGTCACCGGATGGCAAGACACTCTATTTCACCAATTGTGTTTCAAAGGATTACGGCGCGGACTGCGAGATTCTGGTGTCAAAGCTACCGCCGTAGGAGCTTACCGGCAGGAGCCGTCCTACGCAGCGTTGGGTCCCGCGTTGACTCTCGCCGCTGCGGGTTTGGATCAACATAAGGCATCCGGAAACTGCGGAGGTCTTATGTCATTAGCCAAACACGCCAACGAAGTCCGCGGAAAAACCATTCGCCTTTCATGGACGGATGGCCCAACGAAGGGCACGACTCAGGAGCATGTATTTCACACCGACGGGACGGTGGAATGGCACTCGGTCAACGGCGAGGCGGGTAAATCCGACGACAAGTCCGCCAAGAAGCCGAGCGGCTCGCCCGAGAAACCCAAGTACGCAAGCGAAAAGCTCAGCGATGAAGTGTCCTTGGTTTCCTATCTCTCGCACTCCGGCTACACCCTGACCGTCGCCCTGAATTTCGACACGGGCAAGACGGTGGGAGTGGCCTCAAACGATAAGAACTGGATGCCGGTGCATGGGCGCTTCGAGGTCGTTCACTAGAGGAGGGCCCCTCAGCGCGCCTGATGGGCTTTGACCTTCTCGACATACCGATCGCGTAGTTCGGTCTGGCGGGATTTCATGTCGATCGGCTTTCCGCCGACCCACACCTGTTCGGCCAGCGTCGAGACCTCGAGAGGGTCGCCGGTCCACAGCACCAGATCGGCCGCCTGGCCGACAGCGATGCGGCCATGCGTGGTGCCCAGCCCAAAAATATCGGCCGGCACTGAAGTGATGGCGGCGAGCGCCGATTCCCACGGCAAGCCATGCGCAACGGCGTTTCCGGCGAGCTGACGCGTGAGCCTTGCTTGCGGAGTGTCGCCGCTCGAAAAGGCGATGCGCACGCCCGCCCGCTGGAGCCGCGCCGCGTTTTCCAGTGATGACGCAAGCCGATCGAAGTCGAGCGGCAGGTCATTCAATGGATTGAGAATCACCGGCACGTTGGCCTTTGCCAGGTCCTTCGCCACCAGCCAGGCTTCGTCGCCGCCGAGAATCACCGGTTTGATGCCATTGCGTTCCGCGAACGCAACGACCTCGCGAATATCGGAGGCGCGGTCGACCTGAAATACCACCCGTCCACCCATGAGATAGCGGTTCAGCGCTTCTCGTCCAGCCGCATGCAGCAAAGCGCCCTGGCCGATAGGTCCCTGGGTACGCGCTTCATGAATCGCCTGATCCAAGAGCATGTATTCGGCGGCGCGCGTGCCTCCCGCGACCTTGGCCCCTGCGGCGCCCATTTGCACGAACAGCGAACGGCTGCCGGGCAGCGCGGCATCATAGCGACCATCGAGCGAAACCGCCGAGCCTTGACCCCCGATGATGCTATCGCCCGCGTTGGGAACCAGCACGGTCCAGGTCACGCCCTCTACGCGCGTCACCGGCACGACGAATGAACGTGGGTTGTATGCCACCGTGACGTCGAGCTCCGGACGCCACTGCTGATCCCAGGCCGGCGATTTTTGATTCAGGGTCGAATCGATGGTTTGCGACTCCTCGGCGATTTCCTCGAGGCCGATATCAGTCAATCCGCCGAACAATCCTGGAGTCAATTCCTTGCCCTTGGCATCGATGACGGTTGCGCTCGATGCACCCGCGTCCGAACCGATCGCGACAATGACGCCGCCACGCACCACGACATCCGTGTTCTTCAGCGTGCCTTTCGGGGAGGCGGTGTGGACCGTCGCGCCGCGGATGACAAATTCCTGCGCCGACGCGTTGTCAGCCGCCACGACGCCGGCGACCAAGCCGGCGGAAGCGATCAAAAGATAAAGAGACTTCATAGTGGCGACTCCGCGATGTGCCGGCCCAACAAGAAATCGGAACGCGGCTTGTCCTTCGGGTGCGCGCGGTCAAAGCTCAGTGCGCCGTCGACGAACACCTGCTCGGCCAGCGCATAGACGCTGAAAGGATTGCCGTTCCAAATCACCACATCCGCTCCCTTGCCGGCCTCGAGCGTGCCGATGCGATCGTCGAGCCCCAACGATTTTGCCGGATTGAGGGTCAGCCACTTGATGGCGCGCTCAGGCGGAACCACCAGACCGACGCGCTGGCCGTGAGCCATCGCCTTGGCAGCTTCTTGGTTCAGGCGCTGAATGCCATCTCCGGAATCCGAGTGAACGATGGCGCAGCTGTGCTCGGGAAAATCCACGATGGCGAGATTTTCCTGAACCCCGTCGTAGGCTTCCATTTTAAAGCCCCACCAATCGGCCCACATGGCGGCGCACACGCCTTTTTCGGCAAGACGATCGGCAATCTTATACGCCTCCACCGCATGATGAAACGCCGTGATCTTGAAACCGAACTCATTGGCAACGTCGAGCATCGTTGCCATTTCATCGGAACGGTAGCAATGCATATGCACGCGAATGTTGCCTTTCATCACCTCGGCGAGGGTCTCAAGCTTCAAGTCGCGCTTCGGCGGACTGGGCGGTGTCAGCTCCTTTTCCGCGCCGTCCTTGTCTTTGGATTTTTTGGCGGTGCCATCGGCGCGCTCAGCCTTCTTCTTGTTGTATTCCCCGAGTTCGCGGTTGTACTTGTCCCATTGCTGCTGATAGTCCTGTGCATCGGCAAAGGCTTGGCGATACCCCGCCACATTGCCCATGCGCGTCGAGGGCGCTTGATGGTTCCCGCCGTACACGCGCTTCGGATTCTCACCGCAGGCCATCTTGAGCCCGTAAGCCGCGCCAGGAAATTTCATGGCTTGGTAGGTCACTGCCTGCACGTTTTTAACCACCGCCGAGCGGCCACCGATGAGATTCGCGGAGCCCGGAAGAATTTGCATCGTCGTTACGCCCCCTTCGAGCGCCGTCTCAAATCCGGGGTCTTGCGGCCATATCGAGTGTTCGGCCCAGACATTCGAAGTCACGGGACTGGTGGCCTCGTTGCCGTCATCGAGGCCTTTCACGGCGGGGCTGGCATAAACGCCCAAATGAGAATGAATGTCGATGATGCCTGGCGTGACCCACTTGCCGTGGGCATCGACCACGCGCGCGTCCGCAGGCGCGGTCAGTCCCTTGCCAATGGCTTGGATGCGGCCGTTGCTGATCAATACATCGGCGCCGTCGAGGCGTTCACCGGTTCCGGTCAGAACGGTGGCACCTTGGATGAGCACCGGCGCATTGACGGGTACTTGATAGGTCGATGGAAACGGCTCGGCAGCCAAGGCCCCGGACACGGCGAAAGCCACGGAAAAAAGCAGCGCTAGGCGCGACGTTACGTTCATTGTGCAAACCACCCCCGAAGTTATGACGCCGCGCTTCACCACTCTCAAAGCGCGGGTGCGCGATTATAGTGCGTTAGCCATCGAGCGGCATGACCTTCGAGGGACATAGCATCGGATCGGCAAATTCCACGCGATCGCCGGCTCGCTTGCCGGGCACCGCGAACAGCCGCGCCGAGAGAGGCTTCTTCAAACGAACCGCGAGCGTTGCGACATCGCCGATCAACCGCGCCAAATCCGCGGTAGTTACATCGCCCGGTATCGGAACCACATCCAGGCCGGTGCCGCATACCGTGGAATACAGCAGCAGGTCCGAAATTCTAATTCGTCCCTCGCTCACCCGGTCGGCGAGCACGGGATCCTCCAATATCGGCAGCATCAGACCGGAGTAGCCGCAGGTGGAGACGCCCACAGACTTGACGGCGGCCGTGACGGCGGCGCAGGCCTGTAGGGTGGAAGCCGAACCGAACGGCTCACCTGTCAGGGTTTCCAATGCCGATCCGATGCTGCTGTCACGTGCGGGGGCCGGAGAGGTATCAATGCCAAGGTAGCGCCGTTTCGCCTGATCGGCCAGCGCGCGCGCCAGTTGTTGGACCGGATGCAATTCCTCGTCGAGCAAAATGCGCAGGCGCTCCGAGGCCTGAGTGGGATCCTTCATGCCGGTGAAGGCCTGGCGCACCAAGTTTGGAGTCTCGAGTCCCACGCTCAAGCATGGCGAACCTTCGTGGTAGGCGACCGGGAAGAAAGGAGTGCCGGCCGGTATGCATGCGGCGGCCGCGAATCGAAAATTTGCAATCCCTGAGCCGCCGGCGTGAGCCAGCGTCGAGATGACCCGGGCTGCCGTCATCACCGCGTCGCGATGCACGCCGCGCGAGGCGCTGGCGACGGCTCCGCTGAAACTGACGGTCTTGGTTGCCCGCACGAGGTCGGCGGCCCAGGCGGCGATCGAATCCGCCGCTTTGTCGTCGGAGGAATCACCCGCTGAAAAAATGGGTCCGATACTGATCACTGCGCCGCGGCCCGCAGTCAGGGCGTCGAGTGCTTGCAGTTTCGGGATAGCCGATGCGCGTACCGTCGACGAGGCGGTCGACAGCAGCGGATTCAGCGCGACACGAATGGTCTCGACCACGTAACCGGCTGTTTCGAAACTGCGCTTCGCCGCTGCCAAAAAATCCAAGGTGGTCTCAATCGCCCGGGTGTCCGCGAAATCGGAAATCGAAACGCCCCCCGTGAGCGCGCGAATGCGAAAGTTCTTGGCAGCGTGGCGTGGGCCGGGCGGTGCGGCCGCGCCGCCCTGTGCAGAGACGGCGCTGCCGCCGATTGCCGCAGCGGCCAGCATCGACAGCGCATCGCGCCGCGTAACGCCGGGCGTGCCCTGATCAGGATCGTCGCTCACACTAATCCACCAGCTTGCTTAAGTCCGAGGATTGCAGCAAGACCTCCGCTGCGGCGGCGAGACCCGATCGATCATGATCGTCAAATCGCGCCAAGTGCGGGCTGTCGAGATCGAGTACGCCAATTAGTCGTCCGTCCTTGACCAAGGGCACGACAATCTCGGAACGAGATGCAACGTCGCAAGCAATGTGTCCGGGGAATTCATTCACGTCGGGCACCACCAGAATTTCTCTGCGCTCGGCGGCGGTGCCGCAAACTCCCCGGCCGAGCGCAATGCGAACGCAAGCCACCTTGCCTTGGAACGGACCCAGCACCAGCTCGCCATCCTGCAGGAAATAAAATCCCACCCAATTGACGTCGGGCAGCATTTGGTACAGCAGCGCGCAGAGGTTTGATGCATTGGCCAAGCCATTGCGCTCGCCGGAAAACAGTCCGATCAACTGAACTCGAATCTCGCGGTACGTTTCCGCTTTGGAGAGACTGGGATCGGATTTTACGACATGCATGTTGATCTAAATTCTCAGACGGTAGAAGCGTTGAGCTGTGCCGCTGAATAGGGCGGTTCGCTCATCCGCGGAATATTGTTTGGACAACACCTTAAAAGCGTTCCACAGCACGGGATAGGTGCAGCTTCCCATATCCACGGGGAAGTTGCTTTCGAACATGCAGCGATTGGCGCCGAATGCCTCAATGCAGGTTTCAATGTAGGGGCGCCACTCGGCGGCGAGTTGGGTCGAGGAGGCTGCAGGGGACTTCAGAAACGAAGGGAAATTGCAGAACGCCATGGCCAGTCCACCCAGTTTGATGGACACGTTCGGCAGCGCCGCCAGCTTTCGAATGTTGTCGCGCCAGCCGGGAAAGCGCTCTTCGCGTTTTCCTTGATAGCTGGCGATCCCTAACGGCGTGCCGACATGGTCGAGCACAACCGGGATGTGCGGAAATGTGCGCGCCAGATCGATCAGTTCGGGCAGTTGCGGCTCCAGCAGCCACGCGTCGAACGACAACCCGTACTTGCCCAGTTGCGCATAGCCTTCCCGGAAGTTCTTCTGGGTAAACAATCCCGCGCCGGCGCGGACCAGCGGCCCCAGCACATTGGAGTCCGCGTCGTAGGAGGCGGCATGGCGGATGCCGCGGAAGCGATCAGCGGCTGCTCCTAGGTGCGCTTGCAAAACCTCGCCCACCGCCGCGCCCGCCGTGAGATCGACATGACCCACGATGCCCGCGCAGGCTCGGATCGGGCCATAGGTGCCGCTGGCGCACATCGCCGCCACACCGTTCACGAATTCCGTTTCGCCCACGGGCTTGAATGCGTCCGGCCCGTCGGCCCGGTACATCGCCCCGCATTGGACGAACACCGTGGCGCGAATGTTGTGGCCGGTATTGAGGTCCGACAAAAATTCCGGCAGCAAGTAGCGCATCGCGCGGCGCACCACCGTGGTGAAGCCGTGGTCGGGCGCGGCGGCCAACACTGCCGCCGGCCAGTCCCATAGATGATGGTGCGGATCAATGATCGGCAGGTCCGGCTCCAGGATGGCCTCGGTCGATGCGGTGCTCGTCATGCTGATCTCCGATACGGATCAGCATATTTTTGCACGAAACCCAGCGCAAGGCGCGGCAATCCCGCGCCGGCTCAGATCGCGCTCGAGACGCGTCAAGCCCAGAGGACCGGAACGAGCGCCGGAGTGATCGAGGTGCATGTGTCCGTATTCTATGAGCGCGATGACCAGCAGCAGGCTCAGCTGTCGCGCAAGAGGCATTGAGGCTTGCATTTGAAGCGTCAGGCTACCAGCGGGCATGTAAATAAGGTGTAGAAAGCCTGGCCGCGCAGGTACCCGATTGCCGGCCGCAAAATCGCAAAAAACTACAAGAAATTTATATCACCGTCTCTAGCATGGCCTCCGTAACAAAGCGCCCAAATCGCGGGTTGACTCTGTTCGGGAGCATGAGAGTGGACGTCATCTATCTGTTGATTCTCGTTGGTCTGTATTTGATCACGCACGGTCTCGTGCGGGCGCTCGGCCGCCTGGGGAAGACGTCATGACCGTGATGTATGGGCTCGCAGCTCTGCTGGCGATGTTTTTGTTCGGTTACCTCGTGTACGCACTGCTGAGTGCAGAGCGATTCTGATGGACGCCACCACAATATTTGGCGTGCTGCTGGCGGCGCTCCTCGCCTTGGTTGTGCTTTGTGTAAAGCCATTGGGCAGTTACATCGCCACCGTCATGCAAGGCGCCCCTGTGAACGGCCGACGCAATTTTGCGTTGCGTGCCGGTGGCCGCTTCGAAGCTCTTCTGTATCGTCTCTGCGGGATCGATCCCGGCGAAGAGATGTCCTGGGCGCAGTACGCGATTGCCATGCTGCTTTTCAATGTGCTTGGCGCGATTGTTGTTTATGGCTTGCAGCGCCTTCAGCTAATCCTGCCGCTCAATCCGCAAAAGTTCGCGGCAGTCAGCCCGGAGTCGTCGTTCAACACGGCCATCAGTTTCATTACCAATACCAACTGGCAGGGGTACTCGGGCGAGTCGACCATGGGCTATCTCGTGCAGATGGCGGGACTCGCGGTGCAAAACTTTCTGTCCGCGGCGACAGGCATTGCCGTGGCGATCGCGCTGATCCGGGGTTTTGCGCGACATACGGTCGCGACGATCGGCAACTTTTGGGTCGACGTTACGAGGTGCACTCTGTATATCTTGCTGCCGCTCTCTGCCGTGCTCGCGCTCGCGCTCGCGAGCCAGGGTGTCATCCAGAATCTAGACGGCTACAAGGACGCGACGACCGTCGAGAAGATCACTTATCAGAATCCGAAGACGGACGCGGGCGGCAATCCAATCAAGGACGCAGCGGGCAACGCCGTCACCGAGACGGCGACGACGCAGATACAGACGCTGCCGATGGGACCGGTCGCCTCGCAAGAGGCCATCAAGGAACTTGGCACCAATGGGGGAGGCTTCTACAACGCGAATTCGGCCCACCCGTACGAGAATCCTTCGCCCGTGACGAATTTACTGGAGATATTTGCGATTCTCCTGATCCCGTTTGCCCTGACCTATACGTTCGGCAAAATGGTGGGCGATACCCGCCAGGGCTGGGTGCTCCTCGCCGCCATGTTGATCCTGTTCGTGCCGCTGGTGATCATGGCGTTTCACAGCGAGCAATTCGGCAACCCCCTCATCGCGAAGCAGGGCATTGATCAGGTCGCGAGCCCCCTTCAGGCGGGCGGCAATATGGAGGGCAAGGAGACGCGCTTCGGTATCGCCGCCTCCGCGCTCTTTGCAGCGGCCGCGACGGGAACTTCCACCGGCGCGGTGAATTCGAGTCACGACTCAATGACGCCCCTGGGCGGCCTTGTGCCGATGTTTCTCATGCAGCTCGGGGAGGTCGCGCCCGGCGGCGTTGGCACAGGCCTTTACTCGATCCTGATATTCGCCATTTTGGGCGTCTTCATTGCCGGACTGATGATCGGCAGGACTCCGGAATACCTCGGAAAAAAGATCGAGGCATTCGAGATGAAAATGGCCTCGGTCTTCATTCTGACGACCCCGTTTGCCGTTCTCATCGGCGCTGCAGTGGCCGTGATCACGGCCGCCGGCAAGGCTGGCGTCGGCAATCCCGGCGCACACGGCTTCAGCGAGATTCTGTATGGGTTCACCTCGGCGGCCAACAACAACGGCAGCTCGTTCGGCGGCCTGACGGCGACTTCTGTTTTCTACAACGTGGCGACCGGTGTTGCCATGTTCATCGGCCGATTCTGGCCGATCATGGCGGCGCTCGCCATCGCCGGTTCGCTAGCGGCGAAGAAGAAGGTCCCGGTCACGGACGGAACGATGCCCACGCATGGACCCTTGTTCGTGACGCTGCTGATCGGCTCGATTCTGCTGATCGGTGTCCTAACCTATGTCCCGGCACTGGCGCTGGGACCGGTCGTCGAGCACTTCATGCTCGCGGCCGCCACGTAAGGCGTTCCTTATGCCCCGGCAACAACTCTCGCTCTTTGATCGCAAGCTCATCGGACCGGCGCTCTTCGAGTCCGTCAAAAAGCTTGATCCGCGCATACAGTGGCGCAACCCAGTGATGTTCGTGGTCTATCTGGGCACGCTGGTGACGGCCATCCTCTATGGCCAGGCGCTCGCCGGACACGGAGAGGCGCCGGCAGGTTTTATTTTGGCCATCACCGTTTGGCTGCTGTTCACCGTTATTTTCGCCAACTTTGCCGAAGCGCTCGCCGAAGGGCGCAGCCGCGCACAGGCCTCTGCACTGCGCAACATGCGTCAAACCGTCATGGCCAAGCGCCTGATGAGTCCGGGCGGCGCACGGCGCACGACGCCCGTCAAAGCGGAGGACCTGCGAAAGGGCGACGTCGTGCTGGTGGAGACGCATGACACAATTCCAGCCGACGGCGAGGTCATCGAAGGTGTGGCCTCGGTCGATGAGAGCGCCATTACGGGCGAGTCGGCGCCGGTCATCCGCGAATCGGGGGGCGATTTCGCCTCCGTCACCGGCGGCACGCGCGTGTTGTCGGACTGGCTGATCGTTCGGGTGACGGTCAACCCCGGCGAGACCTTTCTCGATCGCATGATCTCGATGGTCGAGGCGGCGAAGCGGCAGAAGACTCCGAATGAGATTGCGCTGACCATTTTGCTGGTCGCGTTGACGCTGGTGTTTCTCATCGTGATCGTCACGCTCCTGCCGTTCTCGCTGTTCGCGGTTGATGTCAGCAAGGACGGGAGCCCGATCACCATCACCGCGCTGGTGGCGCTGCTGGTGTGCCTCATTCCCACGACGATCGGCGGCCTTCTATCGGCCATTGGCGTGGCCGGCATGAGCCGCATGATGCAGGCGAACGTGATTGCCACTTCCGGCCGCGCCGTGGAAGCGGCAGGAGATGTCGATGTGCTGCTGCTCGATAAGACCGGCACCATCACGCTCGGCAATCGACAGGCGACTTCGTTCCGGCCGGCACCCGGCGTGACGGAGCAGGATTTGGCAGACGCCGCGCAACTGGCCTCGCTTGCCGACGAGACCCCCGAAGGACGCAGCATCGTCGTCCTTGCCAAACAGCGCTTCAATCTGCGCGAGCGGGACTTGGGCACGCTCGGCGCGACTTTCGTGCCGTTTTCGGCGCACACCCGAATGAGCGGCGTCGACATCGGCGCGCGTGAAATCCGCAAGGGCGCGCCGAACACCATCGTCAAGTATGTCGAGGCGCTCGGCAAACAATGTCCCCCGCAGGTGGAGGAGGTCGTGCAACGCGTCGCGCGCCAAGGCAGCACGCCGCTGGTCGTCGCCGATGGCGGCCGTGTGCTCGGAGTCATCGAGCTGAAGGACATCATCAAGGGCGGCATCAAAGAGCGCTTCGCCGACCTGCGGCACATGGGCATCAAGACCATCATGATCACCGGCGACAATCGTCTCACCGCGGCCGCGATCGCCGCTGAGGCCGGCGTCGATGACTTTCTCGCCGAGGCAACGCCGGAAGCGAAGCTCAAACTGATTCGCGAGCATCAAGCCCAAGGACGCCTCGTCGCGATGACGGGGGACGGCACGAATGACGCGCCGGCGCTCGCGCAGTCGGACGTTGCGGTGGCGATGAATACCGGCACACAGGCAGCCAAAGAGGCCGGCAACATGGTCGATCTCGACTCGAATCCGACCAAGCTCATCGAGATAGTCGAGACGGGCAAGCAAATGCTGATGACCCGCGGCGCCTTGACGACATTTTCAATTGCGAACGACGTTGCCAAGTATTTTGCCATCATCCCGGCCGCCTTTGCCATGACATACCCGGAACTCGGGGCGCTCAACATCATGCATTTGGCAACTCCCAATTCCGCGATCCTGTCCGCGGTGATTTTCAACGCACTCATCATCGTCGTCTTGATACCGCTCGCCATCAAGGGCGTGAAGTACCGGGCGCTGGGCGCCGGCCCCCTGCTGCGGCGAAATCTGCTCGTGTATGGGCTGGGCGGCATCATCGTGCCGTTCCCCGGGATCAAACTCATCGACATGATTTTGTCGGCGGCCGGCTGGGCCTAGGGAGAACGACCATGTTCGTACGACTCATTCGCCCCGCGCTCAGCCTCTTGGTACTCATGACCCTCTTGCTCGGGATCGTGTATCCATTGGCTATTGCGGGCGCGGCGAAAGCGGCGTTCTCGCACCAGGCCGCGGGCAGTTTGTTTTATCAGGACGGCAAGCTCATCGGGTCGACGTTGATCGGCCAGAGCTTTTCTGATCCCAAGTATTTTTGGGGACGTCCTTCAGCCACCACACCGCAGCCCTACAACGGTCTCGCCTCAACTGCCTCGAACCTGGGGCCGCTCAATCCCGCGTTGATAGATGCTGTGAAAGCAAATTCCAAGGCACTGCATGACGCAGACCCGGACAACCAACAGCCGGTGCCTGTCGATCTCGTGAGCGCGTCGGCGAGCGGTCTCGATCCCGAAGTGAGTGCGGCAGCGGCGCAATACCAAGCGGCCCGCGTGGCGCGCGCACGGCATCTTGAGCCCGCTCGGGTGGAGGCATTGATCAAGTCGCATGAGCGCGAGCGGCTCTGGGGCTTCATTGGAGAGCCTAGGGTCAACGTGCTCGAACTGAATCTCGCGCTCGATCGTCTGCGCTGACCGCGCGATAAGTTACCGCGATCATGGGATCGCGTGAATAATTCTGAGGATACATTAATGAAAACTCATGCCGGTTTTACCCCTCTTTTGATGTCGGTTGCAGCCGTTGTGCTCATGTCGCCGATCGTGCATGCCGCGGATACGCCGTCGCCGTCGCCGTCGCCGTCGCCGTCGTCGTCGGTGCAATCCGCTGGAGCCATCGTCGGCATCGTCAGGAATTCCGACAAGGTTCCGGTGTCCGGCGCGACCGTCACAGCCGTTCGAGCCGGCGGCGGATCCATACGCGCGACGCTGTCGGGCAGCGACGGTGTCTTTTCCTTTGGCGATCTTGCTCCGGGTACTTGGGCGCTCGCGTTGCAGGTGGAAGGCTATCCGGAGGTCTCGGTTCCATCCTTGCAAGTCGTCGCGAGTAAGGCTACCCGCCACGACGTCGTGATGTCGATTCCAAGCGCCGCCGCGCCGCCGGCCGCAGCCGTGGCGGTGACCGTGCCCGAGGCCCTTCAGTCACCGGATGCCGGTCCCGAAGTGGATACCAAGACCCCGTGGGCGCAGATTGGCTACGTGGGCTGGATGAACGGCACCTCGCGTGAAAAGAAGCCGATCTTCGACACGAAGTTCTTCACGCCGGAGATCCGCTTGGATATGAACTACCTGCAGAGCCTCAACCACCCGTTGGATCACACCATCGTGGGCTCAACCGAGGAATTTCGTTCCGGCGAATTCCAGATCGAACAGGTGAGCTTGGGCGGGGACTTCCACTGGGAAAATGTGCACGCGCGCTTTCTGTCAATGTTCGGCATGTTTGCCACCACCACGCCGCGCAACGACGCGAGCTCCTCGGTGGGTCAATGGGATCTGCAAAACGCCTACCGATATTTCTCCGAGGCGAACGCCGGCTACCATTTCGATGTGAATCATGGGCTGAATGTCGATGCAGGCGTTTTCGTGTCGTACATCGGCCTGTTCAGCTACTACAACTATGACAACTGGACCTACCAGCCCTCGTTCGTTTCGTCCAACACGCCTTGGTTCTTCAACGGACTTCGCGTGCAGTGGTGGCCGACGCAGAATCTAAAAATCGAACCCTGGCTCATCAATGGCTGGCAATCCTATGCCAAGTTCAATTCCAAGCCGGGATTCGGCGGGCAGATTCTTTGGATGCCGAATGATTCCATCAAGTTGGTCTTCAACAGCTATTCCATCGGGCAAGACAATTTGAGCTGCCAAACGGCGGGAAATCCGGGCCGCGGCACCACCGACAGCCTGTGCCAACCGCAAAATGGCGGCGCCGCCAATGCTCCGGCCGGATCCTTGGTGGGAGCTGGACGGCCGATCGACTATTCTCGGGTGAAACGCATTCACGAGGATGACAGCATCCTGGTGAAATACTACGACGCGCACGGCATGGGCGGCGCCGGCCTCTCAAAAATGGCGTTCAGCTACACCGTCGATATCGGTTGCGAATATGGCGGCGGTATCACCTGTACGCACGGCCAAAACAAGGCAAATTTTTTCGGCATGATGCTCTACAACCGTGCCTGGTTCCACGACGACCTGTACGCCGTGACGATTGGCGGCGGCTTCATGAACAATCCGGGTCGATACCTCGCGCTCACGCCGCCCATCAACGGCGCAACGGCCGCGACTGGTTCGCCGTACTTCACGCAGCAGCCCGGGCAGAGGCTCTTTCAATGGGACACGCAGGTCAACCTGCAGTACATGCCAAAGGACTGGATTACCTGGTGGACCGAAGCGACCTTCAGGCACTCGAGCGTCCCGTACTGGTCAGGCTCGGGCGGCGTGACGCCCCCGGGCGGCAATACTGGCTCGCCGGCGAGTTGTGTCGGCGGCGGATCCGATGCTGTGACTGGAAACTGCAGTGTCGGTGATTGGTTTCCAGATCTGCGCACGCGTGAAGTCGTAGTAGGAGCGGGCGTCCTGGTCAAATTTTAAGCGGCCAAATCCGCAAGGGGCGGTAAATCGGGCGGTAAATCGATCAGAATAGCGTTTTATGGCAACACCGACCGACCACCGCCCCGATCCGGACATGCTCCTTGCGAAAGTCAACCGCCAGGAGCTTCAAGCGCGGCGCGGCAAGCTGCGGATTTATTTCGGGTCATCGGCCGGCGTCGGAAAAACCTACGCGATGCTGGTCGCCGCGCGCAAGCTGGCGAGCGAGGGCAGCTCGGTCCTCATCGGCGTCATCGAAACCCACGGCCGTGCGGAGACAGCCGCACTGCTCGAGGGCTTGGAAGTTTTGCCGCCCGAGTCCATTGAGCATCGCGGAAAAGCGCTGCTCGAATTCGATCTGGACGCGGCACTCGCGCGGCACCCGCGATTGATCCTGGTCGACGAGCTGGCGCATTCCAATGCCACCGGCACGCGTCATCCGAAACGTTGGCAGGATGTCGATGAGCTTCTGGCGGCGGGCATCGACGTATTCAGCACGCTGAACGTGCAGCACCTGGAAAGTCTCAACGATGTGGTTGGCGGGATCACCAACGTGCGTGTTTGGGAGACGGTCCCGGACAAGGTGTTCGACGCCGCCGATGAGGTCGTACTGGTCGATATCCCCGCGGATGAATTGCTGGCGCGATTGAAAGCCGGCAAGGTTTATGTGGCGCATCAAGCGGAACATGCGGCACAGCATTTCTTCCGAAAGGGCAATTTGATGGCGTTGCGGGAACTTGCCCTGCGGCGCACCGCGGATCGGATCGAGGGCGACGTCCAAGCCTACCGGGTCGATCAATCGATCGAGTCTGTATGGAAGACCGGAACTGCGCTGTTGACTTGCGTCGGGCCGGATGCGGCCTCGGAGCGCGTGGTCCGGGCTGCGGCACGCTTGGCAGGCCAGCTGAACACCGAGTGGCACGCCATCTATGTTGAAACTCCGGGTCTGCAGCGCTTGCCCGCGGCAAAGCGCGAGAAAATTCTCGCGAATCTGAATTTGGCGCAGCAATTGGGCGCGACCACAGCCGTCATCGCGAACTCGGAGATTGCCGAGAGCATCATCGCCTACGCGCGAAAGAATAATTTATCCAAACTCGTGATCGGACGCGATCCCATCAGGCGCTTGTGGCCCTGGCAGCGATCGAGCGGCCAGAAGCTGGCCATGCTCGCCCCCGACATCGACTTGATCGAGGTCGGCCGCGCGGAGAATTCCGCCCTCGAAAGCGGCCGAGAGCGCGCGCCCTTGCCGCCCGCGGTCGACCTGGAATCCAGCAACCGGCGCAAGTCCAAGCGTCTGCGGTATTTGTGGGCTGCGATCACGTGCGTGGCGGTGACACTGCTCTCGATACCTCTGGCGGAGCACTTCGATAATTCCAATATTGTGGCCATATTCATTTTGGCCGTGGTGCTGGTGGCGGTGCGGTGGGGCAGAGGGCCGGCCGCGCTGGCGGCGGTCTTGAGCGTGTGTGCCTTCGATTTTTTCTTTGTGCCGCCGCGCCTTTCGTTCGCGGTGAGCGATGTGCAGTACTTGCTGACGTTTTTCATCATGCTGGCGGTGGGTCTGATCACCGGCCAACTCACGGCCGGCCTGCGTTTCCAGGCCCGCGTGGCTGCGCACCGCGAGGAGCGCGCCGGTTCGCTGTACGAATTCGCGCGCGATTTGTCCGGCGCGGTGCAGGTCGAACAAGTGGTTAAGATCAGCGATGAATCGATTCAGCGCACATTTCGGGCGAACGCGGCGCTCTTGCTGCCGGATGCCGGCGGCAGACTGATCGCCACCGTGCCGAATGCTTCCGGGTTGGCGGTTGAAATCGGCACCGCGCAGTGGGCCTTCGATCGCGGCCTGCCGGCGGGTTTCGGCACTGACACCCTGCCGGGCAGCGAGGTGCTGTACGTTCCGCTGCGCGCACCGACCAAGGCGCGCGGCGTATTGGCGGTGAAGGCGCACAACCGGCGCATGCTTCGAATTCCGGAGCAGCGGCAATTGCTCGACACTTTCGCGGCGCTAATTGCGATTGCCCTGGAGCGCGTCCATTACGTCGGGATTGCGCAGGATGCGCTGCTCAAGATGGAATCCGAGCGGCTGCGCAATTCGCTGCTGGCCGCGCTGTCGCATGATCTGCGCACGCCCTTGACCGTGCTCGTCGGTCTGGCGGAATCCTTGGCGCTCACCGCGCCCAAATTGTCGAGCGGGCAATTGGAAACCGCGCAAGCGATCCAGGATGAGGCGCGCCGCATGAGTACCATGGTCAGCAACCTGCTGGACATGGCCCGCATCGAGAGCGGCGAGGTCAAATTGAATTTGCAGTGGCAGCCGCTGGAGGAAGTGGTGGGTGCGGCGCTCGAGGCGGCGCGCGCCATGTTGCAGCGGCATTCGGTCGTGGTGCAGCTTCCCCGCGATTTGCCGTTGGTCAAATTCGACGCTGTGTTGATCGAACGCGTGCTGGTGAACCTGCTGGAAAATGTTTCGAAGTACACGCCGCCCGGCAGCACCGTGACCTTGTCGGCGCGTGTGATTGACGATCAACTCAGCGTGTCGGTCGCGGACAATGGTCCGGGACTGCCTGCCGGACGGGAGGAGGCGGTATTTCAAAAATTTACGCGCGGCGAACGCGAGTCCTCCACACCGGGTGTGGGTCTGGGACTCGCCATTTGTCGAGCGATTATTGAATCGCATCAAGGTAGGATCTCCGCCGCCCCGCGACCGGGCGGCGGTGCAATTTTCACCTTTACGCTGCCGCTTGGCACACCGCCGTCTGCGTTCGAGGCCGAAGCGCAGGCCACCCATGACTGAGCCGCTGCCCGTTGCCATTCTCATTGAGGATGAGCCGCAAATCCGTCGTTTTGTGCGTACGGCACTGGAGGCGGAAGGCTGGAGCGTCCACGAGGCTGAGACAATGCGGCAGGGTTTGACGGATGCCCGAACGCGTAGGCCGGATCTCATCATTCTCGATCTCGGACTGCCGGATGGAGATGGGGTTGAATTCCTGCACGACTTTCGCAGCTGGTCGAAGGTGCCTGTCATCGTCCTGTCGGCGAGAGTCGACGAGCAGGACAAAATCGCGGCGTTGGATTCCGGCGCGGACGATTACCTCACCAAGCCCTTTGGCGTCGGCGAGCTGCTTGCCCGGGTGCGCGCCACCTCACGGCGGCACCTCGAGGCGGGCGCCGATACGGGTGCTGTGTTCACGTTCGGAGACGTCAGTATCGATCTGAGTCTGCGAACCGCGCACAAGGGCGGTACGGCGATTCATTTAACTCCGATCGAGTTTCGTCTGCTGAGTCTGCTCATCGCGAATGCCGGCAAGGTGCTGACGCATCGACAGATCTTGCGCGAGGTGTGGGGACCGGCGCATTCCGAGGACGGCCACTATGTACGCGTGTACATGGGGCATCTGCGGCAGAAGCTCGAGGATGATCCAGCTCAGCCCAAACACATCCTGACCGAAACTGCCGTGGGCTACCGATTGGTGCAAGACTCGCGCAGTTGACGGCGTCTCGGGCAGCCAGCAAAGTCCTACAAGCTGACCCGCCGCACGACGACAGTATTGCGTTATGTGAACGCCTAGGCTGATTTAGGCACCTCGCGATGAGGATCAGCCTGCACCCGTGATGGTGCCAATTTAGCGGGGTCACACGGAACCCGACGAGTTTGCGCGGCGCCTTGATCAGCGTGGCGACACTGAGGTGAATATGCTGCATCAAGAGAGCCGGCATCCGTGCTGACCGATCAAGATATTTATTTGTTCCGCGAGGGAACCCATGGCCGCATGTACGAGCGGCTGGGCGCGCGACTCGCCCCGGATGGCAGCGGCGTGCATTTTGCCGTGTGGGCGCCGAATGCCGCCGAGGTCTCCGTGATCGGCGACTGGAACGGCTGGAACGCGGGGGCGAATCCGCTGGCGCCGCGTGGCGACCACTCCGGAATCTGGGAGGGCAGCGTACCGGGAGTGCGCCACGGCCAAGCCTACAAGTACTGGATCAACTCCCGTGTCGGCGGCTATCAGGTCGAAAAGGCTGATCCCTACAGCATCTGCAGCGAACTGCCTCCCGCCACGGCATCGCGTGTATGGGCGTTGAACTATGACTGGCAGGACAGCGCCTGGATGTCCTCGCGCGCCGCGCGCAACGGCCTCGATGCACCGATGTCCATCTATGAGCTGCACTTGGGCTCGTGGCGCCGCAATCAAGGCAACTTTCTCAGCTATCGAGAGGCGGCGCATGCCCTGGGCGACTACCTGAGTGAGTTGGGGTTTACGCACGTTGAACTCATGCCGATTACGGAACACCCTTTCTACGGCTCTTGGGGCTACCAAACCACCGGCTATTTCGCGCCCACGGCGCGCTACGGCACACCGCAGGATTTGATGTACTTCATCGATCACCTGCACAGCCGCGGCATCGGCGTCATTCTCGACTGGGTGCCGTCGCATTTTCCCTCCGACCAACATGGCCTCGCGTATTTCGACGGTACTCATCTTTATGAGCACCAGGATCCGCGGCAGGGATTTCATCCGGAATGGAATTCGTCGATCTTCAATTTTGGCCGGAATGAAGTGCGCAGCTTCCTGGTTTCCTCGGCGCTGTTCTGGTTCGACAAATACCATATCGACGGGCTGCGCGTGGACGCGGTGGCCTCGATGCTGTACCTGGACTATGCGCGCAAAGAGGGCGAATGGATCCCCAACGAATACGGCGGTCGTGAGAATCTCCGCGCCATCGATTTTCTGCGCATCCTGAATCAGGCCGTGTATCGGGACTACCCCGACACGACCATGATTGCGGAAGAGTCCACCGCGTGGCCGATGGTGTCGAGGCCGACCGATATGGGCGGCTTGGGCTTCGGCTTGAAATGGAACATGGGCTGGATGCACGACACGCTGAAGTACATGCAGCAGGATCCCATCTACCGCAAGTATCATCACGGCGAATTGACGTTTTCGTTGATTTACGCATTCAACGAAAACTTCGTGCTGCCGCTCTCGCACGACGAAGTGGTCTATGGGAAGGGATCGCTCATCGGCAAGATGCCGGGAGACGATTGGCAGATGTTTGCCAACCTGCGCCTGCTGTTCGGCTATATGTGGACGCACCCCGGCAAAAAGCTGGTGTTCATGGGCGGAGAATTCGGCCAGCGGCGCGAATGGACGCATGAGGGGGAGTTGGAGTGGTGGGTGTCCGACCTGCCGGGACATGCCGGCATCAAGCGCCTGGTGGGCGACTTGAATCGCGTCTACCGCCGGGAGTCCGCACTGCATGAGATCGACTTCTCGCCGCAAGGATTCGAGTGGGTGGATGGCGGGAACGCCGAAATGAGCATCATCGCGTTTTTGCGGAAGTCAGCCGAAGGCGCACCGCTGCTGGTGGTCTGCAACTTCACCCCGCAGCCGCGCGAAAACTATCTGGTCGGCGTTCCCGCGCGCGGCCGATGGCGAGAAATCATCAACACCGATGCCCGCGAATACGGGGGCGCCGGCTGGGGCAATCTGGGGGCGGTCGAATCCGTGCCGGTCGGCGCGCATGGCCGGCTTGAATCGGTCAACCTGACGTTGCCGCCGCTTTCGACCATTGTGCTGCGTTGGGAGAGTCGTGGCTGACGGCAAACCCAAGAGGCCTGCGAAGCAGGCTGATGCCACGGCGACCGTCGCCGAAGGCAGGGCGCGTGCGGTCATTGATGCGGTTCTGCCCTGTGTCGATGGGGGCCGCTTCCCGGTCAAGCGCGTTGCCGGCGAGCCCGTCGGGGTCGAAGCTCATTGCTTAACCGATGGCCACGACAAACTGCGCGTACTGCTGCGCTGGAAGCTTCAGGGCTCCGCCACGGTAGACCACGAGATCGACATGAAGGCGCAGAACAACGATGTGTGGTCGGCGGAGTTCTCGCCGCCCCAACCGGGCCGCTACCAATACACGGTCACGGCCTGGGTCGATCACTTCGAGTCCTGGCGGCACGAATTCGAACGGCGCGAAGATAAAAGCGATATACGGGTGGCGCTCGAGGTGGGCGCGGCGCTCATTGACGAGTCGGCGGGACGGGCCAAAGGCAGCGACGCCGCCATTCTGACGGACTGGTCCGGACAGTTGCGGGCTCTGCTCAAGGATCCCGCGGCGGATGTCGCGGCCTCGAGAGCAGTGGCGCTGGATCCGGCGCGCGCCAGTATTCTCGGGCGCTATTCGGATCGGAGCCTCGCGGTCTCTTCCACGCTCGAGCTGATCGTCGATCGCAAGCGCGCAGCCTTCAGCAGTTGGTATGAACTGTTTCCGCGCTCCACCGCCGCGGCATCCGGACAACACGGCACCTTCAATGATGTCGAGACGCGACTGCCCTATCTAGCGGAAATGGGATTCGATGTGCTGTACTTTCCGCCCATCCATCCCATCGGCAGAGTCAATCGCAAGGGGACGAACAACAGTTTGCGCGCCAAGCCGGGCGATGTCGGCAGCCCCTGGGCGATCGGATCGGCCGAGGGCGGACACAAGGCCATCCTGAAGCAACTCGGCACGTTTGAGGACTTTGACCGGTTGTTGAATGTGGCGCGGGCGCTGGACATCGAGATAGCCATGGACCTGGCATTCCAGTGCGCCCCCGATCATCCTTACGTCAAGGATCATCCGGCGTGGTTCAAGCATCGTCCTGACGGCAGCGTGCAGTACGCGGAAAATCCTCCCAAGAAGTACCAGGACATCTATCCATTCGATTTCGAAACCCTCGATTGGCGCGGCTTATGGAACGAACTGAAGAGCGTCGTGGATTTCTGGATCGGCCACGGCGTCAGAATATTCCGCGTCGACAACCCGCACACCAAAGCGTTTGTCTTTTGGGAATGGTTGATCCGCACGACTCAGCAGACGCATCCCGACGTCGTCTTTCTCGCGGAGGCATTTACCCGGCCAAAAGTGATGCACCGATTGGCGAAACTCGGCTTCTCCCAGTCGTATACGTACTTTACCTGGCGCAACACCAAGCAGGAGCTCACCGACTATTTCACGGAGCTCAATTTGGGTCCGGGCCGCCAGTACTACCGGCCTAACGTATGGCCCAACACACCGGACATTCTGCCGGAGACGCTGCAGTCCGGGCTGCGGCCGATGTATGCGGCACGGCTCATTCTCGCGGCGACCCTGTCGGCAAATTACGGCATCTACGGGCCGACGTACGAGCTGATGGAAAGCACGCCGCGCGAGCCCGGCAGCGAGGAATATCGGGACTCGGAGAAGTATCAACTGCGGCACTGGACCTTGGAGCGCGCCGACAGCCTGTGGTCATTGATTGCCCGTATGAACCGTATTCGACGGGAAAATGCCGCTTTGCAATCCGATGCCGGCCTGCATTTCTGCAATGTCGACAACGACCAGCTGATTGCCTACTTGAAGATGGATGCTGCCTCGAGCAACGTCATTCTCACCGTCGTGAACCTCGATCCGCATCAGCCGCAATCGGGATGGGTGGATTTGGACATCGAGAGTCTCAAGCTCGACCCTGCGCAACCCTATCAGGTGCATGATTTGCTGAGCGATCAGCGCTATATATGGCGCGGCAGGTATAACTATGTTTTGCTGGAACCGCACCGCTCGCCGGCGCACGTGTTTAGATTGCGCAGGAGGGTGCGCAGCGAGAGGGACTTCGACTACTACTTATGAAGCGCGCTTAAGATGAACGATGTGCAAGTTCCGGTTCTGGATGCCGCGCCGGCGACCGGTCTCAGCGCCGATGACGCGCTTTGGTACAAAGACGCCGTCATCTATCAGGTCAACGTCAAGTCATTCTTCGACTCCAACGACGATGGTATTGGAGATTTCAAAGGGCTGACCTCCAAGCTTGAATACATCCGCGATTTGGGCGTCAACACCATCTGGCTGATGCCCTTTTATCCCTCGCCGCTCAAGGATGATGGCTATGACATCGCCGATTATCAAAATGTGCATCCGCAATTCGGCACTCTCGATGATTTTCGCGTCATGCTGCGCGAGGCGCATCGTCTCGAACTGAAGGTGGTGACCGAGCTCATCATCAATCACACCTCCGATCAGCATCCCTGGTTTCAGGCGGCGCGAAATTCACCCGCAGGCTCGCCGCAACGCGATTTCTACGTGTGGAGCGACACGGACCAGAAATATCTCGGCACCCGCATCATCTTTACCGACACGGAAAACTCCAACTGGACCTGGGATCCGGTCGCGAAGGCCTACTACTGGCATCGCTTCTTCAGCCATCAGCCGGATTTGAATTTCGACAATCCGCAGGTCATGAAATCCGTGCTGCAGGTCATGCGCTTCTGGCTCGAGATGGGCGTCGACGGCTTTCGCCTGGATGCCATTCCCTATCTGGTGGAGCGCGAAGGTACCAGCAACGAAAACCTGCGCGAGACGCACGCCGTCATCAAGGAGCTGCGCGCGGCCATCGATGCGTCCTACCAAAATCGATTCCTGCTGGCGGAAGCCAATCAGTGGCCGGAGGATGTGCGCGAGTACTTCGGCGATGGCGACGAATGCCACATGGCCTATCACTTTCCACTGATGCCGCGGATTTACATGGCGATCGCTCAGGAGGACCGCTACCCGATCATCGAGATCATGCAGCAAACGCCGGATATTCCCGAGACCTGCCAGTGGGCGATTTTTCT
>DASYIN010000053.1:0-1919 GCA_035997505.1 Steroidobacteraceae bacterium | reverse complement strand
CAGGATACTTGAGAAAGAGGCCGCCGAATGAGCACAGTTGCACTGACGGAAGCTGCAATGACGGAAGCGCACCATGGCTCCGCCGTCCGCGATTGGAGCGGCCCCGCGCCCAAGCGCATCGTCACCGGCTACGGATTTTGGATCTTCATCCTCAGCGATATGGTGATGTTCTCGGCCTTCTTCGCGACCTATGCCGTTCTGCGGGGGCAGACGGCGGGCGGCCCGACCGGCCACGACCTGTTCGATCTGCGCAACGTCGCGATCGAAACGGCTTTCCTGCTCGCCTCGAGCTTTACCTGCGGCCTCGCCACGATCGCGGCCGATACGCGCAGCGCAACCTGGTTCCAGCTTGCCATGGCGGTGACCGGCGTCTTTGGCCTCGGCTTTCTCGCGATCGAGGGCAGGGAATTCGCGAGCCTCGTTGCACGCGGGGCGGGGCCGACGCGCAGCGCGTTCCTGTCTGCGTTCTTCACGCTGGTAGGCTGCCACGGGCTGCACGTCTCGGCCGGCATCCTGTGGTTATTGACGATGATGGCGCAGGTCATCGCCAAGGGGTTCAGGGCGGATATTCTACGCCGCATCCTGTGCTTTGCACTGTTCTGGCACGCGCTTGACATCATTTGGATCGCCGTATTCACCGTCGTGTATTTGTTGGGGAGCGCCGCATGAGCAATGGACACGAAGACGCCGGCCACAGCATCGATCTCGCCCCGGGCGATGAGCACGTCGAAGGCGGTGGCGTCGCGCTGCGGGTACTCGGTTATCTCACCGGACTTGGGCTCGCCATTCTGCTGACGGCGACCTCTTTCTTTATCGCGGGCACCGATCTGATCTGGCAGCCGAGCATTCCGGTCGCGCTTGTTGTGCTGGCGATCGCGCAGATGGGCGTGCACGTAGTGTTCTACTTGCACATCACCACCGGGCCCGACAACACCAATAATGTGCTCGCGCTGGCGTTCGGGGTGCTGATCGTCCTTCTGGTGATGATCGGGTCGCTCTGGATCATGGCAAACCTCAACCACAACATGATGCCGATGGATCAGATCATGCAGATGCAGCGGTAGAAGCGCCGGGCGTCACATTCGACCTGATTTTGGACGCTCAGCCCACGGTCGGCCTGAATTTAGCGCCCGGTACATGAAATCCTCAGGCGCATTGTCCGCCAGCGGCCCTCATCTTGCAGCGGCAACCCGCAAAGACAATGCGGAAATTGATTGCCGTCATGGCACCGGGCATCCTGCTTTGTCTGCTAGGAGTTGCCGCGCTCGGCAAACCTGACGACCCGAACAGGAGAACAACCATGGCCGTGACGCTTAACCGACGAGCAATCGCGAGGAGCCGAGGTGTCAATGAAGCATGGGAGTCTCAAGAACAAGAAAATCAGATCTTCGAGTAGTTGTGCGCGTTGAAGCGGCGCATAAGATGGGTGAGTGCAATGGCAACCGCGACGCAAAAGCAAGCAGGCAAAAGCAACATCCGCAAGGCGCAGCGGTCGCCTTCGCGGCCCGGATTTGGGCGGCGCGGCCGCGCCAAGCCGGGCACACGCGGCGGCGGACAATTCTTCCGTATTGAGGTGGCGCCGGCGCGCCGGTTCGTCGCGTTCCGGTATCACGATGTCGGCAAAAAGCGCGGGGTTGAGCGCATCGCCGGTCAACGACAGGACGGCACGTGGGAAACGGCGGGGTGGCTGATCAGCAAAACTATGGCACATGTTGAGCGCGGTCGGCTCGTGCCGGACACAGCGGCTGCCCGTAAAGTTCTCGCCGTAATTGGGGCCGTGCCTCGCCATCGTGTCGGCGATCGTTTCGTAGCTAACAACCGCGTCCGCCCCCGCACAAAGATCACTGTGCAACACCGAACGACCCACGCGGCGCCAGGACGTCGGGGGCTACCAGTGAACCAACGTTAGGGATTTCTCT
>DASYIN010000052.1:0-20981 GCA_035997505.1 Steroidobacteraceae bacterium | reverse complement strand
TCGAGGCGCCGCTGCATTCGGTAATGGCGATCGGGCCCTCGAAGACATCGAGGATTTGCGCCGCTGTTATCTGCTCGGGAAGCCGGGCAAGGCGATAGCCACCCTGCGCACCGCGGGAAGAAATCACCATGCCGGCGCGCTGCAACCCCTTGAGAACTTTGCTGACGGTGGGCCGGCTCAGCCGAGTACGCTCGGCCAATTCTGTCGCAGCGCGATGCGTGGCCGGTTCTTGAGCTAAACTTGCCAGCACCACGGTTGCGTAGTCGGTCATTTTTCCCATACGCAGCATAAAGAGGGTCCTCCAGGCAGGAGATTCATGTGGGACTATTTTAGTCCTATTTGACCCTAAGTTCCACCCGGAGGGCGGACCGAGGCGAGGTTTGTTATTCTTGCCTTAAGTTAACCGTCAATATCAGAGAGATACGTAAGTCATGAATATTGGAGAGCTAAACGCCATTGCGCGTGCCATGGTCGCCAAAAATCGCGGGCTTCTGGCCGCCGACGAAAGCAGCAGCACCATCAAAAAGCGCTTCGACACCATCAAGTTGGAGTCCACCGAAGAGAATCGGCGGGCCTATCGGGAAATGCTTTTCACGGCGCCGGGCGCCGCGGCCTATATCAGCGGCGTCATCCTCTATGACGAGACGCTGCGGCAAAAGACCAAGGACGGCGTGCCGTTTCCCACGTATCTGGCCAAGGCTGGGATGATCCCCGGAGTCAAGGTCGATCTGGGCGCGAAGCCCCTTGCCGGCCATCCGGGCGAGACCATGACCGAAGGGCTCGACGGGTTGCGCGAACGGTTCGCCGAATACCACAAGCTGGGAGCGCGATTTGCCAAGTGGCGAGCGGTCATCAATATCGATGCCGGGATTCCGAGCCGCTATGCCATCAACGCCAACGCCGAAGGGCTGGCGCGCTACGCCGCGCTCGCTCAAGAAGCGGGCATCGTCCCCATCGTGGAGCCTGAGGTGCTCATGGACGGCGCGCATTCGCTGGAGCGTTGCGAGGACGTGACCAATGCCGTGCTCGATAGCGTGTTCAGTCATTTGTTCGCGGCACGGGTCGTCATGGAAGGCATGATCCTGAAACCCAACATGGTGATCCCAGGCAAGAAGTGCGCGGACCAGGCCACGCCGGAACGGATCGCCGAAGCGACGGTGCGCACGCTGAAGCGCCAGGTTCCGCCGGCGGTACCCGGAATTGCGTTCCTATCCGGCGGCCAGAGTCCGGTCGATGCGACCTTGCACTTGAATCTGATGCATGCGGCCGGTCCGCTGCCCTGGGCGCTGACCTTCAGTTACGGGCGCGCTCTGCAAGAGGACGCGCTGAATGCCTGGGCGGGCAAGCCCGGCGGATTTGCCGCAGGACAGAAGGCAGTGGCGAAGAGGGCGAAGCTCAATGGATTGGCGGCGGTGGGTGAGTACAGTGCCGCCTTGGAATCCGCGGCGTAAGCACGCGCGCCCACGGCCGCGTCTTTCCGGCGCGGCTGCGTAGTCAAACCATTGAACCCATCCGCCACAATCGTTGATATTCGGAATCTAGATTACGCGGTAAACGGGCGTCCCGTTTTCGCGGGTCTCGATATTCAGATTCCGCGCGGCAAGATTACCGCCGTGATGGGGCCGAGCGGCACGGGAAAGACCACGCTGCTGCGGCTGATCACGGGACAGGTTCTGGCGGACAGTGGCGCGATCGAAGTCGCCGGCTCGGATATGCGAACCCTGTCGCGCGCCAATTTGTACGTACTGCGCCGCAAGATGGGAATGCTATTTCAGAACGGCGCCCTGCTGACGGATCTGAGCGTGTTCGAGAACGTCGCGTTTCCCTTGCGCGAGCACACCGATCTGACCGAGCGGCTGATCCGGCAACTGGTGCTCACCAAACTACAAGCGGTGGGCCTGCGAGGCGCCGCGGAGCTGATGCCCGCAGAACTATCAGGCGGAATGAGCCGGCGAGTCGCCCTCGCTCGCGCCATTGTCATGGATCCTGATCTGCTGATTTACGACGAGCCCTTTGTCGGCTTGGATCCCATTTCCTTGGGTGTGATCTTGCGCCTGATTCGCCGCTTGAACGATACGCTCGGGATCACCAGCATCGTCGTTTCGCACGATGTCTCGGAGATTTCCTCGGTCGCGGACCAGATATTCCTGTTATCCGGCGGCAAGGTGGTCGCGAACGGGGCGCCGCAGGAACTCAAGTCCAATCCAACCGAGATCGTCAAACAATTCATCGGCGGCCTGGCGGACGGACCGGTGCCGTTTCACTTTCCCGCGCCGGATTATTTCGACGAACTGTTGTCGCGCAAAGAGGTTCTTTGAGCATGTTCAAGGAACTCTGGGAAAGTTTTACCGAGGCCCTCGAAGGCCTGGGTTCGGTCGTACATTTTCTATTTCGTCTGGTGGTCAATTCACCGCGCGCCTTGCTGAGATTCAGTTTGATCTCGCAACAGATCTTCAACTCGGGCGCCTTTTCGCTGGTCATCATCATGCTCTCCGGCCTGTTCGTCGGGATGGTGTTGGGCCTGCAGGGATTTCAGCTGCTGCAGCGCTTCGGCTCGGAAGAGGCGCTCGGCACGGCGGCGACCATAGGCTTGGTCAAGGAACTCGGTCCTGTCGTGACCGCGTTGCTGTTTGCCGGAAGGGCCGGCACGGCATTGGCGTCCGAGCTGGGTTTGATGCGCGCCACCGATCAGATCTCGGCCATGGAAATGATGGCGGTCGATCCCATTCAACGCGTGGTCGTGCCGAGATTCCTGGGCGGCGTCATTTCCATGCCGCTGCTGGCCGCGATTTTCAGCGTCATCGGCATTTACGGCGCCCAGCTGGTCGGCGTACAGATCATGGGGGTCGACTCCGGCAGCTTCTGGTCGCAAATGCGCTCCGCAGTCGGCTTGAAAGATGTCACCGAAGGCATCGCCAAGAGCTTCGTCTTCGGCGTTGCCTGCAGCCTCATCGCCGTCTACCAGGGATATTATGCGACGCCCACTGCGGAGGGCGTCGGCAGAGCCACCACACGCACGGTCGTTACCTCGGCGGTGGTGATTCTGTTTCTGGACTATTTGATCACCGCAGCGTTTTTGTAGGAGTGATGCTATGCGTAAGTCGCGCACGTTGAATCTAGGCACCGGCTCGTTTGTGCTGCTGGGGTTCGCGGCACTGTTTTTTCTCACCACGCAGACCACGAGCCGTGGGCTGTCCTGGTTTGGTCCGCCGCACTATGAAGTGACGGCCAAGTTCGACAATATCGGGGATCTGAAAGTCGGCGCTCCGGTGTCCATGTCGGGCGTTGAAGTCGGGCGCGTCACGAAGATCGAATTCGACTCCAACGAATACAAGGCCGTCGTTTTGCTGCGATTGAACGAGCGCTACAACAAGATTCCCACCGACAGCGATGCCAGCATCTACACCCAGGGGTTGCTGGGCGGCAAATTCATAGGACTCACCGCGGGCGGTGCGGATACCTATCTCAAGGACAAGGGTCAAATCGACTTTACGCAATCGGCTTTTGTTCTGGAAAATCTAATCGGCCAGGTCCTGGCGAATTTCACCAAATCCAAGGCGGACGAGCAGAGGCCCGCGCCTGCCGATCCGAAAGCGACGGAGAAAACGAAATGAACAAATTGGTCATCACGGCGATGTTGGTTTCGATGCTGGCGTTAGGCGTAAATGCGGCCGACACGCCCGCGGCTGCGCCCAACGCGAGCGCACTCACGCCTCAGCAACTCGTGGAGAATTCCGCCAAGAAAATGCTGCAGGAATTGGATGCGAACCGGGCCATGTACCGGGCCGATCCCGCGAAGCTCGATGCTCTCGTGGGGAATGTGCTCCTGCCGAATTTCGACACTGAATATTCGGCGCGGCTGGTTCTGGGGCAAAGCTGGCGGACGGCAACGCCCGAGCAACGCAAGCGCTTCGTCGATGCCTTCTATCATTCGTTGCTGCGAAATTATGGGGCGGCGTTGATTGATTTTACCGGCGATCGGTTCGTGGTTCTGCCGTACAAGGGCGAGGCGAGCGACACAACCGCGACCGTCCGAACCGAGGTCAAGAAGTCCGCGGGCGACAAAGTTCCCGTGAATTTCAGCCTGCGAAAAACTCCGGACGGCTGGAAGGCATGGGATGTAGTGATCGAGGGCATTTCCTACGTCAAGAGTTTCCGCACCGATTTTGCCTCGGAGATTCAGCAAAAGGGCTTGGACGATGTCATCACTCGGTTGGAAAAGGAAGGCCACGTTGGCTCCGCCGGGGCAGCGGTCCCACATTGAGCAGCGCCGTTCTCACCGCTGACTTCGAGGTGCAGGATGGCGAGCGCGCCAAGGTCAATGGCGTTCTGCATTTTACGACGGTGACCGACTTGCTGAAGGCGGGAAGCGAAGCGATTGCCAATGGCCGGGCCGCGGTCATCGATCTGTCAGGGGTCAAGGATAGCGACAGCTCGGGCCTCGCCTTGCTGATCGAATGGCTGAGCATCGCGAGAGCGGCGAGCAAGGCGTTGCGCTACGAGAATATTCCGACCCAATTGCGCCAACTGGCGCGCCTGAGCGATGTGGAAGAATTGCTGACGGCGGGATAGGATAGTCCAGCCGTACGAAAGCCCGAAGAGGCTCCAGGGATGGAATTAAGTAAAAGACATCAACAGCGAGCGTTGAGTACGATCTTAGCCGCAATTACTGCCTGCACGGCCGCTACCTGCTTTGGCCTGCACCCGGCCGCCGCGGCCGACGCCGCACCGCTCGCCGCATTCGGTCATCTTCCCACCTTGGAGGATGTGGCCATTTCTCCCGACGGCACCAAGATTGCTTACGTGAGCACCAACGGCGAGAGTCGCAAACTCATTGTCCTTCCGCTCAGCAAGCGTGAGCCCTTGGGCGCGGTCCTTGTAGGCGACACCAAACTGCGGGGAGTCGATTGGGTCGACGACGACAATATTCTTGCCACCGTTTCGAGCACCAGTCCGCCGCCCTTTGGTTTTATCGGGGCAACCCGGGAGTGGTATCAGCTCGTCAACTTTGATCTCACCAAACTGAAGCTCCATTCACTGTCATTCGACATGGAACACGTGGAAACCTTCAACGTGATCAACGGCGGCTGGACGACGCGCACCGTGTCGGGTCACTCGACCCTCTTTACGCAGGGATACTGCGTGCGCGAGGGGACGGTTCCGTGCTTGTTTTCATTTGCCTATCCGGATCGCCGCGTGCGTTTGGTCGATGAGGCGAGGGAACCTGACACCGATTGGTTGGTGGACGAGTCCGGAAACATTGCGGCGCAATTCGCCTACCGCGACGACAAGAAGCATTGGGAGATCAAAACCCGCAAAGAACGTCATTGGACTGTGGTTGCCTCCGGCGTTGAGGCGATCGATACACCGGAGATGATCGGATTCAACTCCGACGGCAGCGCTCTCATAGTGCGATTCGTGGTCGAGGGCGATCCGGAATGGCGGCCGCTGAATCTTTCGAACAACACCTGGGGGCCGCCGCTCGCGCACGGCGCGTCGTTCTCCAGGACAATCGAGGATCGCAAGACCGGCCGGATCATTGGGGGCATTCACGAGATTGGCAGCAGCGAATACGTGTTTTTCGACAATGAGCTGCAGGCGCATTGGAATGCGGTGCTGCGCGCGTTTCCAGACGAACGCGTGGAACTCGAGTCCCATTCGGATGATTTTTCGAGACTCATCTTGAAAATTTTTGGCCCCAAGCACGGCTATGTCTATGCGGTTTACGATTGGTATACGCATCATGCGACGATACTGGGACGAGTCTATGAGGAGGTTTCTACCCCGGCCGAGGTGAAGGCCATTAGCTATCCGGCCGCGGATGGTCTCACCATCCCCGCATTTTTGACTCTGCCAGCCGGATCGGGAAAAGACTTGCCGCTGATCCTCTTGCCGCACGGCGGCCCTGCCTCCGCCGATACGTTACGCTTCGACTGGTGGTCGCAGGCGCTCGCCGCACAAGGCTACGCCGTGCTGCAGCCGAATTTCCGCGGTTCGATTCTGGATTCGAAATTCCTGGAGGCGGGCTTTGGCGAGTGGGGCCGCAAAATGCAGTCCGACTTGTCCGACGGCGTGCGCTACCTCGCGCACCAAGGCATCATCGATCCGAAGCGGGTCTGCATCGTCGGGGCAAGCTATGGCGGTTATGCGGCTCTTGCCGGCGTTACCGTCGAGTCAGGCGTGTATCGCTGCGCGGTGTCGGTCGCGGGCATTTCGGATTTGCGCCGCTTTCGCAAATGGACAGTCGCCAACTCGCTGGGCTGGACGCAGCGCTATTGGGACCGCTTCATGGGAACGGCCGATCAGAATGATCCGGCGCTCATCGCCATCTCGCCGATAGAGCATGTCGCCGCGGTGACTGTTCCGGTACTGCTGGTTCACGGCCGCGACGACACCGTCGTTCCGTATGAACAAAGCGATGTCATGCTGAGCGCATTGAAGCGCGCCGGGAAGCCCGTGACCTTGGTGACCATGAAGCACGAAGATCATTGGCTGTCGCGCGGTGAAACGCGGTTGCAAATGCTGCAAGCCACCGTGGACTTCCTGAAGGCGAACAATCCGCCGAATTAGCGCTCAGGGTGTTTTCGGCGGCGGGGCGGGGGCGGCCGCATCCGTGTCATCGGCGCCCGGGTCGACCAGCACTTCATCCGTCACCTTGCCGTCGGATACCAAGTAGGCGCGCCGCTGCAGATAGGCGTCTCGAACAAAGGCGTAGGGGTCGTAGACTTTTTGCAATGTTTCATCGAGCGGCAGCAGTCCTGCACGCGTATCGACCAGGGCCACCCCGTAAATCCCATACGAAATCCAATTGTTGTCGATGTAGTGCGTCGGCCCCGTGAAAATGTCGACGACTCTCCCCGGCCCGTCCCGGGTGTCGGAGGGACCCAATACGGGTATCTCCAGGAACGGCCCAGGCGGCACGCCCCAATGGCCCAGGGTCTGCCCGAAGTCCTCGTCGTTCTTGTCCAGCCCCATTTGGCTGGCAGGGTCCAGCAATCCGCCGAATCCGACCGTCGTATTGACGATCAGGCGCGCAAAATCATTGGCTGCCGCGCCGAATTTGCCCTGCAAAGCGTCGTTGACCATGACGGTCGTGGTGTGCAAATTCGACAGAAAATTACTGATACCGGTGCGCGCGGGCGCAGGCACCGCGCGCGCATAGGTGCGTGCAATGGGCTTGGCGACCGCGCGATCGAGCTTATCGTTGACCTTGTAGACGCCGCGATTCCACGATTCCCACGGATCCTGGGGAGCCGGCTTTGCGTTGGGCGGCAGCGTGACACAGCCCGTCACGGCCGCGATCAAGATGCCGGAAAGCACCACGCGTGCGCTGCTCACTCTTCCCATTTGAATTTCTCCTAACTCACGTTAGGCCAAAGATACACTAACTCGCGGGAATTGGAGGGCTTGAAACGGGGGATCAATAGCGGCCGTTGTTGCCGTTGCGATCGTCCGCGACAGTGTCTTTGTTCTTTTTCGGCATGGCCGCGCGAACTTCCTCGAGACGCGCGCTGTAGCGGGCGCGTTGTACGGCATCCAGTCCCGGCAGTGTCAGCGCAAGCTGCAGCTGGTTCGAGGCCATGTTCAGATTGCCCGTCATCAGATAGAACTCCGCCATATAGGCGTAGGAGTCGGCGTAGTCGCCGGCGGTGCTCGCGGCTTTGGCGATGAGGCGGGTCTGATCCGGCGTGGGCTCAACGTTATTGAACAAATCCAGCAACACCATGTGGGCGCGTTTGTTGTCGCCGGAATGCATCAGTGTTTCCGCCAATCGGATCGTGATCGGAACATTGCGCGGGAATAAAATCATCGCTCTTTCCAGCACGGCGGCGGATTCTTTGTACTGGTTGTTCGCGGCGTAAGCCTGGCCGAGCGCGCCATAAAACTGGGTGACCTTCGGAAAATCGTTGACAAGATCCTGCAGATCGACGATCGCCGCGGCGGGATTTCGGTTTGCGATCTCCGCGACATCCTTGCCGTAGCGCTCTTGCAGGGTTTTGCCGCCGCCGTTCTTCAGCAGATTCACATAGTACTGCCGCGACGCTTGCGGGTCGCCCGCCACCGTTCTCAAGCGCTCTCGAATCAGCAGGTATCCGAGGGAATCTTCATGATGGATCCGGCCGATTTGACTTGCTCGATCCTGTGCCTCCGCCACGCGATCCGAGAAAATCGGGTGATCGATCAGGAATTGCACGGCATTGATGCGGCTCGGTTCCGGACCGGTGCGTCCCATGTAGTCGAAGAAGCTGGCCATTCCCAACGGATCGTAGCCGGCATCCGCCATGGTGCTGATGCCGATTCGATCCGCTTCAAACTCGCTGCCGCGCGTGTAGTTGATCTGATGCTGAATCATGGCGCTCTGGCCCGCCATGATGGCGCCCTGGATCGCGTCAGGCGAGCCGCGGCCCGCGGTCGCTCCCAACAACACGGCCGCCAGCATCGCGGCGGACGCCAACAGCCCTTCGTGTCCTTGATCGACGATCTGGCGCACGATGTGACGCTGTGTGACGTGCGCGGTTTCGTGTGCCAGCACACCCGCCAATTCGTTCTCGTTGCGCGTCGAGGTTATCAGGCCGCTGTTGATGATCACGAATCCGCCGGGAATGGCGGAGGCGTTGATCTCCGGATCGCGGATGACGAAATAGTAGAACTGGTGCTGGCCCTCTTCCGCGTGGCTTGAAAGGCTGTGGCCGATTTCTTGCGCGTACTGACTGACTTCGGGATCCGTGAGAATCACGCCAGCCTTGCGAATCTCGTTAACAAATTGCAAACCGGCGTGATATTCATCTTCGATGGAAATCGCCGCGTTGGCGGGACTGCCCAATTCCGGCAGATCCTGTCCACCGTAATTCTTAAGGGACTGTCCAACCCCTTGGGAATACGCCGCGCTGACGCTGCTACTGACGACAGCGGCGAGGAGAAGGGCGGATATGGATTTCAGCGCTGACATTTGGCGTCCCTAGCCTTGGAGTGTAGGCGGAAACCAAAGTTCGCTCAAAACAGAAGCAAAATCAAAGAACTTCGGAGGCATAGTCGGCCAGGCGCGACCGCTCGCCGCGAACCAACGTGATATGTCCTGAAAACGCCCAGCCGTGAAATCGGTTGACCACATAGGTGAGCCCCGTGGTGGTCTCCGTCAGGTAGGGCGTATCAATCTGCGCGATATTGCCCAAACACACCATTTTCGTGCCGGGGCCGGCCCGCGTGACCAATGCTTTCATTTGCTTGGGGGTCAAGTTCTGGGCCTCATCGATGATGATGAAGCGGTTTAGGAACGTCCGGCCACGCATGAAGTTGAGGGACCGGATTTTGATGCGGTGCCGTAGCAAGTCGTTCGTGGCGCCACGACCCCAGGTGCCCCCGGGCTGGCTCTGCGTCAGGACCTCCAAATTGTCCATGAGCGCCCCCATCCAGGGCTCCATTTTTTCCTCTTCGGTGCCCGGCAGAAACCCGATGTCCTCGCCCAAAGGAATGGTGACGCGGGTCATGATGATTTCACTGAAACGATTGTGATCCAGTGTTTGCGCCAGTCCGGCTGCAAGAGTCAGCAGCGTCTTGCCGGTGCCGGCGGG
Source organism: Steroidobacteraceae bacterium (assembly GCA_035997505.1). Taxonomy (GTDB): domain Bacteria; phylum Pseudomonadota; class Gammaproteobacteria; order Steroidobacterales; family Steroidobacteraceae; genus Bog-1198. The sequence continues at coordinate 11,409 of DASYIN010000052.1, read as the reverse complement.
CCCCAGCACCGTGACAAAATCGATCTCAGGATCCATCAACAGGTTCAGCGCCAGATTCTGTTCGCGATTGCGCGCCGTCACGCCCCAAACATTATTGCGTTCGGTGCGATAGTCGGTGGTCAGTTCGAGGATTGCGGACTCCGACTCGAGCTTGCGCACGATGGCTTCCACGCCGTTCGCGCCGGGGTCATAGACGAATTGGTTGGTCTTCCACTCGCGCACCAGCGGCCCGCGCACTCGATAATAGGTGCGGCTCTGGTGCTGCCAGGACTCCATCCCTTTGCCGTGCTTCTCCCAGAAGTTCTGCGGCAGCTGCTGTACGCCGCTGACCAGCAAGTCCGCATCCTCAATGGTCTTGTCGCTGGAGTAATCCTCCGCATGCACGCCCAGAATGGCCGCCTTGATGCGTAAATTGATGTCTTTCGAAACCAGTGTGACTTTCACATTGCGAAATTTCTGCTGCAGCGCCAGCGTGTTGGCCAAAATGGCGTTGTCGGCGCCATGGCCGGGGAGGCTGTCCGGCAGCACCGATTCCAGCAGTTGAGTCTGAAAGAACAACCGCCCGCCGGGCGGCCGTTTGCCGTGATTGATGGGCACCGCCGTGGGCAGTGCGAGCCCGCGGTCGATCTGTTTCTTGGTGGCGCCCTGCATCAGCTCGTCGAGAAAGCGGCTGACCTGACGAACGTTGCGCGCCGGCTCCGACAGCCCTTTCTTGCCCGCGTCGAGTTCCTCGAGCACCGTCATCGGGATATAGATGTCGTGCTCTTCGAAACGAAAGATGGCCGTGGGATCGTGCATCAGGACATTGGTATCGAGCACGAATATTCGGCGCTCGGCCTTGCCTTGACGGCTCTTCAAGACCGCGGCCCCCAGCGGCCGCACGTTGCCGGTCACAGCGCCTTCACCGCAGCCAATACGGCCCCGGGGTGATCCTTTACCTTTACCTTGCGCCACTCGTGCCGCAGAACGCCCTTGCCGTCGATCAAAAAGGTGCTGCGCTCGACTCCCATGTACTTTCTGCCGTACATGCTCTTTTCCTTGAAAACCTCGTACAGGTTGCACACCTTTTTTTCAGGATCGCTGAGCAGCTCGAATGGAAACGACATTTTCTTCTTGAATTTTTCATGCGAGGCAACGCTGTCCGGCGAAATACCCAACACCATCGCCTTGGACTTCTTGAACTGCCCGTGCAAAGCGGCGAAGTCCAAGCCTTCCTGGGTGCAACCGGAGGTGTTGTCCTTGGGGTAGAAGTAAATTACGACGGCGAGTCCCTTGCCATCCTCGAGCGACCAGGTCCCGCCCGTGCCCTCGAGGCTGAATTGCGGCGCTTTCTTGCCGATTTCGATTTTGCTCATGCGTCCTAAAGACTCCTAGCTTTTCACGGGTTCAAAAATGGCATCCAGGTTCAGGTGATCGCAGAAATCCATGAATTCCTCGCGCAACACCCCGATATGCAGCCGGCTGGGAACATTGACGATCATCTGTACTGAGAACATCGGGGCGCCGGTGTGCGCCGCCGCGTAGGAACGCGTCGATAACTCGGCAATGTCGACGCCGCGCTGCGCGAAGAAGCCGGAAAGCCCGGCGACGATGCCGGTTTGATCGAGGCAAACCACGTCGATGGAGTAGGGCAGCATGTCGTTGCGCGCAGATCGCTCTTCGGTGCGCCGCAACTGAATGTTCATGCCCGTGGCGTCGGCGAGTTTCTTGAACTCGCCTTCAAGTTTGGCGAGCGTGTGCCAATTGCCGTTGACCAGGAGCAGCATGGCGAACTCGTTGCCGAGCGAGGTCATGCGGCTTTCGCTGATGCTGCCGCCGCAGTCGGCAATAGCCTTGGAAAGCTCATGAACCATGCCGACGCGGTCGCCGCCGACGGCAGAAATGACGATATGTTGTTTCATCGACGTAAATTCTACCGGATGGAAGCTTGCCTTAGGTGCTGTCCGCCACTTAAGGTAGCGATATTTCCTGCGGAGTCCTTCGGATGTTTTGCGGAAGCATGGTAGCGATCGTGACCCCGATGACGGCCGACGGGGCTTTGGACTTGCCCGCATGGGACCAGTTGCTGGACTTCCACCTACGCGAGGGCTCCGAAGGAATCGTGGTGGCCGGCACCACCGGTGAATCAGCGGTGCTGACCGCGGCAGAAGTCGAGGAGTTGACGCGCCGCGCAGTGGCGCGCTGCGGCGAAAAGCTCAAAGTCATCGTAGGCGCGGGTTCGAATTCGACCGAGGCGACCGTGGACCGCACCCGAAGCTTGTCCCGGCTCGGTGTGGATGCGGTCATGCTGGTGACGCCGTACTACAACAAGCCTCCGCAGGAAGGGCTTTTGAGGCACTTCACTGCGGCAGCCGACGCCTCCGCAGTGCCGATTATTCTGTATAATGTGCCCAGCCGAACGGCAGTGGATCTTTTACCGGGCACTGTTGCGCGTCTCGCACGGCACCCACTCATTGTGGCGATCAAGGAAGCGACGGGCTCGCTGAGCCGGGCGCGCGAGATTATGAGCGTCTGTCCGCCGGAGTTCGTGGTGCTGTCGGGGGACGATGCCACGGCGATTGATTTAATGTGCGCCGGCGCACGCGGCGTCATTTCGGTGACCGCAAATGTTGCGCCCCGACGGATGCGTGAGGCCTGCAGCGCGGCGCTCGCGGGCGATTTGGCTGAGGCGCGCAGCATTGACGCGAGTTTGCAGCCTTTACATAAGGATCTGTTTGTCGAGGCGAATCCCGTGCCCGTCAAGTGGGCGATGGCGAGAATGGGCATGATCGGGAACGCAATCCGCCTTCCGCTGGTCGAATTGGCAAAGGCGCACCACGAGACGGTGCTGCGCGCGATGCGAGCCGCCGGAGTTACCCTTGAGGACCAAGCTGCATGAGTCTGGATCGAATCTTAGTGTTGATGGCTGCGGGCATATTGATGAGCGGCTGTCATCTTTTCAGCAAGTTGAACCCGGACTGCCACTCGCCCCAGGAGTATCAGCATGCCCTGTCAGCGGCACCCTTGAAGGTGCCTGCAGGGCTCGATTCGCCGAACACCGCCGGCGCGTTGGTCATCCCAAACGTGACCGATGTACCGCCGCCGCCGGGTCCGCACGACCTTTGCTACGATGTGCCGCCGCGCTACAAGCCCGCCCCGCCGAACAAGGCCGCCAGCGGGTAAATTTGATCGCCTGTGCCCGCTCCGGTACCCTTGCGGCCGCGAGGAGAGGTGGCCGAGCGGTCGAAGGCGCACGCCTGGAAAGTGTGTAACACCTAACCGTGTTCGTGGGTTCGAATCCCACCCTCTCCGCCAAAATGTTTGCGCAGTTGGTCGAATTTTGATGACTAAACTGTATTTGATTGTAAATGGTTGAGGTGGGGTTCGAACCTTTAGGTTCGACAGCGCCGCGGCGGCGCTGGACGCCGGAGGCTTGGCGACGGCGCCCGCAGGGCGAGGGCCGAATGGCCCGAGTCAATCCCGCCCTCTCCGCCAATATTTTTGGCCACCAAGTTTATGGTGGCTCGCGTTTGCATCTTCGCGACGACTGGTCACGAACCCCGTCAGGCCCGGAAGGGAGCAGCGGTAGAGGCTTTAAGTCGGGCGCCGAAGTCCTGCTGGCGCGGGCCGCCTCCCAAAAGGCGTGCGACAATACCTTATGAGCTACGTCGTATTAGCGCGCAAATGGCGCCCCAAGCGGTTTGCCGAAATGGTCGGGCAGGAGCACGTGCTGCGCGCGCTCAGCAACGCCCTCGATAGCGGCAAGGTGCATCACGCGTTTCTTTTCACCGGAACCCGCGGCGTCGGCAAGACGACCGTCGCGCGCATCCTGGCGAAATCGTTGAATTGCGAGACCAATGGGGTGAGCTCCAAACCCTGCGGCGTTTGCGCCGCCTGCAAGGAGATTGACGAAGGCCGGTTTGTCGACCTCATCGAGGTGGACGCGGCCTCGCGCACCAAGGTCGACGACACGCGGGATATGCTCGACAACGTGCAGTACTCCCCGACCCGCGGCCGATACAAGGTGTACCTGATCGACGAAGTCCACATGTTGTCGAACCATTCCTTCAATGCGCTGCTCAAGACCTTGGAAGAGCCGCCGCCGCATGTGAAATTCCTGCTGGCAACCACCGACCCGCAAAAGTTGCCGGTCACGGTGTTATCGCGCTGCCTGCAGTTCAGCTTGAAGCGATTGCCCGCCATGTTGATCGGCGAGCGCCTGAAATATATCGCCGGCGAGGAGCAATTGGCGTTCGAGCCCGCCGCGATCGCGCTGCTCGCGCGCGCCGCCGAGGGCAGCATGCGCGACGCCTTGAGCCTGTTGGATCAACTCATTGCTTTTGGCGGCGGGGCGATCAGCGAAGCCAACGCACGATCGATGCTCGGCACGATTGATCGAGGCCATGTGGGCCGGTTGGTCGAGGCGATAGCGCGGGGCGACGGTGCGGCGGTGTTGGCCGAGGTGCGCGAACTGGATCGCGACGTACCGGACTACGATCGAGCTCTGGTGGACCTGGCGGCATTACTGCAGCGCATCGCCATTGTGCAGATTGTTCCCGAAGCCGCTCCCCAAGATGAGGAGTTCGATGCCGCCATGCTTACACAGCTTGCGCAGGCCATCTCGCCCGAGGATGCGCAGCTTTACTACCAGATTGCGCTCGGCGGCCGCCGCGACTTGAATATGGCGCCGGAGCCTCGGATCGGCTTCGAAATGACATTACTGCGAATGCTGGCATTCAGGCCGGAAGCGGCGGTGCAGGCGTCGAAGCCGGTTAGCGCGGCACGCACCGTACCGGCGGCAAGCACCGCTGCCGTTGAATCCGCGCGCTTGACGAGCATCGATGCCGCGAACTGGACGATGATCGTTGAGGCCGCGGCCTTGAGCGGCATGGTGCGCCAACTGGCGCTGAATTGCGTACCGGCCAGTTTCGAGCATAACCTGCTCACCTTGAAGCTCGACCAGGCGGCATCTGATCGGCGCACGCGCCCCATCGAGGAGAAGCTCGTGCAGGGCCTGTCCAAGTATCTGGGCCGCAATATCCGCATCGTGTTTGAAATATCCGAAGCGGATTTGAACTCGCCCGCCCGGCAGCGGGTCCAGGCAGAGCAGGACCGAATTGCGCGCGCGGCCAGTGCGTTCGAGTCGGACCCGGCCGTCAAAGGATTGCGCGAGCGCTTCGGCGCCGACGTGGACTTAGCGTCGGTCAAACCAACGAACTAGCGGAGGCCCTTATGATGAAAGGCGGATTGGGAAATTTGATGCGCCAAGCGCAGCAAATGCAGGAAAACATGCAGAAGGCGCAGGCCGAACTGGCCGAAATCGAAGTCACCGGCGAGTCCGGCGCGGGCATGGTCAAGGTCACCTTGAACGGACGTTATGAAGCGAAGAAGGTATTGATCGAGCCCAAATTGCTGGGCGAAGACAAGGACATGCTCGAGGACTTGTTGACCGCCGCGATCAATGATGCGGTTCGAAAGATTGCCGCGCGCACTCAGGAAAAGTACTCCGGTCTCATGTCGGGAATGAATCTGCCGCCGGGCATGAAGCTGCCGTTTTAAGGTAAAGCAATGAAGTACACCCCGACGCTTGCGCGTCTGATCGATTCGCTGCGCTGCCTGCCGGGAGTCGGTCCGAAATCCGCACAGCGCATGGCGTTCTATCTGTTGGAGCGAGACCGCGACGGCGGCCGTACCTTGAGCCAAGCCCTGGCGGAGGCGCTGCAGCAGGTCGGCCATTGCAAGCGCTGCCGTATGCTGACGGAAAGCGAGCTTTGTGCGATCTGTGCCTCCTCACAACGAGATCTGGCGCAGCTCTGCGTGGTCGAGTCGCCGGCAGATGTGGTCGCGATCGAGCAGTCGGGCGGATTTCGCGGCCGCTACTTTGTGCTCATGGGACATTTGTCGCCGCTCGACGGTATTGGGCCGGCCGAACTCGGGCTCGATGAATTCGAAGAACAGCTCAAAGGCGGCGAAGTCCGCGAGGTGATTCTCGCGACCAATCCCACCGCCGAGGGCGAAGCAACCGCCCACTACCTGGGCGAACTCGCCTTGCGGCTCGGCATCAGGGCATCGCGGATCGCGCACGGCGTTCCGGTGGGCGGGGAGTTGGAGTACGTCGACGGCGGCACGCTGGCGCATGCGCTGGCCGGACGCACGACCGTCTCTTAAGTGATTGGCCCTAAGATGCCAGCTTTTGGTACAGGCGAAATAGCCGCCGATAGCTCTCATAACGGCGCGCCGAGATCTGTTGATTGATCACGGCCGTGCGCACCGCACATCCCGGCTCCTCCATATGCCGGCAATCTTTGAATCGACACTGATTGGCGCGCGAGTGAATCTCCACAAAACCGTGCTCGGCGGCGCGCACCAGGTGCGCCGGCGGCGCAAAGTCGCGCACGCCGGGAGCATCGATGATCGCGGAGCTCGGATTCAGCTGGTACCAGCGCGCTGTGGTCGTCGTGTGCCGTCCTTCGGCATCGCGCGTCAACTCGGCCGTCTGCGCCTCGGCCGCCGGGGCGATGGCGTTCACCAGCGAGGATTTGCCGACGCCGGATTGGCCGACCAGCAGGTTCACCTTATCCGCGAGCTGCTGCACGAGTTCGGCGATGCCATCCCCGGATTGACAGCTCACCTCGAGGCAGATGAGATTGAGGCGCCGATATTCTTCGAGTTGCGCCTCGATCGCGCCGGTCCCGAGATCCCTCTTGTTCACAATGATCAGCGCATCAAGATCCTTGAGCGCGGCGCCCGCAATATAGCGGTCCACCAGAAACCAATCCGGCGCAGGCTCGGGCGCCGCCACGATGGCGAGCCGGTCGACATTGGCGGCCACGGGTTCCGCGCGTCCGCGCGCATCGATTCTCTCGATCAGATTGCGGCGCGGCTCGACCGACTCCACGGAAGGTCCGTCGGCGGAGGGCGGGTAGCCCCAGACAACCCGGTCTCCGCAGACCACCCGCAACTTGCGCCCCTTGAGCCCGCAGCGCACTAGGCCCTCGCTTGACTGGACCAAAACGCTGCGGCCGAAACTCGCGAGGACGGTGCCGGTGCCGCCTGCTACCATAAGAAATTGAGTCTTAGAAACGCCATGAAATCTCCCGACAATCTCATCTGGATCGATTTGGAAATGACGGGCCTGAAGCCCGACTCGGACCTCATCATCGAGATCGCGACGATCGTAACCGACAAACACCTCAATGTGCTCGCGGAGGGGCCGGTCATCGCCGTGCATCAGAGCGAAGCAGTATTAAACGCCATGGACGATTGGAACCGCAATCAACATGGCCGTTCGGGCCTGGCCGCCCGCGTGCTGGCAAGCGATATCGACGCGGCCACGGCCGAGCGGCGCACGCTGGCGTTCCTCGCCGCATGGGTCGATGCGAAGCGGTCACCGATGTGCGGCAACAGTATTTGCCAGGATCGGCGCTTTCTCGCCCGCCACATGCCGGCGCTCGAGGCATTTTTCCACTACCGCAACCTCGATGTCAGCACCCTCAAGGAGCTGGCGATACGATGGGCGCCCGCGGTCTCCGAGGGCTTTCGAAAAAACTCCGCCCATCTGGCGCTCGAGGACGTCCGCGACTCGATCCGCGAACTGCAATATTACCGCGATCGGCTCTTGCGCCCGTTCTAACCTTAAGGGCGTTACTTCGGCGCCTCTTTCGCCAGGAACATCCAAGTCTCGACCACGGTATCAGGATTCAGCGACAGGCTGTCGATGCCCTGTTCCACCAGCCAGCGCGCGAGTTCGGGATGATCGGAAGGACCCTGTCCGCAGATTCCCACGTATTTCCCCTGTGACTTGCAGGCTTTGATCGCCATGGCCATCAAAGCCTTGACTGCCGGATCGCGCTCATCGAACGATTTCGCCACGACGCTCGAGTCGCGATCCAGGCCCAGCGCCAGCTGCGTCATGTCGTTGGAGCCGATCGACATGCCATCGAAATATTCAAGATACTGATCCGCCAGCAGCGCATTGGTCGGCAGCTCGCACATCATGATGTGTTTCAGCCCATTGTCTCCGCGCTTCAAGCCGTTTTCGGCCAGCAGCTGCGTCACGGCCTTCGCTTCCGCCAGGGTGCGCACGAACGGGACCATGACCTGGACGTTGGTGAGTCCCATCTCGTCGCGCACGCGCTTCAGAGCGCGGCACTCGAGCTCGAAACAGGGCCTGAATACTTTGTCGATATAACGCGATGCGCCGCGAAATCCCAACATCGGGTTCTCTTCATGCGGTTCGTAATTCTTGCCGCCGATCAAATTCGCATATTCATTGGACTTGAAGTCCGAGAGGCGCACGATGACGGGCTCGGGCGCGAACGCGGCGGCGATCTGCGCGATCCCTTCGCTGAGTTTGTCGACATAGAAATTGACCGGGCCGTCGTAACCCGCGATCTGCTTGCCTATGCTGTCCTTGAGTTCCGCGCTTTGCTTGTCGAATTCCAACAAGGCACGTGGATGCACGCCGATCATGCGGTTGATGATGAACTCCAGACGCGCGAGACCGACGCCGCGGTGAGGAATGCCCGCAAAGTCAAAGGCCCGATCCGGATTGCCGACGTTCATGGTGATCTTGACCGGAATCGGCGGCATCGCGTCCATTTCGATGCTGCGTTGATCGAATTCCAGCATGCCATCGTAAACGTAGCCCGTGTCGCCCTCGGCGCAGGAAATCGTGATCGCCTGGTCTTCTTTGATGTCGCTGGTGGCGGTGCCGCAGCCGACCACCGCAGGAATGCCGAGCTCCCGGGCGATGATCGCGGCGTGACAGGTTCGGCCGCCGCGATTGGTGACGATGGCCGATGCGCGCTTCATGACCGGCTCCCAGTCGGGATCCGTCATGTCGGCGACCAGCACGTCGCCGGCGCGGACGCGCGACATTTCCTTCGCATCCTTGATGATGCGCGCATGCCCGGCGCCGATCCGCTGCCCGATGCTGCGCCCGGTCGCGAGAACCTTGGAACGGGCTTTCAGCGTGTAGCGCAATATGGTGCGGCCGGCGCGGCTCTGTACCGTCTCCGGGCGCGCCTGAAGGATGTAAATCTTGCCGTTGCTGCCGTCCTTGCCCCACTCGATGTCCATGGGAGCGCCGTAGTGTTCCTCGATGATGAGCGCCTGTTTCGACAGCTCCGTGATGTCCGCCTCGTTCAGCGAGAAGCGATGGCGGTCGGCACTCGCAACATCGACGGTGCGGACGCGATTCTTCGAGCCCGGATCCGCGTACACCATCTTGATCGACTTGCCGCCGAGATTCTTGCGGATGATGGCGCGCCGGCCCGCGCGCAGCGCCGGCTTGTAGACGTAGAATTCATCCGGGTTGACGGCGCCTTGCACCACGGTCTCGCCCAGGCCGTAAGCGGAGGTGATGAAGACCACATCGCGAAAACCCGAGTCGGTGTCGAGCGTAAACATCACGCCGGCGGCGCCCAGGTCGCTGCGCACCATGTGCTGTACGCCGACGGAGAGCGCCACGGCGCTATGGTCGAATTTGTTGTGCACCCGATAGGAGATGGCGCGATCATTGAACAGCGAGGCATACACTTCATGCATGGACTTGAGCAGCTGCTCCTCGCCGCGCACATTGAGGAAGGTCTCCTGCTGGCCCGCGAATGAGGCTTCGGGCAGATCCTCCGCGGTCGCCGAGGAGCGAACCGCGACGGCGAACTCGGCGGCGTCGCCGGCGCCCTTCATCTTGCGCCAAGCTTCCAGAGATTCGGTTTGCAGGCGCTCGGGAAACGGCGTGGCGAGCATCCAGGAGCGAATTTCCGCGCCGACGGCCGCCAGGCGCTGCACATCGTCGACATCGAGCGTCGCAAGCACCGTGCGAATGCGTTCATCGAGTCCGCCCTGCGCCAGAAAGTCCCGATAGGCGTGCGCGGTGGTGGCAAACCCGCCCGGCACCGAAACACCCAGGGTCGCCAAACCGGAGATCATTTCCCCGATGGACGCATTCTTGCCGCCGACCAGCTCGATGTCCTTATTTTTGAGTTTTTCAAATGGGATGATGTACGGCTTCATAGTGCACTGCTTGTCCGACGGTAGTTTAAGTGAAACACTTCACGGCGCTTGTCGCCGCATGATGAGGTTACCGTGATTAAACGAACTGTATTCTTCGTTTCCGACCAAACGGGAATTACCGCGGAAACAATGGGTCACAGTCTCATGACGCAGTTCGACGGCATCGAATTTCGTCAAGTGACTGTGCCATTTATCTCCACCGTTGACAAGGCAATTGAAGCTGTTCGAAAGATCGATCTGGTCGCCGCGCAAGAGGGCATGCGGCCGGTGGTGTTCAGCACGCTCGTGCAGGAAGACGTTCGCAACGTGGTCCGCGGCAGCACCGGATTTTTCCTGGATTTTTTCGATCCTTTCCTAGCACCCCTCGCCGGCGAACTCAAGACGCAATCAAGCCATACCGCAGGTAGGACTCATCGCATGGCGGACACGCACGCCTATGCCACGCGAATCGACGCCACGAATTTCGCTCTGGCAAACGATGATGGGTCGGTGGTGCGCGATTACGAGCGCGCCGATGTCATCCTGGTGGGCGTGTCGCGTTCCGGAAAAACGCCCACCTGTTTGTATTTGGCGATGCAATACGGGGTTTTCGCGGCGAACTATCCGCTCACGGACGACGACCTGGAATCCCGTAAAATGCCGCGCGCGCTCGAAGGCTATCCGCAGAAGCTGTTCGGTCTGACGATCAAGCCGGATCGCTTGCAGCAAATCCGCAACGAGCGCAAGCCCGACAGCCGCTACTCATCCGCCGCGCAGGTGGCGTTCGAAGTGCGCGCCGCTGAATCTTTGTTCGAGCGGCAGGGCGTCCCCGTGCTCGATGCGACCGAAGTCTCGATCGAGGAAATTTCCACCAGGATTCTTGATCGTATGGGCATCGAGCGTCGACTGCGGCCCTGAAATCTCAAACCTGCGTGGTATAGTTGAGCCATGATAGCGGACCAATGGTGCCAGACATCGTGGCGGGCGCGTCCCGGCAGCTTTGTAAGTCTGATGACGCTGTACGAAAGCAATTTCGTGCGTTTGGGCTGGCTCGTGGACGATCTTCGCGAGGTGACGGCGCAGCGCATATCCAAGGTCACCTCGGACTGTGATCTGTATCTCACCCCGTTGGAGCTTTGCCGCTATACCAGTGTTTTTCGGCTGACCTATGAGTTCGAATCCGGGCCATCGAGGCTCCGCGATCCGGATTTGGAGGTCTGCGTGTATCACGATGCCCGCCTTGCAGAAGTGCGCAGTTTTCGAGGTTTTCAGCGCCATCCGCAGCTTGCCAAGCTGCAGTCGGGACTCAAGCGTGAACTGGATCAGCGCTGGGCGCGGAACATGATGCTAAATAAATGGCTCGAATATTGCGCCGAGCGGGGACATCACTTCTAGCCGCGAAGATTGGCTTCGTATCGGGTGACCTGCGGTTGT
>DASYIN010000051.1:0-4054 GCA_035997505.1 Steroidobacteraceae bacterium | reverse complement strand
GGCCGCCATTTTGCGCTGCCCGGTATTCTTCATGGTGGGATTGTACCGTGGCGGAAATTGCTATCATGTAGCCTTCGAGAAGGTTGCCGATTTTTCGGTCACCAGCGTCGGCAGCCGGGAACTGGCGGTTCGTGCCGCGATCGAGCGCTACGTCGCGGTGCTCGAGCAGTATTGTCGCAGCGATCCTCATAACTGGTTCAACTTTTTCGATTTCTGGCGCCAGCCGGCGCCCAACGGGGTCGAGTAATGCTGCGCAGCCTGCCACTGATGTTATTGAGCTTGTGTTTCGCCTGCGGCGGCGCGCCGCTGCATGCGGCACCGGCTGGATTCAGCGACCTCGATGAAGTCATGGGCTTGCTCGCGACGCGCCGGCATGGCCGGGTCGAGTTCATCGAACAACAATTCTTGAGCGTCTTGAAGCGCCCGATTGAATCCTCGGGCGAGTTGCGCTACGACGCGCCGGATCGACTGGAGAAACGCACGCTCAAACCTCGCACGGAGACGCTGGTGCTCAGCGGCGGCATATTGACCGTGGAACGCGCGCACAGCCGGCGCGTGACGGACCTGCACGCCTACCCGCAGGTGCTGCCGTTCGTCGAAAGCATTCGAGCGACTTTGGCGGGCGATCGCGGCGCCCTCGAGCGGGTGTTTCACCTGGATTTTGCCGGCAGCCTCGAGCGCTGGAGCCTGGTCCTGGTGCCGTTGGACTCGAAGGTCAAACAAGCCGTCGCCCAGGTGCGTATCGACGGCATGCGGGATCAGTTGCAGAGAGTTGAAATTCGCCAGCCCGATGGCGACCGATCATTGATGACGTTGCGGCCGTCCACTTTGCCATGAGCGCGCGGCTGCGCATGCTCATCATTTGGCTGGCCTGCGTGGCATTCGCAGGCGTCGTCGTGGTGCGCGCCCACTACATCACCGATCTTTCGGCATTCCTGCCGGCCAATCCCACTCCGGCGCAACAATTGCTGGTCGATCAGCTGCGCGACGGGCCCGCCTCGCGTCTGATCTTGATTGCCATCGAGCAGGGAGACGCTGCGTCGCGGGCGCGCGCCTCGTTGGCCCTGGTTGAGCGCCTGCGCAAGGATCCGGAATTCTCCAGCGTCAACAACGGCGAAGCCGCCGCGGGCCAAAGAGATCGCGAATTTTTGTTTCAGCACCGCTACGTGCTGAGCGAGTCGGTCGATACGCAGCGCTTTACCGCAGCGGGCCTGAAAGCCGCCATCAAAGACACCATCGACAATCTGGCTTCGCCCGCAGGCCTCTTGTTCAAGTCACTCCTGCCGCGCGATCCAACGGGCGAATTGTTGAACATCATCGATCAGCTGGCGAGCTCGCCCGCCCCGCAAAGCCGCGACGGCGTTTGGGTATCCAGCGACGGCAGCCGCGCACTGGCGGTGGCGCAAACCGCGGCCAGCGGCTCCGACAGCGACGCTCAGAGCAGCGCCATCGATGCGATTCGCGCAGCATTTGCCGCGGCGGCGGCCGATTCGCCGCAAGGCGCCGGGCGCATGCAACTGCGGCTGAGCGGACCCGCGGTATTCGCCGTCGCGGCACGCGCCAAGATCGAGCGCGCGGCGGTGCGCCTGTCCATCGCCAGCGGCATCCTGGTGGTGACGCTGCTGCTTCTGGTCTATCGGTCGTTGCCGGCTCTCGGCTTAGGGTTGCTTCCCGTCGCGACCGGCGCGCTGGTCGGCGTCGCCGCCGTCGCGCTGGGTTTCGGCGCGGTGCACGGCATCACGTTGGGTTTCGGCATTACCTTGATCGGTGAATCGGTCGACTACTCGATTTATTTTTTCATTCAGTCGCGCCACTCCGCGGGCGGCGGAAACGCGGCCGGCACGTGGCAGCAGCGGTGGTGGCCAACCATACGCCTGGGGATGCTGACTTCCGTGTGCGGATTTGCCTCGCTGCTACCCTCGGGATTTCCCGGGCTCAAGCAGCTTGGGCTCTACTCCATCAGCGGCTTGATCGCCGCCGCATTGGTGACGCGCTTTTTGCTGCCGGCGCTGCTGCCGGCCAATTTTTCGATTCGCAACGTCACGCCGCTCGGCATGCGTGTGACCGGGCTGCTGCGGCGTGCCCAGGGACTGAACGGTGCCGTGCTCTTGTCATGCGCCGCGGCGCTGGCAATGCTGGCATTGGCGCTGCTGTATTTCGATCGGACGACGCTTTGGAATCGAGAACTCTCCGCCTTGAGTCCCGTCTCAGCCGAGGAGCAGAACTATGACGCCAAGCTGAGGTCGGATCTGGGCGCCGCCGACGTCCGGGATCTGGTCGTCGTCTCGGGGCCGGACATGGAATCGATCCTGCGCAGCGCCGAACGCGCGGGAGCCTCCCTTGCGGCCTTGGTTGACGAAAAAGTGATCGGCGGCTTTGAAAGCCCCGCGAACTATGTGCCGAGCTTGGCGACTCAAGAGAGCCGCCGCGGCAGTCTGCCCAGCGCGGCGGAACTGCGCGCCAATGTGAAGCAAGCCGTCGATGACCTGCCTCTTCGCGCCGACCGCCTGCAGCTTTTCCTGGAGGACGTGGAAACGACGCGGCATGCCGCATTGGTCACGCAGCGAGACTTGGCGGGAACATCCATGCGTGCCGGCTTTGACGCGCTGATTCTGCATCAGCGGGAGCGCTGGAATGCGCTGCTGCCCTTGCGCAGCGCCGAGGTCGGCGGGGCAATCGACCTGGCTCGCGTGGCGGCGGCGCTGAAGGACGGCAACGTCGCGGACGCCAGAGTGCTTGACCTCAAGCAGGAGTCCGATGCGCTCTACGCCAGCTATCTGACGGAGGCAATTCATTTCTCGCTGGCAGGTTTTTTGGCATTGACCGTATTGCTGCTGATCGCGCTGCGTTCGCCGTTGCGCGTCGCACGTGTGCTGGCGCCGCTGGTATTGGCGGTGCTTACGGTCGCCGCCGGCCTCGCCATGGCCCGCGTGCAGCTGAGCATTTTGCACCTGGTCGGCATGCTGCTGATTGTGGCAGTCGGTTCGAATTACGCGCTCTTCTTCGATCGTCAAGACCACGCGGAAGATCCGGGCAACGAGTCGCTGACGCTCGCCTCCCTGCTCATCGCCAATGCCAGCACGGTCATCGGTTTCGGTCTTTTGTCCTTCTCGCAAATTCCGGTGCTCGTTGCCCTCGGTACCACGGTGGCGCCCGGTACATTTCTCGCGCTGCTGTTCGCTGCAATCGGCCATCGCGCCGGCAGAGCGCATGCGTAGCATCTTGAGCGCTGCGAATTCGGGGCTGCGAGCCCCGACGCAAATGATCTGGCTGCCCGGGGCCTACCATCTCGCACGAGATTTCGAACAACAGGGTTTTGCGCACGCCGTCAACCAGCGCCGCAAACCGATCGACTTGCGGTTTGTCGATCTGGAAATGCAGCATCTGAACGATGCAGACGCACTCAAGCGGCTGCATTCCGAGATTGTCGCGCCGGCGCGCGCTTCAGGCGCGTCGATCTGGTTGGCGGGAATTTCGCTGGGCGGCTTGATCGCGCTGGACTATGCCAGCTCGCACTTGGATGAGATCGATGGACTCTGCCTGCTTGCCCCCTACCTGGGAAATCGCATGCTGATCAACGAGATCGATGCTGCCGGGCTCGCCGCCTGGGAGCCGGGTGAACTTGCGGATTCCGATGCGGAACGCCGAATATGGCGCTATATCAAAACGCGAATCGACTCGCGGCCGCTGTTTCTGGGATACGGACGGGGCGACCGCTTTTCCCGGGCGCACGATTTGCTGGCCGCGGCACTTCCGGCAGGCTCGGTGGATGTCGTTGCCGGCGGCCATGAGTGGCGCACTTGGACCCGACTCTGGGAGAATTTTCTGGATTCTCATTTCGCATGAACACTCCCGGGCACAAGCGGGACCGCTGGATGCCGGCGCCGCTGTTGGTGGCGTCCGGTGCCGTGCACTTGGGTGCGGCGGCGGCGTTGTTGGCGCGGCCACGCACCTGGCCGTGGGCGCTCGGTGCTCTCGTCGCTAATCACGCCGCATTGGCGGCTGCGGGACTCTGGCCGCGAAGTCAACTGCTGGGCGCCAATTGGATTCGTCT
>DASYIN010000050.1:0-35758 GCA_035997505.1 Steroidobacteraceae bacterium | reverse complement strand
GAGCGCGCTCTGGGCAGTCTACTGGGTGGCCGCCGCGTGTCAGACCACACCTTACGTCTAGCCGGGCGGATATCTGGCATCTTTAATCATCTGCGTCTGGCGAACTAGCTCCCCAGAGAATCCGGTTGAACGGATTGAGGGGCTATGAATGCGAATATTGATATACAGCGCCAATTTTGCACCAGAGCCCACCGGCATCGGCAAATACTCAGGTGAAATGGCCTGGTGGCTTGCCGCGCACGGTCATGAGGTTCGCGTTGTATGCGCCCCGCCGTACTATCCGGCGTGGCAGGTGGACAAAAAGTATCGATGGCCGCTGTACCGCCGCGAACGCTGGCGGGGTGTGGATGTTTGGCGGACTCCCCTCTGGGTACCCAAGTCACCGAGCGGGCTCACCCGGATATTGCATCTGTTGTCGTTTGCGATTACCTCATTTCCGGTGATGCTGTGGCAGATCGCCTGGCGCCCCGACGTGGTGCTGACGGTCGCGCCCGCGTTTATGTGCGCTCCGGCGGGTCTGTTGACGGCTTGGCTGTGTCACGCAAAGCGATGGTTGCATCTACAGGACTTCGAGGTGGATGTCGCGTTCCGTCTGGGGCTGCTGAAGGGTAAGCTGCTGCAGCGATTGGTACTGCGCGTGGAAGGCTCGCTACTGCGCCGCTTCGATACCGTATCGACCATATCGAGCAGAATGATCCGGCTCCTGGTGTCGAAGGGTGTGACCGCCGATAAAGCCCGGTACTTCCCGAACTGGGTTGATCTTTCACGAATCAAGCCTCCGAAGAACGGCAGCTTTCGCGCCAAGCTCGGCATACCCGCGGACGCCGTGGTCGTGCTGTTCTCTGGCACGCTCAGCGGTAAGCAGGGACTGATGGTGATACCTGAAGCGGCGAAACTTCTACAGTCGCGCAGCGACATCGTTTTCGTCGTGTGCGGCGACGGCGTCATGAAGCCTCAACTCGAGTCCGCCGCGGCCGGCCTTTCGAATCTACGTTTCATGCCGCTGCAGCCTTCCGGAAGAGTATCGGATATGCTGGGGATTGCAGACATTCATCTGCTGCCCCAAAGTCCCGATGCCGCGGACTTGGTGCTCCCATCCAAACTTTGCGGGATGCTTGCCAGCGGTCGGCCGGTGATCGCGACGTGTCGTTCGGAAACCGAGATCAGCGAGATCGTTTCGGAGTGCGGTTTGGTCGTGCCCCCGGAGAACGGTGCGGAACTCGCGCGCGCAATCATCAAACTCGCGGACAACCCCGAAGTCAGGTTCCTGCTGGGTCGGCGCGCGAGGATTTTCGCCGAGGAGAATTTCGAGCGCGATGCCGTTTTGAACACCATATTTTCGCGGGTTGACGATGTAAATGATCTCGCCGCCGCAGGAAACGATCTTGCTGCATGAAAAACAATTAAGGCAGCTTTGCTGAATATGATGTTGCAGTACTTGGTACTCTTTGATTAGGTCTAGAATCAGCAAGAAGTAAAATATTATGAGCGTCAAAGCGCAGGCAGCCGTGAATCTGAACATTCGACGCCCAGAACGCTTTCACCGCTGGCTTGGCCTGGCGGCGATGCTCTTTGCATGCGCGATGGGGCTGGGCGCAGCGCCGGCAACCGCGCAGCCCGAATACCTATTGGCCCCGGGCGACATATTGAAGATCAGTGTCTTCAAGAATCCGGACTTGAGCCTGGATGTGCGCGTCTCGGAGTCGGGCGCGATAGGCTATCCGCTCATCGGATCGGTTCCGGTCAAGGGCCTTACGCTGCAGGCGGCTGAAAGCAAGGTCGCACAGATGCTGAGAGACGGCGGTTTCGTGGTCAACCCGCAAGTCAACATATTGCTGACCACGGGATTCGGCAATTTGGTGTCCGTGATCGGCGAAGTCAACAAGTCCGGACGGTACTCTGTCGATGCGGCGGGCGGGCATGTTTCAGGGATGTTGGCCGCGGCCGGCGGAGTCGCGCCCACCGGCGGCGAGATTGTCTCGGTTTCCGGCGTGCGCAATGGCAAGCCCTTTCGACGCGACGTCGATATAGTCAAAATGTCTTCGACCGGCAATACCGCCGACGACATCGAGCTTTATGGCGGTGACACGGTCTATGTCAATCGGGCACCGATGTTTTATATTTATGGCCAGGTGCAGAAGCCCGGTCAGTACCGTTTGGAGCGGGGAATGACAGTGATCCAGTCGCTCGCCACAGGCGGCGGCGTCACAGGCAAAGGCACGCAACGCGGTATCGTGCGACATCGGCGTGATGCCAATGGGAAAGTGAAGGAAGAGGGCGTTTCGATGGACGATGATGTCCAAGACAGGGACGTCATCTACGTCAAGGAAAGTTTGTTTTGATCGGAATCGAGTTACACAGTTGCTGCCACGGAGGCTGCGCTTAGCATGAGCTTCAATCAATTCCTGGTGATTCTGCGTGCCCGCTGGCTGATAGCCGTAGGTCTCTTCCTGGCCGTGGTCTTTTTGGTTGCATTCGCAAGCCTCATCTGGCCGAAGCAATATACGGCGACCGCTTCCATTGTCATCGACAGCAAGTCCGATCCGGTCACGGCCGGCGGCAATGCAGGAATGGGAGGACAGCCCGCGGCTACTTACGTCAATACGCAGGCTGACATCATCGCCAGCCAACGCGTGGCTCAGCGTGTCGTCAAGACTCTCAAGCTCGACCAACAGCCTGAGGCGCGACGACTGTGGGCGAGGGGCGCCAACGATGACATAAGCGTGACAATCGCCAATCTTCTGCTCGAGAGAAAACTTATCGTTGCGCCGGCTCACGATAGCCCGACACACGCCAGCAATGTAATCGATATTTCTGTGAAATGGTCGGACCCGGCTACGGCTGCGGCGTTGGCCAATGGTTTTGCGCAGGCCGCGATTGAAACCAATATCGAATTGAAGGTCGAGCCCGCCAAACAGTACGCGAGCTGGTTCGAGGAGCGCTCGCGCGCGCTGCGAGCGGATCTGCAGGCAAAGCAAAGGCTGCTTTCCGACTTCCAAAGCAAGAACGGGATCATTGCAACGGATGAGAAACTGGATGTCGAAAACGCCCGCTTAGCCGAGCTGTCCACTGATTTGGTAACGACTCAGGGCCAGCGGCAGGACAGCCAATCGCGCCAACATCAGGTGGGCGCCGACATCAATACATTGCCGGAGGTTTTGCAAAGTCCTGTCATCCAGTCGCTCAAGGCCGCCTTGTCCCTGGCCGAGTCAAAACGGCCCGATTTGGCCAGCCGTTTGGGGAAGAACCATCCCGATTACCAATCATTGGAAGGGGAGATTTCCAATCTGCGAAGCCGCATCGCGGTCGAAAGCGCGAATATCGCGGCATCGCTTGGCAGTACGACGCAGGTTAATTTGCGGCGTGAAAACGATGTGCGGCAGGCGTTGGAAGCGCAGAAAAAGCGCGTCCTCGAGCTGAAGTATCAACATGACCAGGCGGCGATGTACCAAAGCGACGTTACATCGGCACAGCGCGATCTGGACGAGGTGTCGCAACGGCTGGCGCAAAGCAATCTGGAAAGTCTCACTCAGCAAACCAACGTGGTGCAATTGAGTACGGCATCCGTACCCAAGGATCCCTCGAGCCCGAAGTTGATCATCAATTTGATACTCGCGGTATTTTTGGGTGGGGTACTCGGCATAGGAGCTGCTGTAGCCGCTGAAATGCGCAATCGGCGTGTGCGAGAAGACGAAGATATGGTGGACATTCTGGGCGTGCCGTTGCTTGGCAAGATTGATTTTATCCAGGTACGTGCCAACGATTCTCGAGTTACGCATGCAGCGGCTGCTGGTCGACTCGAGCCTTCGGCTATTTAACGTCTCGCAGTTCGGAACGAAGAGCCTAACATGAACAATATCGCCGATCGGCCCGTCAAGCGTCCCTATGTTCCACCAGATCGCGGACGCGCGATAGGCGCCATACTCGTCGAGCAGGGCAGGCTGGGTGCCCAGGATGTCGATGAAATTCAGCGCTTCGCCAATGCACACGGGGTGCGATTTGGGGAAGCAGCGGTTCAGATGAAGCGCATCACGGAGCACGACATCGAGTCGGCGCTTGCCCAGCAGTACAATTATCCAGTATTGCAGCGTGGCGGCCAGGGAGGAGTCGCTGATGACGTCATCGCGGCTTATCAACCGCAGAGCGAATCAGTCGAGCCGCTGCGCGCATTGCGCAGCCAATTGATTCTTCGGTGGTTCAACAGCGCTACCCGCAAAGTGTTCGCGGTCACCAGCCCTGAACGCGGTGAAGGCCGCAGCTGGATCGCCGCCAATCTGGCAACCATGTTTGCGCAGCTCGGCGAGCGTACGCTGCTCATTGACGCCGACATGCGCCAGCCGCGTCAACATCGGCTATTCAACATCGATAATTCGGTGGGATTGTCGGCTCTATTGACCGGGCGGGCAGGTCGCGAGATTGCGCGCCGCATTCATCCGCAGCTGCGGCTGTTCGTGCTGCCGGCCGGCATCATTCCCCCCAACCCCCAAGAATTGCTCGCCCGCCCGGTGTTCGAGGTAATCCTCGATCACTTTGCCGCGCAATTTGGCCTCATTATCATCGATACGCCGGCAGTGTCGGAAACCGCTGATGCGCAGATCCTGGCTGCGAATGCCGGAAACGCGGTGATGATCGCGCGCCGCAATTACACGCCGCAGTCGAAGTTGGTGGCGGCCATGGAGACATTGACAGATACCGGTGTCAACGTCATCGGCAGCGTAATCAATGCGCATTGAGCGGAAACGCACCAAAGCACCGATCAATCTTTTTAGCTTTCGGGTGCTGCTCGCGCTGGCGATAGTGCTCATCGAAGTAGTGTTCATCAATAGCCTGATCACGGCCGGGATCGAATTCATACTTTCCAGCGTCGTGGTCACCATCGCGCTATTGATACAGCTGAGATTTGCTGTTCAACAACATGACGCTGCGCCGGCGGGCCTGGTCGTGTTCATTTTCAATTGGCTGTTTCTCGATTTGGCGCCGAAGATCCAATTGATCAACATGCCGCAGCACCTGGTCAATACCTCGACGGTTACGATTGATGGAGTGGCTTGGACAAATCTGGTGTGTGCACTCTTTATGATCGCGTACACGCTCTTTTATGTCTTCTTGAGCAAGCGAGCTGAGGCCCCGCCGCGCACCGGCGCCGCGCGCGCTGCTTCGCTTCAAGAGTTTGCGCCGGGCGCGGTTGGGCTGGCGCTCGTTGTCTGCGTGTTGGTGGTTGGCGTGGCGGCGCCGGGTAACTATGCGTCGGTGCAGAATTTGGAGGCTGCGACGCCGGCAACCTTGGTCATGAAGCGATTTCTGCTGTTTCTTCCCACCGCAACCCTCTTGATCCTGCTAAATGAAACCGTCCGATCAGGCCGTAAAGTGTTGTTCAGCCGCGTGTGTGTTCTGCTATTACTGTTTGTGCTGGTGCTGATTACCGAGAACACTTACACCGAGAAGCGCAACGCGATAGGGCCTGTCTACATAGCTCTGCTGTTGGTGTTGTTCCAGAACTGGTTTGCAGTCGGCAGCAGGAAGCTGCTCTTGCTGGTGGGCAGCATGGTCGTGGTGTTTCCGGCGATCGCGGTATTCACTCACAATCACCAGCAATCGTTGGGCGATGTGTCGCTGCATCAATTCTCCGATCAGATTGCGGACCACTACTTTTCCATCAACTATGACTCGTGGGCCAACATTTATACGGCCGTCGAAGTCGTCAAAGTGCACGGCATGCAATGGGGCCATCAATTGCTGGGTTCCCTATTGTTCTTTGTGCCGAGTTCGGTGTGGGGCGCCAAACCGCTGGCGACGGGAATTTTCCTGGCGGACTATCTAATCGCCAACTACAGCATGTGGTTTACGAATTTGTCGGCACCTTTGGCTGCCGAGGGTTACCTGGACTTTGGACCAGGCGGTGTCATTGCCTATGCGGGCGCGCTGGCCTGGTTCGTCATGTTCCTGAACCGACAAGCACTGCGGCGCGACAAATGGTTCGCGTTTCCCATGGTCGCCTACGCGTCCGTATTCCTGATGATCGTATTGCGCGGTTCTTTGATGATCGCACTGGGATTCGCAGCCGCGGCGTTTCTATCCTTCTGTCTTGCCGCGGCGCTGCTGTCTGCGAAACTCGGCGTGCGACACCGAGTTGCCGCAAGATTGGGCACCCGCTCCGTGGTGTCCTAAGGGGCGCGCGCTGCGCGGCCGACGATTATGCGAGTAGCGATATACCACAATAATCTTTGGGCCAGACACAAGGGCGTCGTTTTTTCGCAAGTTGAGTTTGGCGGAGTATCCCGCGGCATAACACCTTCGTTCATTCAGATTGCCGAGACGGAAACAATGCGGGTGCCGCTTGGCGGTGTTGATCTTTCGTATCATCAATACCCGTTCAGATTGCTGTTCCGCGGCTCATACGATTGCGCTCCGCTCATCCGGCGCATCCTTGCGCTGGCGCGTGATTTATTCAAGAACCCCGTGGATTTGGTAATCATGCCGGGATATGACCGCGCAGAATATTGGACCATGCTGCTGATCTGCATTTTGTTGCGCCGAAAACGCGCGGTATTTTGCGATTCGACGACTGCCGATCGGCCAAAAACCGCCTGGCGAGAGCTGGCCAAGCGCTGGTTCTTCGGCTGGTGCAATGGCTTTTTTTGCTACGGGATAAGAAGCAAAGAATATTTAATGAGCTACGGCGTCAGCGAATCGAAGATCGCCTTGCGATGCCAGGCGGCTGCCTTGCCGCGCGGATATAGTGCGGCCAAAGTGCTGTCCCGCTACGAGTCGAATTGGGAAAGTCGCGCGGATGAACCGCACTTTATTTACGTCGGCAGATTGTCGGCGGAAAAAGGGCTCGATGATCTGCTCCAGGCATTCCACAAACTCTATGCAACCTATCCCAAGGCGCGACTGGACTTGGTGGGCTGGGGTTCTCTGGCCGAACAATTACAGAGGCGCGCGGCGCAGCTTGGAATGGCAGAGGCGATCTCGTTCCTGGGGGTCAAGAGCCTGGATGATATTTCAGAATTGTTTTTGAAGGGCACGGCATTGGTACTGCCGAGTCATAGCGAGCCGTGGGGATTGGTGGTGAACGAATCCCTCAGTTATGGATGTCCGGTGGTCGTCAGCAGTGCCTGCGGCTGCGTGCCGGACTTGGTGCTGGACGGGATGACGGGCTACTCGTTTGAAGTGGGAAATGTCGATGCCTTGCATGAGGCACTTGTTTCGGTCATGCAATTCTCAGCTAACCGCGAGGCGGTTGCTCGAAAGTGTTTGGCGGTCATTGCCAACTTCACGCCGGAACGATCGGCGACCCAAATATTGGACGGATGTTTGCGCATGGCCGGAGACAAGGCATGACGCGCTGCGTGTCATTTGTCGGCCCGCTGCCGCCTCCTGTGAACGGGTTTTCAAGTGTGTGCGCAATGATGCTGGACCGACTGAAGAAAAGAGTGCCGGTAGCGGTGTTCAATCGCGCCCCGAATTTGCGCGTCCGGGCGTATGGCATCCTGCAGCAGCTCGCCAATCCGACACGGTTTTTGGCCATGTGCCTTGGGCGGCGGGAAGTAGTCCTCTACCTGGCGCTGTCCGGCGGTCTCGGCCAACTCGTCGATTTGATCTACGTACTCATCGGCAAGTTGTTTCGACGGCCGATTTTCGTTCATCACCATAGCTTTGTTTATATCAATTCGCCTTCATGGCTCAATCGCTGCTTTTTTGCCCTGGTCCGCGACGATGCGCACATCGTGCTGAGTCCCAATATGGGCGAATCGCTGACCCGGGTATACGGCTTGAATCCCGGCGCAGTGAGAGTGGTATCGAACGCCGCCTTTTACGATGCCGATGATGTCCACGCGCGCGCAGCCGGCGAAGATTCCGCGCCGCTGCAACTGGGGTTCTTGTCGAACATTACTTTCGAAAAGGGCATCGTCGAGTTCTTCGGCATATTGGAGGCTCTTAGAAAACGCGGCGTGAAATACCGGGCGCATATCGCCGGTCCGTTGGCGCCTGATACGCGGCAAACGTTCGATCAATTGCTCGCGGACGCCCGCGACGTGGAGTACGTGGGGGCGGTGTACGGCGCCGAAAAGGAGCTGTTTTATCGGCAACTGGACGTCTTTGTGTTCCCGACGAACTATGCGAACGAGGCTGAACCGCTGGTTCTCTACGAGGCGATGCGCGAGGGTGTCCATATCATCGCCTGCGACCGAGGGTCCATTGCGGAAATGCTTCGCAACGGCGCCGGTTTCGCCTTTTCCAGGGAGCGCATTGTTGAATCGGCTGCAGAGCAGATTGCGAAATTCAACGAGGATCGGCATGCGCTGGCGACTGCCAAGCGAATGTCAATGCAGCAAGCCCAGCGAGTGCGCTGCGCCAGTAAAGTTGCATTGGAGAACCTATTGGCCTGCATGCAAGGCACTAATGAACCGGTGAGGGTGGCACTATGAAAAATAATACCTATCCGATCGTGTTTGCCGCCACTGGCGTGTTCGCACTGGCTTCGACTTCGTTGGGCGGTGCGATCGAATACAAAGATCCGCTGGATATGGCCATTGCGCCGCCGGAGGATGTAGCCGCGGTGCAGCGAACCAACCGGCTGATCCTGTCCGCAAGCGACACTTACACGTATGACAGCAACATCTTTCGGCTCCCCAGCGGCACCGATGTCACTACACTGCCCGGCATAGGCAGCAACCCCAGCCGGCAAGACTCGATTGACAGCGTAACGGGCGCACTCGATGGCGAATGGCTGACGGGAGCCAGACAGAGCGTCGATGTCGGTCTGCGCGCCGACTACAATAAGTTCTTCAGGAACTCGGACCTCGACAATGTCTCGACCAATGACCGCGTGGCGTGGAATTGGGGCCTGGGCAATTCCCTCTCGGGTAGGCTGGGCGCGGATTACAGCCGAATACTCGGCGGATTCTCCAACGTGCAGGTGTATTCCCGCGACATCGTGAACCGATCGGATTTTTTTGCATCGATGCGCTATCAGGTTGGTCCGCGCTGGGGAATATTTGGCGGCGCGCTCGGTTCAGATTACTCAGTGACCTCGGCGCAGGCAACTTTCAACAATTCGAGATCCAGGGGCCTCGACGCAGGTTTCGACTTCAGCAGCGACACCAGCCGATTCGGCTTCGACTATCGTTACAATGACTCACGAGCTCCGAACAGCGCGGTATTGAACGGCGTGGTGTTCGATCCTGACTTTCGAGAAGAGCGGGCGCGTGTGCTCCTCAGGTATGCTTTTACCGAAAAGACGCTTCTCGATGCCAGTGCCGGGTATTTGAAGCGTGACTATCCAAGTGCCGCCATAGGCAGTTTCTCTGGAGAGGTCTGGCGAGCGGCGTTGCAGTGGCAACCGACACCGAAGACCCAGCTGCTGTTCGGCGCGTGGCAGCAACTCGACGCGGATTTAACAGCCCAGACGGACTACTTCGTTGACAAGGGCGTCAGCCTCACGCCCGAGTGGATTCCGTCGGAAAAGGTGACATTCTCGGCCACCATCTCGCATGATACGCAAAATTATGTCGGCTCGAATCCGGTCGGTCCCATCCCCGTTGATTTCTCCGGGCAGGCACGGCACGACACTCTGACGAGCGAGACCGGCAGCCTGGCCTATACGCCCATCAGGGCCATCGTACTTACTTTTACCGCGGGCCATACCAAGCGAAACTCGAATATCTCGCAGTTCGCATACAATGACTTTCAGGGCAGCGCCAACATTACTTATAGATTCTTTCGCTATGGAGATAATAATCAATGACGGGCGGCCAAGCCCCGTCGGGTCTCGATTAGAAACAAGGTTCCAAGAAGCACCGCCTGCAATGCGCAGCCCAACAGCCTGATTGTCGTCCCTTGGTTCGGGCTTAGCTGGGTAAACAAGGAGGTGGCGACAACCATGAACGCCGCACCCACCGTTGCGCTGACGATTTCACGGGACGCCTTCAGTTCCGAAAGAAAGTACAGTGAAAATGGCGATTTCACGATCTGAAAGGCGGCTGCGATCGAGGCGATCAGACCGGTTTCAAGCGCGGCCGCATAACGAGGCGGCAAAAACGGAATTCCGAAGCGAAGGCCCACGAACACTGCCAAGCATGCGCATAGCGAGATTGCGGAGAACAGCCGCAGGCTTTGAAAGCAGATCTTGCGGCGCAGTGCCATGTCGCCATGCGCGGCGGCAAGCTTGGTGATGATGATCGGCGTGATGATCAAAGGTATGAAGGTCATCATGTTGAAAATTTGATTGCCGATGCTATAGATCGCATTTTCCGACGCTCCGCCGTCGCCAAAAATGATTTTTCGCTGTATCAACCACTGCGAAAAAGTGAGCGCCGACACGACCAAGATCTGCTTTGCGCCATAGGTGAACAGCGTCTTCGTCTCGATCCATGCATCGGGCAACAGGTGCTGGAAAAAACCGCTCTTTTGCCGCACATCGGGTTTGAGATGACTCCCAAAGAGTGCGATTGCCATGTATGAAACGCCGACAACCTGTGCGCAGATCAAGAAAAACATGAGGTCGACACCGGATGTGGCGCTGCCTGCGAAGAAGGCGAAGCCCACGAAAATGAGCGAGGTGGCCATATAGCAGATGCCGACATTGATGCTGGCATTCAGCGCAAATGACATCGCCGTCAACAGCGATGTTGAAATCATGAAGGACGAGTATATGCAAACCGACAGGATTGCCCTTCCCGGGGAACCCGACACTTTGAGCTGTGAGGCAAACACGGCGCAAATGACGATGCACGCGAGAATCGTCCCGGCGAGCGCAAGGGCGCAGCCGGCGGCAATCGTTGGCCCCAAGGGGCCCGCCTCTTTGAGTTTGCGCGTCAGTTGTGCATTGATCGACAGCTCGATGCCGAATGAGCAAAAGGCGACGGTCGACACGGCGGTCGCGGTCAAGTAGCTCATTTCTCCAAAGCTGCTGGGCGCGAACCGTTTGATGGCCACGAACATGCCGGCGGCGTTGAGCACCCTCGCGATGAGCGACAGGGCTAGGTAGATGCTGTTTTTTTGTCGGACCTTTGCGGCGATCTTCTCGAGCGCGACTCGATGGTTTTTAAAGCCTTGCATGGACCGGGCGTGCAGGGGATCCAACGCAGACCATCATTTCCGGAAGGTTGCTGAACACAGAACTGCGCGAGCCGACTACCGCGCCTTTACCCACCGTGATGCCCGGCGCGACGAATACATCGGCTGCCAGCCATGCTTCATCTTCGATCACAATGGGAAATGCCTGGATGTCGAAACTCGGTGTACGGAAGTCATGCGTGCCGGCGCACAAATAGCTCTTTTGCGACACAACCACATTCTTGCCGATTGTAATTTCTGCAAAACAATACAGGACCGCATGGTCGCCGATCCAGGAATGGTCGCCGATTTGCAGCTTCCAGGGATAGGGGATGGTTACGCTGGGGCGAATGATGACGCCCTTGCCGATTCGAGCGCCGAATCGGCGCAACAGCCAGCGCCGAAATCCATACATCACTTGAGGCGAGCCGCGAAAGAAGGTGGCTTGAACGAACCACCATAGCTGAACCACGAGGCCGGATCGGCCCCTGAAGTTGGGCGGCAGTCGAAAGGTCGCCAAATCCTGTATTTTGCCGGTGCTCAAAGAGAGCAAACTCCACGCCGCGACGCACTGCCGCCCCAATATGTCATGTCGATCACGCCTGAGGGCAGGCCTTCCGGGCCGAATATTTGAATGGGACCCGGAAAGGAGAAGACCTCCGAGCCACCGCGCGACAGCGAAAAAGTGGGCGTGCCGGGTGCGGTATGAACCTTGAAAGAGGTGATGCCCGCGGGGGCCTTTTGGACCTCGCTGCGGCCGCCGATCGTGATCTTCAACTCGCCGGGAGCCGTTAAGAACGCCAGCAGCTCGATATTGTCCTCAGGGGAACTGTTGACGATTTTATTGGGTTTGGATTGCGCCGGACTTACCGCGCCGGTCGGTTCACGACGATAGAAATAATAGAGTACATCATGGGTGATAGGAGGCTGTTTCCCCGCCAAAAACCACGTCGCATAGTAAGCATTCAGGTTGTAAAACCCGGTGCCGATATCAGTGCGCAGAGTGGAATCGGTATACGGCTCAATTTGACTGGATTCCGAGAAGTCGCTCCAGGTAACCAGCTGCACCCAATCGGCACCTCCGTCGATGGCACTCATCCACGCATTGCGGAACGTCGCACTGTTGCCGGCCTCCCAGTAAATCGAATCCTTCGGGCGGTACTGCTGGGGATCCACCGGCATCATGTAAATCTTTCCATAGTTGCTGCGCGCCAACTGCGCATCGCCTTTCATTCCCTGCGAGCCGTTCGCAGTGGCTGTGCCCCAATCGGCGAATCCATGACTAATGGGCGCGAAGGCCGCGGCCTGACCTTTCCAGCCCAGAAAAGTCGGAACGAAGGCGATGGCGATGCCGCGTGTTTTGAGCTGCGCGATCACAGAAGCCCACCAGTCTGCCGAATTGGCGCCCGCATTGAAGGCGGAGACCACCAAGCGGCCATCAGCGAGCCGGTACGCCGCTGGGCTGGCCGCCGCAATGGCGATACTGTTGACGACTGTCGCGCTATCGGACTTCAGCGCGGAGATGTCGGGCATGATGAGTATCTTAAAGCGCGGATCCACAGCATGAGCTGCG
Organism: Steroidobacteraceae bacterium; assembly: GCA_035997505.1. Lineage (GTDB taxonomy): Bacteria > Pseudomonadota > Gammaproteobacteria > Steroidobacterales > Steroidobacteraceae > Bog-1198. The sequence continues at coordinate 23,124 of DASYIN010000050.1, read as the reverse complement.
TTCAACAGCATTTGCAGGTGGGTATTGTCGCTGTTGGCCGCTTCCTTGGCCGACAGCACGTCGAAGGTAAAGCCGGTGATGCCGCGGGCGATCGCCATGCGCACTTCGCGCTGCATATTGTTCAATGGCCAATTGCGATCGGAATTGACCCCCACGGGCAAAGGCCTCTGACGCAGATAAGCGCCTGAGGCGGCCCATTTCCGGGATTCGCCGTTTATGTTCAGGTAGTTCGCGTTGTAGTAATCGTCTGACGCTGACTTGTTATTTATGGACAATGGAAATGGATAAAAATAGTGGGCGAACACTTTTTTGGGCGAATTGAATAGGAGGTCAGGGTTGGGCTGGGCAAAAGCGAGGCAGGGATCGTCGTCCGACACACTGGCATTTTGGCCTGGTGTATTGGCGATGCACTGGGGCGCGGAAACGAAAATTGAAAAAATTCCCAAGCAACCTATAGCGGCATTTCGTCGCAACATATTCCCCCCCGTGCCGCCACCGTCGGGCGGTCGCGACAACTGGAACTCAAGCATACAAGCGTGACAAGCTTACAACATCAATGCTCCGGAGCTATGATAATGCACGCGATGCGCGGCATTTTTTTAGGCTTTTCCCATTGATCGAAGAATCGTCGGGACGTAAACCTTTGGAACAGCCGCTTACTGCCGAACAGGTTGAGCAATTTTTTCAAGAAGGCTTTCTCGTCATTGAGAAGCCTCAGATGGCGGCGGCTGAGCTTGAATGGTGCCGCGATATTCTGATGCGCATGATTCTCGGCGGCGAGCGGCGCAGCGAAGGTCGGAACATCGATCTGACCGCGACGGACGGCGCGGGCGATATGAGCTCGCCCAGCGTGTTGCAACCTTCGATGTATGCGCGGGAGCTGCGCAAGCTGTCCTATCGACAAATCGCGCTGGCCACGGCGCGTCAGTTGCTCGGGTCGGATGCGGAGTTCGCAGGCGATCATGCGATTTTCAAACCCAGTCATCGCGGCCATCCGACGCCGTGGCATCAAGACGAGGCATTTCGCGAGCCCGGGTTCGACTACAACGAGTTGAGCATTTGGATCGCGATTACCGAGAGTACGCTCGACAACGGCGCAATGGCCTACATACCGCGCTCGCACCGGCTCGGCGTGCTGCCGCACCGATTGCATGGCGGGGCAAAGGAAGCGAATACCATCGAGTGCTTCGAAGGATTTGATCCGAAGACGGCGGTCGTGCGCCCCATACCTGCCGGCGCCATGATCATTCACCATGGCCGCACGGTGCACGGCGCGTTCGGCAATAAAACGGCTTCCTCGAGACTGGCTTACATCCTGCAATACAGCACGCCGGTCAGGATGAGCAAGCACATTCGCGAGTCGCCGTGGCTTGCGCACTTGCGCAGCGCCAATCAGCAGCAACGCAAGAGTTACTTGATGCGCGGCGGGATTTTTCCGGAGTTGTTCCGGATTCTGCGCTCAGACAGGCACTCGCACCGGCATTTTCTTTCGTTTTTCTGGCGGCGCCGGGTCAACCAGTTGCGCACCTTGTTCAAGCAATAACGCTGGTGCGGACGCGCTAGCGGAGGCGCAGCCGTTCTCCGTATCCGGTGAGTTCCAAATAGCCGCGCCCCACGGTCTTGCTCTTGTCGTCGGCGCGCACCGCGCCTTCCCAGTAGATGGCGCCGGTCGAAAGGCGCGTGTCGTTTTCCTGATCGTCGAGCAGGGGCCGCAATGTGAATTCGTGTCCGCCCGCACGAATTGTCCATTCGACCGGATAGGCGATGCCGGTGCGCGGCGAAGTCCAGCGTCGGCCGGCGCGAAAGTCGACGTCCGTGGGGGCAAAAACTTGCAGGACCCCATCGCCGCTGCGAAACGTGCCTCCGGCCCAACGTCTCGCTCCATCGAGGCCTCGAATCTGAAAGGCCATCAGCGCGCCGCCGCCCTCCAAATTGATGCCGATCCAGTCCCATCCGGCCGCCTGCGCGTCCAGGTACTCACTGGACCATTCGTGATCGAACCAGGCTTCGCCGGTCACGCGGCTCGCAGGGCCCTTGCGTGAGACGGTTCCTGTGACTTGCATGTGCGGCAGACTGTAGTAGTAGCTTGCTGCCTGTTCCCCGGGTCCTTTGCGGCTGAATCCGTTATCACCGTTGATCAAGACCGGCTGCGTTTCAGACAGTTTAAGATCAAGCGAGAAGTCTTCCGCGGCAATCCGCGCAACGTACTGTCCATCGTGCTTCAGCGACCAGGCGCCGATCCAGACATTGGTGTCGCCTTCCGCGGCGCCCGCGAGGCCCAATGCCGATCGTGCGATGCGCTGATCCTGCCAGAGCCGTCCGTGCTTCGGATCGCTCAAGGCACAATGCGCGATCATGATCTGGGTCGGCGCAAAGGCACTGGGGTTATCGGCGGCCAAACTCGGCTTGGTGCGAAAAAAGGTAATTTGAAATCCAAGCGATTCGCCCGCTTCCGATGTGAGCCAGCCGGTGACGTACCACCACTCGGTGCGATATTGCGGATGACTGCCCTGATCCTCGGGGAAACTCAGCGCCCGCCCGGCAATGACGGGTGCATACAACGTTTCTGCCGCAGCCGTGGCGCAACAAAGGCCGAAAAAAGCGAGCAGCACGAGCGGCTTGTTCACCAATCCTCACGAACCGCGCGCACCGCGTCCTCGCTCAAGGCAGCACGGCCGCTCCAGATTGCCGTGATGGCGGCCGCGCCGATCAGCGCAAGACTGAGCACGCTGAGTTGCCATGCCGGTATTGCGAGGTCGATGCTCCAATTGAACGACTGCCGATTGACGACATAGACCAGCACCAGGCTCAATGCGCCGCCCAGCGCCAGGCCATAGAACACGCCGAAGGCACTGGTCAGCACGCCCTCATCCGCCAGCATGGCGATGATCTGTCTGCGCAGCATGCCGACGTGTCTGAGCATGCCGAACTCGGCGCGGCGGGCGAGGGCAGTGGAACTCGCCGCGAAACTGACGCCGGTGAGTCCGATGATGACAGCGATCACCTCGAGAGCATAAGTGACGGCAAATGCGCGGTCGAAGATTTGCAGCGACCGTTCATGCAGCGCCGTGGTGGTGGTGATCTCCAGGGCATCGCCATTGGCAATGCGTGCGCGCAGCAGCCGCTCGGTCGCCGTCAGGTCGGCATTGGGGCGCAACCATATGGAACCCTCGTTGGCGCGCTGATCGCCGGTGGCAGCTTGATAGGCGGGCATCGAGACGACTATGGACCCGGAGAGCCGCGCGTAGTCGCGCCAGACTCCCGCGATCGTGTATGTACGGCTGCGCCCTGCCAGGGGCAGGGCAAGCGTATCGCCCACTTTGTAGCCGTAGAGATCCTGAAAAGCCTCCGAGATCCACGCCGCCTGCTGATCCTGCGGAAGCGGCGCGCTTTGTACCAGCGGCAGTTCCGCGGCGGTTTGCGCGTCGCTGGCGCCTCGTGCAATCAAGGTGACCGGAGCGCGCTTGGGATCGAGCAGCAGCTGTCGCGTTCTTCGAAATTCCACGCGCGACACGCCCGGTGTTTGAGCGAGTCGCAATTGATCCGCGGGCGACCAATAAGCCGTGTCATTGCCGAAGGGCTCGCGCAGCTGCACGTCTGCCGGCAAGAGTTTCCCGAGCCAGTGGTCAAAGGACACGCGGAACGAATGAATCATGATCGCCATCGCCACCATCAAACTGAAACTCACAATGATGGAAGCCAGGCTGAGCGCGGACAGTCCGACGTTTTCCCGTAGCTGGGCAATTGCGGTATCCAAGACGATCCGGCCGCTCGGGGGTGCAAACCCCAACGTTGCGAGGGTGACCGTGGGCACGAGCAATACGGCGCCCATCAGCAGTGCGCCGATGGCCGCATAACCGAAAACCGGCAGGCCGCCGACAGGCGGCAGCCAAGCCAGTGCTGACCCTGATATGAGCAGCGCCAATCCGACGCGCCAGCTGGTTCGAGCGGCGCCGCGGTAATCGCCGTCGCCGCCTTTCAACGCGCGCGCCGGCGGCTGGCGCGCGGCATTGCGCGCCGGCACCCACGCACCAATGCCGGCTGCAATGACGCCGATCGCAAAGAACGCCAACAACTGCAGCGGTGCAGTGCGAAGCGAAGCACCGACGGCGCGCATTTGGCCATTGCCGAGGTCGGCCGTGAGATATTTGAGGATTGCAGCCGCGATGAGCATGCCGAGTACGACTCCGATCAACGCGCCCACCACGCCGAGCGCCAAGCCTTCGCCGACAAGGGCGCGGCGCAGTTGATCTTGCGTGACGCCGAGCGCCCGCAGCAGCGCCAGTGACCGGCGCCGGCGCAGCACGGAGAGGGACTGGGTGGAGAACACCAAAAATGCGCCGGTAAAGAGGGCGACCAACGCCAGCATGTTGAGGTTGACCCGGTAGGCCCGGGTTACGCTGACCGCGCGGTCGCGTTCGACTTGCGGCGCGATGGCAAGAACGCCCGCAGGAAGGCGTTTGCCTATTTCTCGGCGAAAGGAGTCGACATCAGTGCCGGGCGCCAGCCGCAGGTCGATGCGATTCACGCGGCCGACCGCATTGAAGAGCCACTGCGCCGAGGCAATATCCATCAGGCCCAATGGCTGCGAGTAGGATTCCGGCGCCAGGATGCCGAGGACGCGCAGCGTTCTGCTCGCGCTTCCCACGGTCACCTCCAGGTGCTCTCCGCGGCGAACCTTCAGCGCTCGAGCAGCAGGCTCGCTCAAATAAATCGCGTCCGGATCGAAGAGCTGGAATAGGGCATCGCCGATATCTCCGATCAATGCGGGCTGCAGCGCGGCGGCGCGCAAGGGATCGAGCCCCAGTATTTTGAGCGTGTCATCGCGCTTCGAAAGCGCGGCTTCGAGTTCCAGCACGGGGCTTGCCGCGCTGACGGAGTCGTTGCGGGCAAGATCGACGTACAACTGCTCGGGAAAACCTTCGCGCGGACCACGGATCACAACATCGGCCTCGCCGACCAGCCGCTTGGTTGCCAATCCGAATTCATTGAGTGCCGACGTATTGACCAGATACACCGAGGATCCGAGGGCGACCCCGAGTGCGAGCGCCAAAACCGTGACGAAAAACCGGCTGGGCTGCTCGCGTATCTGCGCGAGCAGCAGCATCCGCCAAATGTCGAAGGAGCCGGCGGCGCTCATCGCGGCGCCATTGGATGCAGGCCGTGGGCGTCGAGCAGCAGGATGCGGTCGGCGGTGTCGGCCGCGACTCTCGAATGCGTGATCAGAATGCCGGCGCCGGCATTCGCCTTGACCTGTGCGCGCAGCAGCTCGAGGATCTGCGCAGCGCTGCGCGAATCGAGGTTGCCGGTCGGCTCGTCTGCCAGCACCAGACGCGGTCGATGCACCAGGGCGCGGGCGATTGCCACGCGTTGAATCTCACCACCCGACAGTTCCCGCACATGACGCCGCGCGAGCGATTCGATTCCCACGGCGGCCAACATGGCGCGCGTGCGTTCAAGGCGCTCAGGTTCAGGGATGCCGAGCAGACTCAAGGGCAGGGCGACGTTCTGCTCGACCGACAGGTACGGCAGAACGTGAAATGCCTGAAAGACAAAACCGACGGCGCGGCGGCGCAGCAGCGTCGCGGCATCGTCGTCCAAGGTGGCGAGGTCGATGCCCTCGATGAGCACGCGGCCGCTCTCGGTGCGATCGAGTCCGGCCAGCAGGTTGAGAAGCGTCGACTTGCCGGCGCCCGACTCGCCCATGATGGCAAGGTATTCACCGGGGCGAACGTCGAGATCGACGCCCTCGAAAATCGCCGGCCGATCGCTCGAGAAGCGCTTGCCTAATTTCTCGAGCCGAACAATTGGGTCCGTCACCTAAGGCCCGCTGGCCTTAAGCGGCGTCGACTCCAATCACGGCCTTGACCTCCAAGAAGTCGCGCAAGCCGAACTCGCCCCACTCACGGCCGTTGCCGGACATCTTGAAGCCGCCGAAGGGCGTATTCATATTGCCTGAGGCGCCGTTCAAGGTGACCTGGCCCGCGCGGATTCGCCCGCCAACGCGGCGCGCGTGCAAGTTGTCCTTGGACCATACGTAGGCGGCAAGACCATAGGGTGTGTCGTTGGCGATTTGGATCGCCTGTTCTTCATTGTCGTACGGAAGAATGCATAGCACAGGTCCGAAGATCTCTTCGCGTGCGATGGTCATGTCATTGCGTACGTTCGAGAATATGGTCGGCTTGACGAAGTAGCCCTTGGCCAGTCCGTCGGGGCGCCCCGAGCCGCCGGTGACCACTTTCGCACCCTCCGCAATGCCCTTGGCGATATAACCCGTAACCCGCTCGAATTGCACCTTCGAGACAAGAGGGCCCAAATTGGTTTTCTCGGAAGACGGATCGCCGGTGACCACCGACTCCGCGACCCGCTTGGCGATCGCTTCCACCTCGGCCAGTTTTGCCGCGGGCACCAGCATGCGGGTCGGCGCATTGCAGGATTGTCCGGAATTCTGAAATACGTGCAGGACGCTTTTCGTCACGGCGCGTTCGAAGTCCGCGTCATCGAGCAGCACATTGGGCGACTTGCCGCCAAGCTCTTGGTGCACGCGTTTGACCGAGGCTGCCGCGTTCTTGGCGACCTCGGAGCCGGCGCGCGTCGATCCGGTAAAGGACACCATGTCGACCTCGCGGTGCGATGACAGCGGCGCACCCACGCTCGCGCCATCGCCGTTGATGAGGTTGAACACACCGGCGGGAACGCCGGCCTCATGCATGACCTTGGCCCAGATGATGGCGCTGAAGGGCGAATATTCCGAAGGCTTGAGCACCATGGTGCATCCCGCGGCGAGGGCGGGCACCACTTTGGCGGCGACCTGGTTCATGGGCCAGTTCCAGGGTGTGATCAGAGCGCAGACGCCGACCGGCTCCTGGACCAGGCGGACCGTGCCGTGCATTTCCTCAAATTTGAAATTCTTCAGCACGTCGATCATGGCGCTGATGTGGCCGACTCCAATACCCGTCTGGGAACCCTTCGACAGCGTGATGGGCGCACCCATCTCGATGGAGATGGCTTTTGCAATTTCATCGTAGTGCGCCTTATAGGCGGCAAGAATTCGTTCCATGAGAGCCAATCGCTCCGCCGGGGAGGTGCGCGAATAGCTGTCGAACGCGCGGCGCGCGGCCATGACGGCGCGGTCCACATCCTTGCTGCTGCCCATCGATATGACGCCCGCAGGTTCTTCCGTGGCAGGATTGATGACCTTCAGTTCCTTGGGTTCGACCGGATCCACCCACGCGCCATCGATATAGAACTGCCGATTGTCATATGTCATTGCAGAGCCCCTTCAAAATGCGGTTACTTCCAGGCCGATATTCTACCCGCTGACCGGCTAATTCGCAGGGCGATTGGGTGTCCGAGCCTCGGTTGTTGTCTGTGGTGGCCGACTATCGCTGCGTACGGCGAGGACAGGCATGATTCCGCTCGAGTTTTGCGGTCTTGGTTCGCATTCTGACCCTGCTATAGTTGCTAGGCTTCAATACATGAGAAAAATCAAGAGACCGCTCTTTTCATCGGCCCTGGCTGGCTTTTTAGGCCTTGCCGTAAGCTGCGCGGCCCCGGCCGCGACCCCTTCTGCGGAATGGAACGCGGTGCGCTCTCACCCGGTTGAAATCGGTCCGCAGGCGCGCCGGCTGATCGTTGGATTTCGGGCCACTGACGCCAACTCGGCCGTCAAGACGATACGGCAGCGCGCCAAGGCGCAGCTGGTTCGCATCACGCAGGCGCAGACCTCACAATTTGACATGGCCGCTCTGATTCAGCGCAGCGGCCTCGCGGCGGCGGCCTCGCGCCAGTTGACGCCGAGCATGCATGTCCTGTTCCTTCGAAAAACGCTGTTCGGCGCGGACGTCGACGCGGCTCTCAAAAAGCTGCGCGCCGATCCGTCGGTGGCGTTCGCCGACGTCGATGAATGGCGTTATCCGCATGCTTTGCCGAACGATCCTCTTTTTGTTCCGACGGCAACCGCCAGCGGCCAATGGTTCATGCAGACGCCCAGCTCGCTCACGCCGACCAGCGACGCGGCCGCAACGGATGCGGTGTCCGCCTGGGACATTACCCAGGGTAGCTCGGGCACGGTGATCGCCGATGTCGACTCGGGAATTCGCTTCGATCATCCCGATCTGTTGCGCGCCGGCTTCGGCGGGCGATTGTTGCCTGGCTATGATTTTGTCGATCAGGACTTGGATTCGAGCAACAGTAATCCCTTGGGGACTTTTCTAATCGCCAATGATGGCGATGGGTGGGACCCGGACCCTTCTGATCCGGGCGATTGGATCGACAGCACCGATCTGATGAATTCAAGCGTGTTCCCCAGCAAGAACTGCAGCATGGAGAACAGTTCCTGGCATGGCACCCGCGTCATGGGAGTGCTCGGCGCGCTGACCAATAACGATACCGGCATTGCCGGCATGACCTGGAATCCCTACCTGCTGCCGGTGCGCGCGCTGGGCAAGTGCGGCGGATTGGACTCCGACATCATCGTCGGCATTCAGTGGGCTGTCGGCATGTCGATCAGCGGCGTGCCCGACAATCCGTATCCTGCGGATATCGTGAATTTGAGTCTCGGCGGGACAGGTTCATGCACTTCCGTTTATAAGGAGCTGATCAGCACGCTCACCCGCATGGGCGTGCTGCTGGTGGCATCCGCGGGCAATGAGAGTGGCCCGGTGGATATACCGGCCAACTGCCCGGGCGTGTTGGCCGTCGCGGGATTGCGAAATATCGGTACGAAAGTCGGTTACAGCAGTCTGGGGCCGGAGGTGGGCATCGGCGCTCCCGCGGGCAACTGCGTGAATACGAATGGTGGACCTTGTTTGAGATCCATCGATACCACGGCGAACGAGGGCGCCACGGTTCCCGGGGCGAGTTCCTATACCGATCAGTCGAATTCCAATCTCGGCACCAGTTTTTCCGCACCCATCGTTTCCGGCGTGGCTGCACTGATGCGCGCAGCGAATGCGAATCTCACGCCGCCGCAAATTATTGCGCGCATGAAGGCGAGCGCAACGCCGTACCCGCAGCCTGCGGGGCTGGCCCTGTGCGCTAACGGATCGACATCAAGCGTTGAATGTGCCTGCACCACTGCTGCGCCCACCACCTGCGGGGCAGGCATGGTGAACGCGTTGAGTGCCGTCAAGGCCGCGCTCAATCCGATTGCCGCAGTCAGGATACCAATTGGATTTACCTCCGGTGGCGGTACCTTCGATGCCGGCGGCAGCGCGGCGGCTTGCGGCGCCACGATTGCGTCCTACGCATGGACCAGCAGTTCGGCAATTCACATTGTTTCAGGGGGCTCGACCTCTGCGGTGAATGTCATGGCCACCGGCGCAGGGACCTTGACGCTGGTGGTAACGGATTCCGCAGGCAACAAAGACACGGCCATCGTCACTTTCACGGCAACCCGCGCGACTACCCCGGCGCCAGCCGTCGCAGGCACGGCCGCATCGGCGTGCGTGGCCGACTTGATCGTCGCGCCGGCCGCACCGACGGTGACCGAGGCATTTGAACCGAGCAGCGTGGCCGCCAACGGTTCCGCCGTGCTCACGCTGACTTTCAGCAACTCCAATGGCTTTGATCTGACGCAATCCGGAATCACGATCGCGTTGCCGGCCGGCCTTCAGGTTGGCACCACCGCGCCCACTACGACCTGTGCCGGCGCAAACGGGTCACTGACTTCCGGCACGGGTAGCGTCACCATGAGCGGCGCCATTATTCCCGTCGACGGATCGTGCGATCTTACGGTGAACGTCACGAGCACCGCGGCGGGCACCTATACCGATACGGTTGCGACAAATGACCTGATGACCGGACCTGCCGGCGGCAATACCGGTCCGGTTTCGGCCTCCTTGACGGTGACCGCAGCCAGCAGCAGCGGCACCAGCACCGGTGGGGGCGGCGGCGGCGGCGGGGGCACCCTGGATTGGCTCGACATCATGCTCGTCACCGGCGTTGTGCTCATGATTCGAGGTCAGGCCAGTCGCAAGCGGCGATAACGCTATAATCGGCGCATGGATTACCCCGAACTTAAACGCGTCGCCATTCAATCGGTCAAGACACATCGGGACGCCCGCGGCGCCCTGTTCGAGCCATTGACGGATGCGGAATTGCTCGCGCAGAAAAATGTCCATGTCGCGCTCACTCAGCCGAATGAGACTCGCGGCAATCACGTGCATCGGACTGCCGTGGAAATTACCACCGTGGTCGGGCCCTGCCAGATACGGCTCAAGGACGAGGGGCAGATCAAGGACATCGATGTGCCGGCGGGAGAGATATTGCGCTTGACCATTCCGCCCGGCGTCGTTCACGCCTTTCGCAACACCGGCACAGCCGCCATGCTGCTGGTGTCGTTCAGCACCAACTTGCACGATCCACTAGGCGCCGATACGCAGCGGGAGCAGATTCTTTAGGCTGGCCGACAGGGCATCTTTGGTGAAAGCCATCTCATTCAAGAATACCGCGCTGTTCAAGCGTGGAATTTGGCTGAGCGCCGCCGCATTGGTGATGTTCGTGGCCGCACCCGCGGCGCTCAATGGGAGTCTCTGGCGCAATCCATTGCCGAGTGCGATCGCCGGCGGCATTCTTTGCGCGGCCCTGGTCTATTTTTTCTGGAAGACTCAAATCCATAGCCTCGCTGATGAGGTGCTGGATTGCGGGGATGGCCTCAAGGTGCGAAGGGGCAGCACTGAGGACGCGATACCGCTGTCAAAAATCTCTTCGGTCGATGTTTCAAGCAGCGGTGGATTCCACCGGATTACCGTGCGATTGCGCGAGCGCTCGAAGCTCGGCAATCGAATCGAATTTCTGCCGCAGGCCAGCCTCTGGTCAAACTTGCCGGCGATCAGAGCCGTGGCTCATGGTCTCGCGGAGCGCGCACGCCGCCCATGAGACTGTCATGCCGTGCCTTCCGTCGGCACCTCGAGTTCGTAGCCGCGCTTGAAATCACGGATGTGCTTTTCCATCCACACACGGGCTTGGTCGCTTTTTTTCAGCTTGATCGCCTCGATGATCCTGTCCTGCGCTGCCTGGATACGAGCTCGCGCCTGCGGCACCCGATCGATCACCTGCGTCAGCGTCGGAACCAGCAGCAGATTGAGCGGCGCTTGCGATAGCGCGAGCACTTGATTGCCGCTGGCGACGGCCACCGCGGTGAAAAACTCCACCACCGCCGCAACTGCCGTGTCGGTATCGGTGATCTCGCGCTTGAAGCGCACGCTGGCCCGCGTCAAACCTTGCAATTGTGCTGCGGTACGCCGCAATGCGGCGTACTGGGCGGCGGCGGGCTCGATGGCCATCATCGCCTCCCACAGCTCCATGAAGGTCACATCGTTCAGGGCCAGTGCGCGGCTCACGCCGGAACTGACGCGGCGCGGCTCCGGACGGGTGACGCGCAGGCGCTTCTCGCCGCGTTCGCGTCCCAGCAATCCATGCACTTCGAGCTCGCGAATGGCTTCCCGGATGGTCGAGCGGTTTACGCCAAATTGGCGCGCGAGGTCCGTCTCGGAGGGCAGGGCATCGCCGGGGCGCAAGGTGCGCGTGACAATGCGTTGCTCAATGAGGTTGGCAATCTGCCGGTATGCGGGATGATCATCCAGCGGCACGAATAGGTCGCTCACCGGTACACCTCTCATGACCCTTCCCCAAAGAGTTCGCGGCCGATCAGCATGCGGCGAATTTCCGAGGTGCCTGCGCCTATCTCGTATAGCTTGGCATCGCGCAGCAGTCTCCCGGTCGGGTAGTCGTTGATGTAGCCGTTGCCGCCCAAAAGCTGAATCGCGTCGAGCGAAGCGCGGGTAGCCGCTTCGGCACAAAATAATATGCAGGCGGCGGCATCCTTGCGGGTGTAGTCGCCGCGATCGCACGCCGCGGCCACCATGTATACGTAGCTGCGGCAGGCGTTCAAGGACGCATACATGTCCGCGAGCTTGCCCTGCACCAGTTCAAAAGTTCCGATCGGCTGTCCGAATTGCTTGCGCTCCCGTACATACGGCACCGCCACGTCCAGGGCGGCAGCCATGATCCCGAGCGGGCCGCCGGAGAGCACGACGCGTTCATAGTCGAGCCCCCGCATCAGCACGTTGACGCCTTGATTTTCGGTTCCCAACAGATTCTCGGCGGGCACTTCGCAGTTATCGAACACCAGTTCGCTGGTGCTCGATCCGCGCATCCCGAGCTTGTCGAGCTTTTGAGTGGGCGTGAAACCATTGAATTCCTTTTCGATGATGAATGCGCTGATGCCGCGCGAGCCCGCTTCGGGGGCGGTCTTGGCGTACACCACCAGCACATCCGCTTCGGGGCCGTTGGTGATCCACATCTTGCGGCCGTCGAGGACATAAACATCGCCGCGGCGCACAGCTTTGAGCTGCATGGATACCACGTCCGAACCCGCACCCGGCTCGGACATGGCCAGCGCGCCGACATGTTCGCCGCTGATGAGCTTCGGCAAATAACGCTGCTTCTGCGGCTCCGTGCCGTTCAATGCCAGCTGGTTCACGCACAGATTCGAATGTGCGCCGTAACTCAGGCCCACCGCAGCCGATGCGCGCGAAATCTCTTCCATGGCCACCGTATGGGCCAGATATCCCAAGCCCGCGCCGCCGTGTTCGGGGCTGACAGTGAGCCCCAAAAGCCCCAGATCGCCGGCCTCACGCCAGAGATCGCGGGGAAATTCGTTGCTCCGGTCTATCTCTTGCGCGCGCGGTGCGATGCGCTCTTCGGCGAAGCGGCGCACTTGATCGCGAACGGTGTCGATCACCTCGCCCAGGCCGAAGGTGAATTCTCGATATGCGGAATTGGCCATTTTGCGGGCCCCCCATTGTCATCGGGCCAAGATCGTTGGATAATCGGACTGTCCGACAATTCTGCCACGCTCAGGGCAACAAAGCCAATGGCCAAGATAGTTTCCAAAATCGATCCCCGATCGCAGGACTTCGCCGACAACCGGGCCGCCATGCAGGGCCTGGTCGATGACCTGCAAGCCACGCTGCGCCGCAACGCCGTGGGCGGCAGTGCCGCGGCGCGCGACAAGCACATCCAGGCGGGCAAATTGCTGGCGCGCGAGCGCATCGCCGCCTTGCTGGATCCGGGCTCCCCTTTCCTGGAGTTATCACCGCTGGCTGCGCAGGGCGTCTACGGCGAAGACTTGCCTGGCGCCGGTCTCATCACGGGGATCGGCCGCGTTTCATCGCGCGAGTGCATGGTGGTGGCGAATGATCCCACCGTGAAGGGAGGCACTTACTATCCGCTTACGGTGAAGAAGCATTTACGCGCGCAGGAGATTGCGGGCGACAACGCGCTGCCCTGCATCTATCTGGTGGAAAGCGGCGGGGCCTTTCTGCCGCGGCAGGACGAGGTGTTTCCCGACCGCGAGCACTTCGGCCGGATTTTCTTCAACCAGGCGCGCTTGTCGGCTCGCGGTATCGCGCAGGTCGCCGTGGTGCACGGGTCTTGTACGGCGGGCGGCGCCTATGTTCCGGCCATGTCCGATCACGCCGTCATCGTGCGCAACCAAGGCCGCGTATTTCTTGGCGGCCCTCCGCTGGTGCGCGCCGCCACGGGCGAGGAGATCGATGCCGAGTCCCTGGGAGGCGCGGATGTTCATTGCCGCAAATCAGGGGTTACCGACTACTACGCTGAAAATGACCTGCACGCCCTGGCCTTCGCCCGGCGCGCCATCGCCAGGCTGCGCGCTCCGAAGCTGGCCGCCGCGCAGGATTTGGGCGCGGCGCCGATTTCTCCCGCCAGCGGACTGGACAGTCCGTTCGATCCCACGGAACTGTATGGGATTATCCCGCAAAACTCACGCAAGCCCTACGATGTGCACGAACTCATCGCGCGTCTGGTGGATGGCGCGTGGTTCGACGAATTCAAAGCGCTCTACGGCATCACGCTGGTGTGCGGCTTCGCGGACATTCATGGCACGACTGTGGGAATTTTGGCGAACAACGGCATCTTGTTCTCGGAGAGCGCGCTGAAAGGCACGCATTTTATCGAGCTGTGCTGTCGTGAAGGCATTCCGTTGGTATTTTTGCAGAACATCGCCGGCTTCATGGTAGGACAAGCGGCCGAAGCCGGCGGTATCGCCAAGGATGGGGCGAAATTGGTGACGGCCGTGGCCTGCGCCGCGGTGCCGAAGTACACGGTGGTCATCGGCGGCAGCTTCGGCGCGGGCAACTACGCGATGTGCGGCCGGGCCTACAGCCCGCGTTTCTTGTTTCAGTGGCCGAACGCGCGAACCTCGGTGATGGGAGGCGAGCAGGCAGCCAGCGTCCTGGCGACGATCAAGCGCGAGGCCTTGGAGCGCAGCGGCGGAACTTTCAGCGAGGCCGACGAAGAGAAACTCAAGGCGCCCATTCGCGAGCAGTTCGAGAGGCAAGGGCATCCCTACTACGCGTCCGCGCGTCTCTGGGATGATGGCGTCATCGACCCCCTCGACACGCGCCGCATCTTAGGTTTGGCCCTTGCGCTGACGCGCGCCCAAGAGATTCCGGAGACGCGCTTCGGCGTGTTCCGCATGTGAGTGGCGCGATGATCAGACGCCTGCTGATCGCGAACCGCGGCGAAATTGTCTGCCGCATCGCGCGCACCGCCCAGCGTATGGGCGTGCGCAGCATTGCGGTGTATTCGGATGCGGATCGAAACGCACAGCATGTGCGCGTCACCGACGAAGCATATCGTCTGGGAGCCGCGCCCGCGGCCGACAGCTACCTCAATATCGGCAAGCTCATCGAGCTTGCCAAGCGCGTGGGCGCAGATGCCATTCATCCCGGCTACGGATTTTTATCGGAGAACGCCGCCTTCGCGCAAGCCTGCGCCGATGCGGGGTTGATTTTCGTCGGGCCGCCGGCGGCGGCAATCCGGTCCATGGGATCCAAGAGCGCCTCGAAGGCCGCCATGGCCGCGGTCGGCGTGCCGGTGGCGCCTGGCTATCACGGCAGCGACCAGTCGCCGCAGCGCCTTGCCGAGGAAGCGGCGCGCGTGGGATTTCCGCTCATCATCAAGGCAAGCGCGGGAGGCGGCGGCAAGGGCATGCAGGTGGTCAATTCCGCGGCCGAGGTCGCGGCAGCGGTCGAGTCGGCGCAGCGGCTGGCGCGCGCCGCATTCGGCGATGACCGCTTGTTGATGGAGCGTTACTTTGCCAAGGCGCGGCACGTGGAAGTCCAGATTTTTGCCGACTCGCACGGGCAGACCTTGAGTCTGTTTGATCGGGATTGCTCGGTGCAGCGCCGCCACCAGAAAATCATTGAGGAAGCTCCGGCTCCCGGACTGCGCGACGACGTCCGTGCCGCAATGGCGCAAGCCGCCGTGAAGTCGGCGCAGGCCGTGAATTACGTGGGCGCGGGTACTATCGAGTTTCTGGTGGATGAAGCGCAAGATTTCTACTTCATGGAAATGAACACGCGGCTGCAGGTGGAGCATCCGGTGACGGAAATGATCACCGGGCTCGATCTGGTCGAGTGGCAGCTGCGAGTCGCGCAGGGAGAGCGACTGCCGCTCACACAGTCTGAAATCAAACCGCTGGGCTGTGCCATCGAAGCGCGCCTGTACGCAGAGGATCCGGCGCACGACTATTTGCCGAGCGTGGGCCGGATTGCACACTTGCGATGGGCTGCGGCATCAGAAGGGTTGCGCCAGGATACCGGCGTCGAAGCCGGCGATGAAGTATCTACCTACTACGATCCGATGCTCGGAAAAATTATCGCCTGGGGAGACTCGCGTTCCACGGCCATCGAGCTTCTGCAGCGTGCGCTGGGCGAGATCGAGATCGCCGGCGTCGAGACCAATCGGGCGCTGCTCTCAAGCGTGCTTGCCGATGAGCAGTTTCGGCACGCCGCGGTGGCGACCGATTTTCTCAATGTGCGCCGCACGCATCTGCGCTTCGGCGATGCGGAACCGAGCGACCTCGACATCGCGCTCGCGGCAGTGTGGCGCGCGGCACGTCGCACGGGCGCGAACGCACTTTGGGCGGACACGCGCGGCTGGCGTCCCGCCGCGCCGTCGAGCACGGCCTGGCGCTTCGGATCGCGCAGCGTAACGGTTGATCTGGTGGCGCCGGATCGATATCTGGCGCGCACCGCGGCGAAAGAAATGACCCTGCAGCTCGTATCCCGCGATGCGGAATCGCTCAGTGCGGAATGCGACGGTGAAGTGTGCAAGGTTCACGTGTTCGAGGCGGCGCCCGTGCTGCATCTTTTTCGGGACGGCCTGCATGCGGTATTGAATATGGTCGGCACCGATGATGCCTTGCAGGCGGTTGGGGGCGCGGAGCAGGGCTCCTTGCTCACGCCGCTGCCGGGCACGATCGTGGCGTTGCACGTTGCCCCCGGTGAGCGCGTTGCACGCGGCGCGCCGCTGGTGACCGTTGAGGCGATGAAGATGGAGCACACCCTGACGGCGCCGTACGACGGCGTGGTGTCTCGAATAGCCTTTGGATTGGCGGACCGGGTTCAGGCAGGCGCGATTTTGGTCGAGCTCGCGCCGCTGTAGATAGTTTTCAGGCGACCTGAGCGTCAGCGGCCGCTTCGAGCGCGGGAAGAGTCACTTTGAAACGGGTCTCCTGAGCCACGACGCTGGCAAGCGCGATTTTTCCGCCGGCCTCATGCACATAGCGCCGCACGAGCGACATGCCGCTGCCATGTTTAGTGTCCCCGCCCGTATCGGGTATGGTCGTAAAGCCGGACTTGAATATCAGTTTGATTGCCTGACGATCCCGCAGCTGGCTGGCTTCATCCTCGGTCAGCAACCCCTTGGCGACGGCGACTTCGCGGACTTTGGCCGGGTCCAGGCCGCGCCCATCGTCCTGAAACAGCACTTCGAAGCCGCCCGCCGTAGTCGCTTTGAATTCAAGCTGCAGGGTGGCAATGCTCGGTTTGCCGGCTTGTTCGCGCTCCGCCGCAGTCTCGATGCCATGAAACACCGCATTGCGAATCAGCTGGATGGCGACATTCTTCACCGTGGCTTGATAGCGCGACGGCACCAGGTCCAAGCCCTGGCATGAAAGAACGATGTTCTTTTGATTCTCCTGCGCCACCAGGTCGGTCAATGTTGCAAGCGTGCTTTCGAGGCTCCCGACGGCGGCCATACGCTGCGCCAGGGGAGCGGAATTTTGCGCCATTTCCGCGAAGAACTTCGGGGCTTCGATGACTTGCGTGCCGTTCTCTGTGATGCGCGCCTCCGGAGTAACAGCCTCCGCTTCGCGCGAAGGGCCCGCTTGCGAGGTGAGTGATCGCAGCAGGACGAATTGTCCGTACAAGGAGTCGAGCTTGACGGCCAGCGGCAGAAAGTCGCCGCCGCTCAAAGTTTGGCGGCTGCGCAGGTCCTGCAACGCATCTTCGAACTCGCGCGCGGCGCTCTGCAGCCCGGACAGCTTGAGTGCCGCGGCATCGCGGCGTATGCGGTCGACTTCCTCCAGCGTCTCCTCGAGCTTGTGGCGAAACGCCCCAGCCTCGCGCGCCGGCTTTTTCAGCACGCCGTTGATGGTCTTCATCGACGCGTCGGTTCGTTGCAGGAAGGCCCCGAAGCGCGCACCTCCGGCCTGCAGCACGCCGCGCAGGATCTCGCCCTGCGTCAGCACGTGCACGCGCAAGTCTTCCAATTCCCGCAGCTCCTGTACCCGTGCGGTGATGTCGGTGACCCGAACCATCCAGGAACGGGGCTCGTGGGGTATCTCGACGCTGCTGAATTCGAAGGAATAGTGCGCCATGGCGTAGCTGCCATCCGCATTCGTCAATTTTACCTCGACGTCTTGAAGCGGATTGGCCGCTTCGGTCTCGCCGCGCGCAAGTTCCAGCAGGCGCGTCATGTAAGTGCGCACGACGCTCAAGGTCTTGGCTGAAACCAGTGGACCGATCAATTTCTCGACGGTGAGACTGGCAAAATCTTGACGGCGAAACAGCCGACCCAAGGATGCCGAAACCTGCGGCTGAATTCTGCCTTTCGAGTCCATCAGAAACAGGCCGATGGAACTCGTCTTCAATACGGCGTCCGTCAGCCGATTGCTGGCGTCGATGAGTTCCTGTTTTTCGCGCTCGTGGCGTTTAACGGAGATGAACATGGCGCCAACAGGGTGCCAAACCCCAGGCAGGCGGGGGATGACGGGTTTCACAGCCTAGGGCAGGCGATTTACTTATTATTAGCCGCCGAAGCGCTCTGTGACACGGATCACGCTATTGGACGTTCGCCTAGGCCACGGCAGCGATCGGACCCAAGTCCGCGAGCAATTCATCCGCGGAGGCATAGCGGGCGCTCTGCTGTTTCGCCATGAGCCGGTCCAGCAGGGGTTGCTGCATGGAGGTAGCTTCGGGCAACTGCGGCACCGGCGAGCTGGTGTGCTGCGACATGATGGCTACGGCGCTGCGGCCGGCGTACGGTCTCTGTCCCGTGAGCATTTCGTAAAACATCACGCCCAAGCTGTACAGGTCCGTGCGCACATCCACGCGCTGGCCCTGTGCCTGCTCGGGACTGATGTAGTAAGGAGAGCCGAGCACCTGACCCACGCCGGTGGTGCCGATCTCATCGAGCGAGCGCCGCGCCAGACCAAAATCGATCAGCACCGGAGAATTGTCCTCCCGCAACATGACGTTCGCGGGCTTGAGGTCACGATGCAAGATTCCAAAGACATGGATGACGCGCAGTGCTTCGGCGATGGCGCGCAGATAGTAAAGGCTCTCGTCCACGCTCAACGGATTGCGCAAACGATCGCGCAGGTCGCCGCAGGGGAAATATTCCATCGCCAGGTATAAATGTCCCGGCTGGGAACCGAAGTCGTGAATCTCCGCGATCGCACGATGCGTGATGCTGGAAATGATCTCGTACTCACGCTGGAATCGCTCGGCATCGCCCATTTCCCGCTCAGATTCGCCGCGCGTCATCACTTTGAGCACGACGTTTCTGCGCAACCGTTCGCTGCGCGCGAGGAACACGGATGAGAAATTGCTGGTGGCAATTTCCTTGACGATGGAATAGCCGGGCACTTCGACAATGGTCGAATTTTCGCTCTGCGCCATCATGGCGGCTGCTTGCGCGGCAACGCGTCGTTTGGAACAGGCTTCGCCGACCGCGGTCAGTAGCTGATCCTTGGTGATTTGCGCCAGGGGCAGATAGTCCTTGGCGCCGCTTTTCAGCGCCCGAACCGCCGCCAGTTCATTGCCGTTTTCGGCGAGCAAAATGCAGTACAGCGCAGGCTGCATTCGCAGCAGCTGGGTCAGGCTGCCGAGGACGGCATTGGACAGGGCCTCACTGGCGAAATCGGCTTGTAATAGGACGGCATCCGGGGTGCGCTCGCTGATCAGACGGCTCAAGGGCGCGGATTCGCCGGCCCGCAGGGTTGTCACCTGCGCGGTCGGCCAGTGGCTTGTCACATGATGAGTGAGCCATTGGATGCGTTTGGTGTCTCCTCCGACCACCACCAAAATTGGACCCGCTTCTGCCATGCCGATAAGCGTAGTCGCTGATACCCCTGCATTACCCATGGGGAATTCACATTTCGGGCCCCCAGACGCGTAGAGAGCTTGAAAAATACCCCGTTTGACCTGGAAAATTGCAACCAACGCCCCAGTTCAGGGTCAGTCTTTGAATCCGGAATCTTTCAAGGTCAGAGGACTTATTTCAATGGGAAGCATCAGAACCTGGTCGCTCGCAGCGGTCGCGGCCACCTTTGTAGTGATCGTCGCTCATCAGCGCTCGGACGCCGGCGCCGGGCCTGCGCAAGCCGTCGCGCCCACCGTGGCGGCCCTGGCCCCCGCAAGCTCGGCGGCCGGGCGTGTCACGGGGCTGCCGGATTTCTCGGGTCTGGTTGCCGAAGCGGGCGGGGCGGTCGTGAACGTCAGCGTCACGGAAAAGGCGCAGAAGATCCTGGGGCCCAACGCCGGACCCAATGGCCAAGGAGATGGCGATGATCCGCTGTCTCAATTCTTCCGCCGCTTCCAGTCCCCGACACCAGAACGCGCGCCCCCGAGCAAGGGTGTGGGTTCAGGATTCATCGTCAGCCCCGACGGCTACGTTTTGACCAACGCGCACGTGGTGTCCGATGCCTCCGAAGTCACCGTAACGCTCACGGACCGGCGGGAATTCACCGCCAAGGTCGTCGGCATCGACAAGCCGAGCGATGTGGCATTGATTAAAATTGCCGCGACTGGCCTGCCAACCGTGCGCTTTGGCGATCCCTCGAAACTGCGTCCCGGTCAATGGGCCATTGCCATTGGCTCGCCGTTCGGCTTTGAAAACAGCGTGACCGCGGGCGTCATCAGTGCGATCGGCCGCCCCTTGATCGACGGCAGCAGCACCACCAACTACGTGACCTTCATTCAAACCGATGCGGCCGTAAACCCGGGTAATTCCGGCGGCCCGCTGTTCAACATCGACGGCGAGGTCATCGGCATCAATTCACAGATTTACAGCCGCACCGGCGGGTACATGGGCGTCTCGTTTGCCATACCCATTGATACGGCACTGAGCGTCAAGGATCAGCTGCAGAAGAACGGCAAGGTGATTCGCAGCCGCATCGGCGTATCGGTGCAGGATATTCGCCAGCAGCTGGCGCTGTCTTTCGGCCTTACCACGCCGCACGGCGCGCTGATCAGCGCGGTGGATCCGACCGGTCCGGGCGAGAAGGCCGGACTGAAAGCAGGCGATGTAATCACCAGCGTGAACGGACGCAACGTCGATCATTCCTACGATCTGCCGGCCATCATTTCCCAGCTGCCTCCCGGCAGCCAGGCCCGCTTGGGAATTTGGCACGATCGCAAGGCGACGGAAGTCAACGTCAAGACTGTATTGCTGGAGGATTCAGCCACGCAGGTTGCCAAAACCCGCGGCGAGGACGGGGGCGGCAAACTTGGGCTCGTGCTGCGCTCGCTACAGCCAGGCGAACAGCAGGAATTGCACACCAAGGGGCGTCTGCTGGTCGAGGATGTCACGGGGCCGGCGTTGGCCGCCGGGTTGCAGCCCGGAGACGTGGTCTTGGGTGTCAACGGGGTAGGGGTCGCCACGGTGGCCGACTTGAAGCGCGAGGTTGCCCGGGCCGGGCATAATGTTGCGTTGTTGGTGCAGCGCGAAGATGCGCAGATCTATTACCCCATTGATCTTGGGTGATGGGTTTCGTTGTACTTAAGCCTTGCAATCAGGCCTAATCGCGGGCGTGCAAAGCGCCGCCCCCCTATTTTCGCAGAGTAATGCTCGTGTCGCCGGCGCAACGCCGGCGACCTTTCTGCCAACATCGCGCGCGGAAATGGCGGCCCTCGGCTGGACGCAATGCGATGTCATCATTGTCACCGGCGACGCCTATGTCGATCATCCGAGTTTCGGAATGGCCATCATTGGGCGAGTTCTCGAGGCGCAAGGCTTCAAGGTGGGGATCATTGCGCAGCCGAATTGGCACAGCACTCAAGATTTCGAGGTACTGGGGGAGCCGCGTCTGTTTTTTGGCGTGACCGGCGGCAACATGGACTCGATGGTGAATCGCTACACATCGGATCGGCGTGTTCGAAGCGACGATGCGTATACGCCCGGTGGTCTCGGCGGCAAGCGGCCGGATCGATGCGTCATCGTTTATTCGCAGCGAATCCGCGAGGCATTCAAGCACTCGCCGATCGTCGTCGGCGGCATCGAAGCCAGCCTGCGGCGAATCGCTCATTTCGATTACTGGTCCGATCAGGTGCGCCGCTCCGTTCTGGTCGATTCGAAAGCCGATCTATTGGTGTACGGCAACGCCGAGCGGCAGATTGGCGAAATCGCGCATCGCCTGCACGAAGGCGCATCGATAAGCGACATCACCGATCTGCGCGGGACGGCTTACCTGCGCCGCGGCATGCCGGCGGGATGGGTGGAAATCGACTCCAGCGAATTGGATACGCCGGGCGCGCTGAACCCGCCCGTGGATCCTTATGCCAGCGAGGAGCAGCGCAGAAGCGCTTCGACGCCCGCACTGCCCTCGGCGCCTACGGCGCCGGCAACGTCGGCCACGTCGGCGCCCGCCGAAAAAGTAGTGAAGTTCTACCGCAAGGTGCCGAACGCACAGCGCGAGCGCAGCGTCATTCGCATGCCTTCATTCGAACAGGTCAGCAAGGATGCCGTGTTGTACGCGCATGCGTCGCGCATCCTGCACATGGAATCAAACCCGGGCAATGCGCGCGCGTTGGTGCAACGGCACGCAGGTCTCGAGTTGTGGCTGAATCCGCCGCCGATCCCGTTGAGCACCGCGGACATGGATGCGATCTACGAATTGCCCTACGCGCGGCGCCCGCATCCCGCCTACGGCGCCGCGAAGATTCCCGCCTATCACATGATTCGATTTTCCGTGGCCATCCAGCGCGGATGTTTCGGCGGATGCACATTTTGTTCGATCACGGAGCATGAAGGTCGAATCATCCAGAGTCGTTCGGAGGACTCAGTGATCAAGGAGATCGAGACCATTCGCGATGAAGTCAAGGGATTCACCGGCGTGATCTCGGATCTTGGCGGTCCGACTGCCAACATGTATCGGCTGCATTGCAAGAGTCCGGCGATCGAGTCGGCTTGCCGGCGGCCATCCTGCGTTTTCCCGGGAATCTGTCCGAATCTCAATACCGATCACGCGCCGCTCATCAGCTTGTATCGTCGCGCACGCGCCCTGAAGGGCGTCAAGAAAGTATTGATCGCATCCGGCGTTCGCTATGATCTGGCGGTCGAATCGCCGGAGTATGTGAAGGAGTTGGCGACGCATCATACCGGCGGCTATCTGAAAATTGCGCCGGAGGCCATCGGTGATGGTCCCTTGTCGAAAATGATGAAGCCCGGCGTCGGCAGCTACTACCGGTTCAAGGAGCTATTCGACAAATATTCGAAAGAAGCGGGCAAGGAGCAATATCTGATTCCTTACTTCATCGCGGCGCATCCCGGGACGCGCGATGTCGACATGCTCGAGCTGGCGTTGTGGCTGAAGAAGAACGGCTTCCGCGCCGATCAGGTGCAGGCCTTCCTGCCGTCGCCCATGGCAACCGCGACCGCCATGTATCACTCGGCGAAGAATCCCCTGAAGAAGATCAGCCGCTCGAGCGAAGAGGTCGTGATACCGAAGGGCATCAAGGTGCGCCGCCTGCACAAGGCATTTCTGCGCTATCACGATCCGCAAAACTGGCCGCTGCTGCGCGATGC